>JAKMGP010000282.1 GCA_022424905.1 Akkermansiaceae bacterium | reverse complement strand
CCATTGTCACTACGAATATGATCTGGAGCACCGTGACGCGCGATGAGTGAACTCATCACTTTCAAAACCTTTCCTGATACGATGTTTCGCGCCGGATACAATGCATGCGTTTCTCGAGTGTATTCATCAACCACACTCAAGATTCGCAAACTCCCTCCCTTGACTGTCGAATCATGGATGAAATCCCACGTCCAGACATGGCCTCGATATTGGGCCTTTGCGGGATGCCGTCCAGTAGAGACCCCACGGCGGCTTTGCTTCTTCTTTGGTGTAGGAACCTGAAGACATTCCTCACGACGCACCTCGCGAACTCTTTCGCTGCTGACACGCAATCCACGATTAAGAACCAATCGACCAACTTTGTCGGATCCCAGCTCGGGATGCTCCAGGCTAAGCTCAACAATGGCTTCGTCAGCTTCCTCTTTCATCGGAGATGGGAACTTCGGACGATAACGCAAGGTGGATCGGTGCAGGCAACCTGTTGCAGGGGAACAAGCGATTAACCAGTAGAGAGATAAAGTGTTACACTGTAAGGCGAAGGAATTCACGGCGATTTCATCCTGCGTTCACACAGATTTCACATCGTTCTGATTTCATTCCACTTACATGAAGATGCTCGGCATATTTTTAAGCTTAGTTGGCATCGCTTGCTTTGCAGTGGCTGTCACGGGGTGGTTTGCGTGGATGACTCCGGTCCCCGCCGATGCGTCCATATCAATAGAATCTATTGCAGATTCCGTCAGCTCCCGGTTGCGCCTCTTCTACGGTGCGGGCACCGTGTGCATCATCGGCGGGGTAGTGGCCGTTATACTGCGCATAAAAAAGCCGCGTGATCGAAAGCCGCAAGGGGTGAAAGCGGATATCCGAAGTCTGATCACCGTGACCCTTGTCTCGGTAACGATATTTGCTTGCGGGGGTTTCGCGATCTTCAAGGTTATGACGCGCTGGGATCTCGATGATGGGTGGGCGGCAAAGGTCATCGAGGAATCAACGGACATTCGACTTTTGCTCGAAAAACACCGCAAGGAGAACAGCGAGTTTCCAATGTCGCTCAGCGACATTGCTGAGGGTTACAAAAAACCAACCGAATTCTTGACTCGCAATGCTGCTGCACCTGACACTGACAGATGGTTCTACGAACGTATCGGCAAGGATGATTACCAGTTGTTTGTCACCGCGGACTCCTGGGTGTCGTATTTCGACGCGATGGTCTATCGTCACACGGGTGCGTTTGCCGATCCTTGGTTTTCGACACTCGATTCATCCGATTCGATAGAGTTCGGGAAATGGCGGTATGTGCAAGGTTTCTCAAGATTTCACGAGAAGTAGTAATTCGACTCGGATGGCAACATTCACAGACACTATCCTTCAAACATCACCACAATGAAAACCATTCGAACCAACATTCTATGCCTCATTCTAATTTCCTTTTGCGGGGGCGCCCTTAGTGAAGAGGCGCCACCCCCAACTCAGATACTTCAGGAAATTTCTACCCTCTCCTCGTCGCAGTTCTACACGAATTTTACGCTGATCCGCACCATGCTCAAGGGTGATTGGGATCAAAAGGTGTTCGAGCAATTCTCTTACTACGATGGCGTGAGTCTGCAACTGACGAAGCGTTATGGCGAGAAGCTCAAGGACGACAAGAAGTGGGGCCCGTTCTTCGAAATGAAGAACTCCCTCCACATGGAGACCTACAAACAACTCAAGCCGCTGATCGAAAAGAAGGGCAAGGGAGAACAGCTGGGAAAAGCCGACCGAAAGTTGCTGGAGGACCTCGACCAACGAATCCTTGAGAAACTGATGAAATAGAAGGATGAGATTTCACGCGCCCATGTATGCTCCACGTTGAAAACAGCCGCAATCGGCGACCAGAGTCAGGAACTCGATCCCGCTGCGCGTTCCGGCATCGCGCTCGCTAGTGATCTGACCTCCCCTTTCTGGATTCGGGGATGCTGATTATTGGATCGGTGGTTTAGCTTTTCCCGATTCCTGCTTCATGGATCAGGTTTTGATTATCAATCTTGAGCCGAATTTAAACTACTGATAAACAGATCCATAACAAACAATCTTTTTCCTAGCTGAGATTCTCTTATGAAAACTTTTGTCTTCACCCTATTTATTTTTGTCACCAATTTCATCGGTGCCTCTGAACCGAACTCAATTGTGGTCATGCTAGGCGATTCAACTACTGACCAAGGATTACCTTGGGTAGTAATGAAAGAGTTGAATCAAAAAATTAAGATACCTCTTAGCCGAAAGGGAATGATTAACGCAGGCAAAGGAGGCGATAATGCGACCTCGGCTTTAAAGAGACTGGAGCTGGACGTCCTAGCCCATAAGCCCGACATCGTTACCGTTTCATTCGGACTAAATGACACGGGAAATCGTAAGCCTAAGGAATATGGTCAGAGCATAAGAAAGATTGTTAGAACTCTAAAGGCCGCTGATATCAATGTCATTTTGATGACTAGTACCCCTTTCAATAATGAAAGGCACTTTTGGGCAAAGCGAAAAGAATTTCAAAAACTCGGTGGTCTCGACGAATACATGGACCGTGAGTTTTGCGAACAGGTTCGCACCATTTCAAAGGAGGAAAAAGTTCTCCTCTGCGATCTTCATAAAATTTTCAAAAAAAAATTCAAGCGAGACCCTGAAGCAATAAAAAGACTCATCTCTAAAGATGGTGTTCACCTCACGGGTGAAGGACTTTCCCTAATGGCCCAAAACATCGCGCCCCTCCTAGAGCAGCTGATAAACCCAAAGCAACTCTAATACCGTTGTAGAGTAACGATCAGGCAACGGGGTTCAAACGTGGTCTCCCACCCTAAGCCGCCGATCAATTCTTTTAATTTCCTATTATATAAAGACCAACCCACAAAAAAAACGCAACCCTAACGGTGGCGTGTCTTCCCTTTTACAGAGATCCATCGAAGGGGATTCACCCCTCCCCTTTCCTGATTGGGTGATACTACTTAGGGAAGCAGCATTCAGTGATGAGATTCAGTCTAATAAACCTAGTAAAGAAGAACAAAAAAGAGGGAACCCAACTTCAACTTAAAAGAATCCAAGAGACACTAATTACTGCTATTTTTCTTAATTACTAAGGTGTGACCTGAACCTCCAGAAATCCCTACCACATTCGTTAATCCAATTGGGACATCACATTGCTTCTGTTCATTTCGCCCCCAAGCAACCACTGAGCCATCTTTCTTAACTGCTAAGCTATTAAAAAAACCAGCAGAAATCCCCACTACATCCGTTAATCCAATTGGGACATCACATTGCTTCTCGTCATTCTCACCCCATGCAACCACTGTCCCGTCTTTCTTAACGGCTAAGCTATGACGTCCTCCCCCAGAAATCCCTACCACATCCGTTAATCCAATTGGAACATCACTTTGTTTCTGTTCATTCCGCCCCCAAGCGACAACTGTACCATCTTTCTTGAGTGCTAAGCTATGACGTCCTCCTCCAGAAACATCAACCACATCCGTTAGATCAACAGGAACATCACATTGTTTCCATTTATTATCACCCCAAGCGACAACTGATCCGTCGTTCTTAAGTGCAAGGCTGTGACCTGAGCCTCCAGAAACTCCGATCACATCCTCTAAACCAACTGGAACGTCACATTGTTTATCTTTGTTATACCCCCAAGCTACGACTGTCCCATCTTTCTTAACTGCTAGACTGTGAGAAAAAATCCCACCCGAAATTCCAATAACATTTTTTAAACCAGTTGGAATATCACATTGCTTCCATTCGTTCTGCCCCCAAGCCACAACTCTACCGTCTTCCTTAAGCGCTAGGCTGTGATCTGATCCTCCAGAAATCCCCACCACATTTGTTAATCCAGCTGGAACATCACATTGTCGATCGTTATTCTCGCCCCAAGCGACAAGCTCGCTTCTGCCCCCGCGTAGCAACGTCCGCAGTGACCAAGATTCTCGGATAGATGCAAGCTCCAAAATCCTAGCCTGCTCCGCGGATTCGGCAGCATCTAATCTAATTTTTTTCGCGGCTTCGGCAGCATCTAACCTAATTTTTTCCGTAGCTTCGGTAGCATCTAGCCTAGCTTGTTCTTCAATCATCACCTCCTTGATCGCGTTATTTGCCTTTTCTCTTGCTTCTCTAATCCATTGAGAAGTTTCCTGATCAACCTGAGCACTAGACAAGCTTGGAAGCTCTTCAGACTCACCTCCCTCAGAAGCCAGGAGAGTGAAGACCCTCTCGACACTCTTATACTCAGAATCGTTTGAGATAAGAAGTGGTGAGGCCAAACCCTCTTTTGGTCTTTCAACCGGAAAAATCCATAGATGATTCTCAATCTTCTCACCAACAGAGCGTGCTGCTTGGGCAATCACCCAAACCTTTGGCTTAAACAAAATTTTAAACCGACCATCGGCATCCGTTTTCACAACCGCAGGGGGAAGTTTAGAAAAAAGAAGCTCGGTAGAGAAATCTAGCCCTTCAGACGGAGTGAAACGATTTTGACCTGTATTTTTTGCTATCGGCAAAACTGCTTCTTCCCTTAAAGCCTTCAGCAAAGGAATGCTTAACTCAGGTTTCTCCAAAGACATTAATTCTTTAGCCAGCTCTTCCTTAGCATTTTCATTAGCCTTTTGCTGGGCGCCCTCTACCCGAAATACCATTATTTGCTGCGCTAATTCACTAGCAATGATTTTGAACTGCTTGTCGGAAACAACATGAATAGGAACTAATCCCATTTTAATATTCTCACGACTTTTCGTGACTACGAATACTTGGCCTTCTGCCACCACCTCTGCCCCTCCATCTGCCCCTGCATCTGCATCTGCATCTGCCTCTGATTTGTCAGATCCACATCCACCGAGGAATAATAACAAAAATATTCCCATGACAATTTTCATGGTACTCCCATACCTAGAATATAAATCAAAGTATAGAGCTAATCACAATCGTAATAAAAAAACCGCTTCTCTCCTCTGGCACTGTCGACGACTTGTTGTGCGGGGTTCAGCGATACAGGGATCAGGATACGGGGTTCAGCTCCTCTCTCGAAAGGTGCGGGGACTGCCGATTCACCCCTCCCCTTTACTGATTCGGGGATACTGCTTAGGGGGACTATGATTCGGCCTCTCCAGCTTCATAGATAACAGTTTGAAATCTTTCCAAAGCGACAGACGCAAATGTTAATCGTAAGCGTGTAGAGATGCCTAATCAGAAAAGAAGATGCTCAAGGGCTTTGAACGTAAGTAGCCCAACTGGGACCGTCAGAGCGACAATCAGACAC
>JAKMGP010000308.1 GCA_022424905.1 Akkermansiaceae bacterium | reverse complement strand
CCAAAGAGAAGCCGTGGGTCGAAATCAACTTTCCCAAACCCATCGAAGTCAACCGATTCCGTTTCTCCAGCAACCGTGAGTATCATCTCGAGACCGACTACCTCGAGAAAATGCCTGGCTCTTACTACCCCGGCTTCCGGGTCCTTGCCTTGCAAGACAATGGCACTTGGAAAACTCTCGCCGCTACCCAACTCGCCCGGCAATCACTTAAGAAGAATCCTGAAGCTAGTGGAGCTGCCAAACGTCTCCAAGCCCATATTGCAACGCTTCGCGAAGAAGGCCCTCATCACTCTTTTATTGGTCACTTTACTCAACCTGGCCCAACTAAATTCCTCCACCGCGGTAGCCCTGAAAACCCACGTGATGAAGTGCCACCTGCTGGATTTGCCATCATGGAAGGAAACCTTGGGCTCGACTCCAGTACGGAAGATCCCGTACGCCGAAAAAAATTCGCAGATTGGCTCACCAACCCCAAACACCCCCTCACTGCCCGCGTCATGGTGAACCGCATCTGGCACCACCTCTTCGGAACCGGGATTGTCCCTACCACGGCAGACTTCGGCATCGCGGGAGCTAAGCCTACTCACCCCGAACTCCTCGACTGGCTTGCTTCCGAATACATCGAAAATGGTTGGTCCACCAAAGCCATGATCAAAAAAATCATGCTGACTCAGGCTTTTCGACGCTCCAGCCTTCCTGAAAGTAATGGGATGCAAAAAGACGCTAGTTCAAGTTTGCTCTGGCGGTTTCCACCCCGCCGAGTCGAGGCCGAAGTCATCCGCGACGGCATCCTGCAAGCTTCAGGAAAACTCGACCCTAAAATTGGCGGCCGGAGCTTCCGCATTCACAACGTCAAAAAGACCTACGCTCAGTGGGAGGTCACCGACAACCACGGTCCCGACACCTGGCGCCGCATGATCTACCAAGAGCGGATGCGCCGCGTCGACGATCAGATCTTCACCGCCTTCGACTTTCCAGACTGCGGACAAGTCCGCGCCAAGCGTCCAGTCTCGACCACCCCACTTCAGGCTCTCAACCTCCTCAACTCTCCTTTTGTGGTCGAGCAATCCAAACTCATCGCAGAAAGAGCCCAGAAAGAGTTGCCCAACGACCCCATCACCCGAACCTTCCGACTTATCTTAAAACGCCCACCCACCCCGGAAGAAAAGGAGGCAGTCAAAACCATCCCTCTCAACATCCTCTCCCGCTCCCTCATCAACTCCAACGAATTCGCCTTCCTGCCCTAGAAAAACCTCACGCGAATACGCAGCGGATTAAAATATCCTCATCTGATTCACTTCTGCGCCTCAACGCGGAACCTCCTTGTCAACCCATGACCCCAGAACAGCTCTCCCCCTTCGGCCGCAGCCTCCTCAACCGGCGCGACTTTATGTCCAAGACCGCCTTTTCCCTCGGCAGTCTCGGCCTCGCCCATCTCCTCGCAGCCGACGACAAAGACGATCCCACCAACTTCACAGGAAAAGCACCCATCCGCCCCAACATCGATGCAGACAGCCCCTACCTCACTCGCCCCTCCCACTACGCCGCCGCCGCCAAGCGCGTTCTCGTCATCTACTGCCCCGGTGCCGTCTCCCACGTCGACACCTTCGACTACAAGCCAGACCTCTACAAATACCACGGCCAAAAGCCACCAGGCATTCCCGCCGTCACCTTCGAAGGGCCCACCGGTAACATCGCCAAACCTTTCTGGGGTTTTAAGCCCCGAGGTAAGTCCGGCAAAATGATCTCCGACCTCCTCCCCCACCTCGGATCCCACGCCGACGACTTCTGCTTTCTCCACTCCCTCCACACCATGACCTCCGCCCACCCTCAGGGCGAAAACTTCATGAACACCGGCTTCACCATGGAAGGCTTCCCCTCCTTCGGCTCATGGGTCACCTACGCTCTTGGTTCCGACAACGAAGACCTCCCTGCATTCGTTGCCATCAACGACCCGCGCGGCATGGCCCGCTCCGGCAAAAACAACTTCGGCAATGGCTTCCTCCCCGCCGCCTTCCAAGGCACCGACTTTAACGCAAAAAATCCCCCCGCCAACCTACGTCGGCCCGACAGCTATAATGCCACAGACGACAAACTCACTGCCGAAGTTCTGAAGCGCCTCAACGGAAGCCATCTCGAAAAATACCCAGGTGACGCCGACCTCGCGGCCCGCATCGCTAGCTACGAACTCGCAGGCAAAATGCAGGTCTCTGTTCCCGAAATGATGGACCTCGCCAACGAGCCCACCTCCATCCATAAACAATACGGCACCGACACCGGCTCCGACCTCAAAAAAGAATACGCCAAGAACTGCATCCTCGCCCGCCGCCTCCTTGAAAAAGGCGTCCGCGTCGTCCAACTCTTCAACGGCTCCGACCCCTCCGGTGGAAACGGCATCACAAACTGGGACAGCCACTCTAACATCAAAGACACCCACGCCATGCAGGCTGAGATCATGGACCAACCCACCGCTGCCCTTATCGCCGATCTCAAACAACGCGGTATGCTCGACGACACCCTGGTGGTCTGGGCTACCGAATTCGGTCGAATGCCTTTCTTGCAAGGCAACGGCACCGGCCGCGACCACAACCCCGATGCCTTTACCTGCTTCCTCGCCGGGGCCGGCGTCAAAAAAGGCCATAGCCACGGCACCAGTGACAACTTCGGCGCCAAAGCCGAAAAAGACCCCACCAGCGTCTACGACTTCAACGCGACCATTCTTCACCTCATGGGCCTCGACCACGAACGCCTTACCTACTACCACAACGGCCTCGAGCGCAGGCTCACAAACGTCCACGGCCACGTCATCCAAGACGTCCTCGCCTAGCTACCCTCGACCGTATTATCCGGCTCCCAAAACCTTCCGCATCTCCTAAGCAAAACCCCCTTTCGCCCCCCTCCGCTCCGGCCAAAGGCTGCTTCAAGGCCCTCCCGCCAAAAGCAATTTCCTAGCAGTAAAAAGGGAATCGAGCACACGGCGAAACTCGTCGACCAAGCATCAGCCGCTTTAGTAGTCGACGCTGAAACAGCGTGGCCTGCTCGATGACACGCTGGTTGTGTGGGATGGCGAATTCGGGCGCACGCCAATGGCCCAAGGCAATGGCCGCGACCACCACATCAAAGCGTTCTCGATCTGGATGGCCGGCGGCGGAATCCAACCCGGCAGCAACTTCGGCGCAACCGACGAACTCGGCTACAACGCGGTCGAAAATGTCGTCCACGTGCACGATTTCCATGCCACGATGCTCCACCTGATGGGCATCGACCACGAGAAGTTCACCTATCGCCATCAGGGTAGAGACTTTCGCCTGACCGATGTTCACGGGCGAGTGGTGAACGATATTTTGAGATGATGTTAGAGCTGGCTGCTAGGAGTGGTTCCAGATCTCTCCTAAAACAATGATTTCACTTCATTAACTAATTCCTCAGCACTCCACAGATTGCCAACCAAGATAGTTTTTATTTTACCAGACCGGTCAATAATCAAGGTGCGAAGGTTGTGGTCCCAATTTAAATCGTTTTTTTCGTCACGAGTCACTACCACGCCCACTTTTCTTGCGAATTCATCGGATTCAGCTGCGCCTGGAGTGAGAAAAGTCCAGTTTTTGTGATCGTTAGACTTATAGCTTGTTGCGTATTGGGTCAATATCTCAGGGGTATCATGTTCGGGATCAAACGTAATAGATAAGAAGTGGTATGCCGATTGGTTTAGGGTGTCACCACTAAGAATATCGAGGGCAGATTTAAATCTCAATGAGAGCCGAGGGCAGAAATTTGGCACAGGACAGCGTGTATAGATAAAGGTAATGACGAGGACTTTACCACGAAAGTCGGACAACTTTGTGGTTTCACTTTTGTGGCTTAGAAAATTGAAGTCCTCGATCGTATCGCCGATTGTAAAATAGTTGTTTCCAGCACCTGGAGGAGCTGGTTTATTTTTTTTTACTCCTTTCGAATCATAGCTGGAGGATCTGAGTAATTTTATATTATCTATCCAGCTATCCTCGCTGGTCACAGTGTATTTGAAGGTGATTTCATCGCCGACGTTGATACCTTCAA
>JAKMGP010000257.1 GCA_022424905.1 Akkermansiaceae bacterium | reverse complement strand
TGGTTAGGTCCGATTTCTGAAGTTTTAGAAAAAGGAAAAACTCCCCAACATTGCGAGGTTCTCTGGATCACTCCTCTACGAGCTCTTGCTAATGACACCCTCCAATCCTTGAGGGAACCGATTGAGGAAATGGGACTAGATTGGTCTATTGAAGCGAGAACCGGGGATACCTCATCCTATCGAAAATCTAAATTACGAGAGAGATTTCCCTACTGCCTCGTCACGACGCCCGAGTCACTTTCGCTCCTTCTCACTTATTCCGACACGAGACAGAAACTTTCTCATCTGAAATGTATCATTATTGATGAATGGCATGAACTCCTCGGAACCAAGCGCGGAATCCAAACCGAACTTTGCATCACTCGACTTCGAACTTGGTTGCCGAAGTTGAGGATTTGGGGCCTCTCTGCGACTTTGGGAAATCTCGACGAAGCGGCCAAGCCGCTCATCGATCACCGACCCCACAAATTAATTGCAGCGAACCATGACAAAAAGATCGAAATCACGACTCTCATTCCAGATGAGATTGAATCATTTCCATGGTCAGGCCATTTGGGAACAAAATCAGTCAAAAGAGTCGCGAAACAACTGGAGAAAGCTCAAACAACTCTTGTCTTTACGAATACCCGATCTCAAGCCGAAATCTGGTATCAGGAAATCCGAGAGGCAAAACCTGACTGGGCAGAGGACATTGCAATTCACCATGGTTCATTGAGTCGAGATGAGCGAGGACTTGTTGAACTCGGCCTCAAAGATGGCTCTCTTCGGTGCGTTATTTGCACATCTTCCCTCGATCTTGGGGTCGATTTTTCGCCAGTAGATCAAGTGATTCAAATTGGATCTCCTAAGGGTATCGCCCGGCTCACCCAACGGGCTGGCCGCGCCGGCCACTCACCTGGCGTGATTTCTAAAATTATTTGCGTCCCAACCAATGCTCTTGAGCTCATCGAGTTCTCCGCCGCTCGCGATGCGTGGAACAACAAAGAAATTGAATCACGGACCTTACTAAAAAAACCACTCGATGTCCTCACTCAACATCTAACAACAATCGTACTTGGCGAACCGACGTCACCCGAAGAACTCAAAAAAGAGATTTTTTCCACTTTCAGTTATACTGGTCTCACCGAAGCCGAATGGAACTGGGCCATCATGTTTCTCACTAATGGAGGTCCCCTCTCAGCCTACCCGCAATACCAGAAAGCAGAAATTATCGATGGACTTCTAACCGTCACCAACAAAAGGACAGCCCAACTCCACCGAATGAATATCGGGACCATCACTTCCGACACTTCCGTTCTCATTAAGTTTGCAGGTGGTCGAAGTCTCGGAAGTGTTGAGGAAGGTTTCGCTTCCAAGTTGAAAACTGGAAAGCAATTTATCTTCGCCGGCCGTCGCCTCGAGCTTATCCGCTTCCATAAGCTCACTGCTACAGTGAGACCAGCTACTAAAACAACTAAGGGAGAGGTCGCGATTTGGGGCGGTAGTAAAATGCCGCTCTCGTCCGAACTTTCACACGCCGTCGCGAGAAGCCTGCACAGTTCACTTGAAAGCCCCGAACTCAAAGCAGTCGCGCCTATTCTTAAGATTCAGAAATCATGGTCAGCACTACCCTCTGACAAGGAGCTTCTCATCGAATTCACCCGAACCAGAGAGGGGGAACACTTGTTTATTTATGCTTTTGCAGGTCGTTTGGTGAACGAAGGCTTAGGTGCCCTGATTGCTTTTCGGCTCTCGAGAGCTTCCGGCGAATCGATTAATGTGACTCAAAACGATTACGGATTTTGCCTTGGTTCCGCAAAAGGCCTTAGCCTCGATGAAGACCTCCTGAGAAGAGCTCTCAGAACAGAGAACCTCCTTGAAGATCTACTAGAGTGTATGAATACAGCCGAAATGGCCCGCCGCCAGTTTCGCTATGTCGCCCGAGTCGCCGGCCTCCTCATTCCTGATATGCCCGGAAAAAGAAAACCAACTCGTGATCTTCAAGTCTCAGCAAATCTCCTCTTTGAGGTTTTCACACGCTACGACCCAGACAACTTACTTCTTGAGCAATCCCGCCGCGAAATCTTGGAACACCAACTTGAGTTAGGACGGTTACAAACGACTCTTTCGTCAATCCAAGAGCGCCCCTTCCGTCTTATCGAAACCCGCCGGCTCACCCCAATGGCATTCCCACTTTGGGCGGATCGCTTAAGCGCCTTCCTTCCTGCAGGCGACGTCGCGACACGATTGGAGCGAATGCTCAATGAACTTCAGAAACCCGGATCCCGCTAGGGATGTCCCACCGGTTTATTTCATCAGGGAACCGAGTAATGAATTCATTCCAGCAATTATGGAAGAGGGATCTTTGACCATTCCAGCTGCCATTAGGGCATTATCGGCCAACTGCCCAGCCACCTGGGAGGCGACCTCTGAGTCTTCCTTCCGAAGTGAGTTGAGCTTGGCGACCAGTTCATGATTGGGATTGAACTCAAGTCGGGCCTTCGGTTCTGGCGCGCCCTGCCCCATCGCTTCCATCATAGCACGCATCTGCCCACTTGGAGCATCTTGGGGAGTGAGAGCCACCACCGGGTGTGACACGAGGCGTTTACCCATATCAACACTTTCAACCTTATCGCCTAGAGTCTTACTAAGCCACTCGACAAGTTCTTTGCTTTCTTCCTCGCTCAGCCTGGCCTCCTCATCGGGAAGCTCATCAAGATCAATCTCAGCGCGATCGGCACTGACCAGCTTCTTGCCCTTAAACTCACGAAGTGTCTCCATGATGTAATCGTCGATATTATCGGTGAGGAAAATGACTTCGATTCCACGTTTTTGGAAAGCCTCAAGATAGGGACCAGCCTCCATCGACTTCCGATCAATCCCAACCAAATAGTAGATGGAATCTTGATCTTCCTTCGCACGAGTGAGGTAGTCGTCGAAAGAAGTTTTCTTTCCTTCATCAGTCATGCTCGACTCGAAGCGAAGTAACTCTGCGAGCGCTTCATGGTGTTCAAAACCGGTCGCGATACCCTCTTTAAGGAAACGGCTGAAGCGCTCATAAAACTCTTCGTGTTTTTCAGGGCTAGCTTTTGCTTCCTTCGCGATATGCTTGATGAAGCGTTTTGTAAGAAGAGTGTTAAGCTTCTTCACGAGGGCACTGTCCTGCATCGACTCCCGTGAAATATTGAGAGGGAGGTCTTCAGAATCGACGACCCCTTTTACAAAGCGCATCCACTCGGGAAGAAGCCCTTGTGGCTCGGCATCGATCAAAACCTTGCGACAATAAAGGGAGACCCCGGCCTTCATTTGACCGAAACCAAGGCGCTCGTGGTTCTCGTCGGGTGTGAAAAGAAGGGCGTTAATATTAATGGGAGCATCGGCACTAAAATGCAGAGTGTGGCGAGGCTCATCAACCGCATGCGCGCAGTATTGGTAGAACTCCTTGTAATCCTCCTCTTTGATATCGTTTTTCGACTTCAGCCAAATCGCCTCGACGGTATTCACACGTTCTCCGTTCAAACTCAGCGGGAAGGACACAAAACGGGAATGTTTGTCGATAATTCCTTTCAGAGTGTCCTCTTTCGCGAAGTCTTTTTCATCTTCTTTCAAGTGAATCACGATACGAGCCCCACGTTTCTCGTCCTGAGCTTCAGAGATCGTATAACCGCTTTGACCATCACTTTCCCACTTCAG
>JAKMGP010000302.1 GCA_022424905.1 Akkermansiaceae bacterium | reverse complement strand
GATTACACCGCATACACCCCAAATGAACTTTCTAATTGTCTTCATCATCTATTTCTAGCGGCGATAAATGAAATTCGTGTGAAAGCTGTGCGAATTCTTGTGCCGAACAGTATTTATTCGTAGGGTCCTGAAAGGTGATATCCGTCCATTCTCCACGGTTCTAGAACTAGCTGGGACCTTTGTGGTTGCAATGAAATTTAGGCTCGTGAGCACTGATATCAGACAAGGTCCTGCTTGGAGGGAAGTTCCTTCGGCCCCGTCTTGATATCAACACTCCTGAAAAGGAGCTCGAGAGCATCAAAAAGAACCTCTAGAAAAATCGTCTAGTTGGTAACCCTAGTTGGTAACCCAAAACGCTAAATATTGGTATTTATTGCGTTTTTTCAACTATTTCGACTCTCTAAACCCTTGATTCTACAAGGAAAAAGCAATCAGTGGAATCCCCTGGGCTCATTAGAAGTGCGATGCTCTATCCAGTTGAGCTATGGGCGCTTGGAAGCGAAGGTTCTAGCGAGAGCTTTGGCGACAGACAAGGTTGATGAGTCACAAGAGGGTAATTTTTTTTCGATATCGCTAAAAATCGGAATTTGAAGCTGTTCCCGATCAATTTGCTGCTGATCGCGGGGGAAGTCAGACCAAGGAAGTGAAATTTCCGCCAAATGAAAACAAGCCCAGGCTCTCCAGCTCCGAAGTCTAGCATGGTCTCCGGAGATCCGGGAGGCTAAGTGTTGGAAATGGCGAACGGGGTTTCCAATGAAAAGATGGTCCCTGCGGTGGGCTAAAAACCAGACAAGTGCGGGGTAAGGTGCGGCTTGGTCAGGGGTCATCGAAGCTTTATTCAGTTGGAGAATGGCTTGGGCAGGTTTTTCTTGAAGCCAAAGAGATTGTGAGAACTCAAGACAGGCCCTATGAAAGGTAAAACCACCTTTGGCGCGATGCTGGCGCGTATGATAAGGGTCAAGATCCGGAGGAGCCTTTGGGAGATGGGGATTTAACACAAAAGTGATTTAAGGTTTCCTGAAGGGTGATGGCGAGGCACAATCTGCCAAGTCCTCCATGGTTGAAACTTGGCAACAGATTGCGCTCGGCGTATTAGTCCTTCTTGTTTTTACAAGCTTTATCAAGGAGTGGGTCTCTCCTGAAGTGGTCGCAATGGGTGCGCTAGTCGCTTGCGTTTTGATTGGAGTGCTTCCAATCGCAGTGCCGTCTCCTGCTCCGGGACTGGAAGGAGAAGCTTTTACAAATGCGTTGCGGAGATTTAATGCTGATGCTTTACGTGTCTTTGCTCATCCGGCTCCGATAACGGTGGCTTGCATGTTTGTGCTGAGTGCTGCTTTGGAGCGAACTGGAGTGATTGAAGTTCTTGGGCATTGGTTTGAGCGGACAGCCGGAACGAGTCCAACTCGCATGTTGGTGATAATGATTGTAATCGTGGCGGGGCTTTCCGGGTTCATGAATAATACTCCTGTGGTAGTGGTCTTTCTTCCCATCGTCTTAGGGATTTGTCGCCGCAAGAACTGGGCTGCTTCGAAGTATCTCATTCCGCTTTCTTATGCCGCGATTGTTGGAGGAACCATTACGATCATTGGAACTTCCACTAATCTGGTGGCATCGGGAATCGCCGCATCCTATGACCCAAGTTATGCTTTTGGTTTTTTCGATGTGACTCCGCTTGGGATCGTTTTCGTTGCGGTAACCTTTGTCTATTTGCTGACGATTGGAAAAAAGCTGCTTCCGGATCGGGTCACTCTTGCGGCCCTAATTGACAGTAAGGATGCTCGTGAATTCATAACACGGGCCTTTGTTTCTAAAGAGTCACAGTTGATCGGTCAGAGCTTTCTTGAGTCGTCCTTAAAAAAAATGAAAAAGGCGCGAGTGATCGATGTAGTGCGCGACGGAAACCGCGTCCGTGAGAGTTTGAACGAAGTGGTATTCGAAGAAGGAGATGAGATTATCATCAAGGGGCGATTGGGTGATTTGATGGGCTTGTCGGAAAAGGATGGTATTACCCAAAATACATCTCATCAACTGGGGCTTGAGGATGTCCGTACGGAATCGGCAGTTATGATGGAGGGAATTATTGGGCCGGATTCAACCTTGGCAGGCAAAAGCCTCAAGGAACTCAATTTCCGTCAGCGGTTTGGCGTAATTATTGTCGCTGTCCACCGGCGTGGCCGCAATTTGCAGGAGCGATTCGAGGATGTGAAGTTGGCCTTTGGTGATACCTTATTGGTGCAGGGGCCAGCTCGAAGGATGCAGCAGCTCTTTGAACTGAAAGACTTTGTGAATCTCAGCGAGCCAAAAGAGGTCGCGATTCGCTCCAAAAAAGCTCCCTTCGCAATTGCTGCGATTCTGGCCTTTATGGTTTTGGGTCTCCTTTCAGGGATTAATGTGATTCCGGCCATCCCGATTGTGCAGGTCGCTTTGTGTGCTGCTGTATTTGTTCTTTTGACAGGTTGCATTGATCCTTCCGAGGCTTATCAATCGGTGGAATGGAAGGTGTTATTTTTGATTATTGGTATGCTGGGGCTTGGGCAGGCGCTCCAATATTCGGGTGTCGCTGACCTTTTAGCGATCAAGGTCGTTGAAGCGACCCATGGAATGGATCCCTGGATTCTGGTCTCGATTCTTTACCTTTTGTCAGCGATTTTAACGGAGATGGTTAGTAATAATGCGGTGGCAGCCTTGCTCACTCCGCTTGTGATTATTGTCGGAATTCAGCTTGGGGTGGATCCAAAACCGTTCATTGCAGCAGTGATGTTTGGTTCTTCGGCTAGTTTTGCAACGCCAATTGGTTATCAAACGAACACTTTTGTTTACGGGGCGGGTGGCTATAAATTTAGCGATTTCTTTCGAGCTGGATTTCCTCTGGCGGTAATTCTGTGGATCGTGGCATCGATTCTTATTCCGATCATTTGGCCTTTGTGAAAAATTCCACTCGACATCCATTGACCAAGTGGCTGGGTGAGAGTAAGCAGAGGGTGTCTATGAACGCTCCAATCACTGTTTCAGTCACAGGTGCCGCCGGCCAAATCGGCTACGCTCTCCTCACTCGTATTGCCTCTGGCTCGATGTTCGGACCGGATCAACCGGTGAATCTTCGTTTGATTGAGATCGAACCTGCCATGGGTGCGCTCGAGGGCACTGTGATGGAACTTAATGACTGTGCGTTCCCTCTTCTCAATGAGATCGTGCCAACGTGTGACCTTGCCGAGGGTTTTTGCGGCACTGACTGGGCCCTTTTGGTTGGTTCAGTTCCCCGTAAAGCGGGTATGGAACGAAATGATCTTCTTGGCATTAATGGTAAGATTTTCACCGGGCAGGGACAGGCCATAGCCGCCAACGCAGCTTCTGGGGTTCGCACTTTGGTGGTTGGAAATCCGTGCAACACCAATTGTCTAATCGCGATGAACAATGCGGCCGGAATTCCTAAAGAGCAATTCTTTGCCATGACACGACTCGATGAGAATCGTGCCAAGAGCCAGCTTGCAGCTAAGGCGGGAGTTCATAGTAGCGACGTCACAAATCTCTGTATTTGGGGGAATCACTCCGCCACCCAGTATCCTGATTTCACAAATGCCAAAATCAAAGACCAACTGGTTGCTGATGTCATCACTGACCGTGAGTGGCTTGAGGGTGAGTTTATTTCGACCGTTCAGCAGCGGGGTGCTGCCATTATCAAAGCCCGCGGAGCTAGTTCAGCCGCTTCTGCCGCAAATGGAGTGGTTGATACTGTCCGCTCACTTGTAACTCCGACTCCCAAAGGAGATTGGACCAGCGTTGCGGTTTGCTCGGATGGATCTTACGGGATCCCCGAGGGACTGATTGCCTCTATGCCCATTCGGACCGATGGTTCAACCTGGGAAGTGGTCCAAGGGGTCGAACTCGACGGGTTCTCTCGTGCTAAGGTTGATGCATCGGTCGCTGAGCTTACGAGTGAAAGAGAAGCGGTTGCTGATCTTATTCCTTCTTAAATACTTATAGCTCTTATGGCATCATCATTGGTCATTGCAGATCGTGAGTTTCAGTCACGATTGATGCTTGGAACGGGAAAATTTTCGTCCAACGAACTTATGAGTGAAGCTCTAGTTGCTTCGGGGACTGAAATCGTGACGGTGGCACTGAGACGGGCTGACCTTAGCGGGCAATCTGATCCTTTCGCTAACATTTTGGATTTCATCGATCCCGAAAAATATTTGCTCTTACCAAATACAAGCGGGGCAATGAACGCAGAGGAAGCAATCCGACTTGCTCGATTAGCAGCAGCAGCGGGTCTTCCTAAATGGATCAAGCTTGAGATTCATCCGGATCCAACCTATTTGCTCCCAGACCCTATTGAGACACTAAAGGCCGCTGAGATTTTGGTTAAGGAGGGGTTTACGGTTCTTCCTTATATCAATGCCGATCCCGTTTTAGCGAAACGCCTACAGGAAGTCGGGACTGCTGCTGTGATGCCTCTGGGTGCTCCAATCGGAAGCAATAAAGGAGTCGTTACAGGTGATCAGATTCGGATCATAATCGATCAGGCCCAAGTGCCTGTGGTGGTGGATGCTGGACTCGGAGCCCCTAGTCATGCCGCCGAGGCCATGGAGCTGGGGGCTGATGCGGTGCTGGTAAATACGGCTATAGCGATTGCTTCACATCCATGTCGGATGGGAAATGCCTTCAAGCTTGCGGTGCAAGCGGGGCGGGATGCTTTCGAAATGGGACTTCCCGAGACAAGTGAGGAGGCGGAGGCAACTAGTCCTCTAACCGGCTTTTTGGCTGGTTCTTAGCGTGAGAATAATTTCCCAGAGAGTGGTTGTCTGCTTTGTGAAAAAG
>JAKMGP010000214.1 GCA_022424905.1 Akkermansiaceae bacterium | reverse complement strand
ATTTTTTCTCGCTCCGTGAAGGTATAGAGAAAGACGGTCATGGCACCAACATCCATCGCGCAGACGCCGACCCCAAGCATGTGGGACGAAATCCTCGCTAGTTCACAGCAGAGAACTCGGAGAGCTTGGCCTCGAGGTGGTAGTTCCCATCCCATCAGTTTTTCAACTGCACAGGCATAGGCGACATTGTTTGCGAGAGGAGCAAGGTAATCCAACCGATCAGTATACGGTACAAACTGGTTGTAATGCATGTTCTCAGCGATTTTTTCGTCGCCTCGATGGAGGTATCCTATGTGGGGCTCGGCTTTTTCGATGATTTCGCCGTCCAATTCTAGCACAAGACGTAAAACTCCGTGCGTGGCGGGGTGGGATGGACCCATGTTTAGCACCATCTTTTCGCCGAGGACGTCGTCGGTCTCCGCTTGGTAATCGGTAACGGCCTGTGATGCGACGGCAGCGGCATCCGGGGCCTCGTAGGTAGTGGTCTTGCTCATGTTAAGCCACGACAATGAAACTCTCGTTCTTGTAGGCTCGCAAGGACTTTGTGAAATATTTCACAAAGTCGCGATCAGAAGCTCGGGGGGAGAAGGGAAAGTCGGGTAGGATAGTATTGATCCGAGGGAGAAAAAAGCCATCCTGGGCTGCGCGAAATGAGCTGATAATCGGTGAGAATGAATTCAGGGAGAATTTGGTTACTGTTGGGTTCATACAGCTCCCTTCCGGTGTATCGACCGTGAATCCGGTATTCGTAATTATGATCGAATCCGTAGCTTTTACTTTCTTTTGTCTCGGGGAGGCGATCAGGGTTGATCTTCCAAGATTCATTGAAAATGACCAATTTGGCTTTATTTGCCGACTGTCCCGGTTCGCGGAGGTATCCCCAGAAGCGGGTTTTTTCCACAAAGTAGCGGCGACCGTAGTAAAAATCGCCACGGGGTTCGGAGGCAATTTGAGCTTTTCGGTCACTGACGGTTGGCAGCAGACCCATGTTTCCAGGTCTTTTGGAGACTCTTGTGCAGGAAGGGAGAAGGGGAAGGATAAGAGCAAGAAAAAGAAGGGCGCGCACGGCAAGAATGTGGACTCTTTCGTCACTTCTGGTCAAGCCTAGCAGTCCATTGAAAAAGTCCCGCTTGAAAGATGCACTACCCTATCGCTTATTTACCCCATGGATTTGACACGGACAGCATATGGGACCTGGAGCGGCGGACGGTTTATGCACTTTGGGGAAGTTCTTGATGAAGAGCGTTACAAAAAATGTATTCGAGTTGCGTATGACTCAGGGATTCGGACTTTCGTCACTGCTGATGTTTATGGCCAAGGGAAAGCGGATGCCGTCTTAGGAGAGGTTTTATCGGAATTCCCAAGGGAGAGTTACTGCCTCGTCGGGATGCTTGGTCACGATTTTATCGACGGCGAACGCGAGGGGAGTAAGGGGTATCCGAGGTTCACGAGCCCATCGCTGAGGGGTGAATCTGGTTATCGTGATTTTTTGCGTCGGGCTTGCGAGAGTTCTCTCACAAATTGCCAAACAAGCCACTTTGATCTCGTCATGTTGCACAACCCAGACGAAATCGGCTACACCAGTGAAGCGGTTTGGAAGGGAATGACTGCCCTGAAGGAAGAGGGGCTTTCGGAACGGCTCGGAATTGCTCCCGGTCCTGCCAATGGATTCACACTCGATCTACTGCATGTCTTCGAAAATTTTGGGGAGGTGATCGACTGGGCTATGATTATTTTGAATCCGTTAGAGCCATGGCCCGGACAGCATGTGTTGGACTCAGCGGTTGCTAACAAAGTCGATATTCTTACCCGTGTGGTGGATTACGGTGGGCTTTTCCATGGGGACATGAAGCCTGGCCACGAATTTCGTCCCGGTGATCACCGTGCTTATCGCCCCGAAGGTTGGGTCGAGAGGGGCAACGACGCTATGCAGCCAATGCGCGAAATTGCCGAAAAGCATGGCCTGAGCATGATTCAATTCGCCTCACTTTGGAACCTCTCCCAGACTCCGGTAAAGTGTGTTGTGCCGACGGTGATTCAGGAAGCTGGAGAAAACGCAATTCCAATTGAAGATAAGATCCGCGACTACGCTGCTACGCCAGCTGATTTTAAATTATCATCTGAAGAAGTGGAGGCCATTCGTAAGATGGGCGACAACACAGGGTGCATGATGTTGAAGGGAGCGAGCCAGCGTCACGATGGTCCCTGCGAGCGTCCCGATGAGTGGCCAATGCGTGAAGAACTGCTTACTTTGGCCGGGCAGTATGGTTTGACCTCCAAGTGGTAATTAACCGTTAGGATCTACAATAACGGTATCACCGGGTTGGATATCCGGATAGCCGTCAGGTGAGTAGCCGTGGGGTCTCATCGTAGCGATGTATTGCCCACTCGCGTCAAGCCGCTCGATCACGATAGTGCCGATAATTCCGGTGTTTCGCCGTATTGCAAGGATGCGGCTGGGTTGAAAGCTGGGTGCGTTAGGAGAAGGTTCGTAGATCACAATGGCCTGTTCTTTATTTGCCGATTTTACGGTCCCCATGTCCATGGCCATCTGGACTTTTTTGGCAGCCATATTCTGCTCAATCGTGATCTGTCGGCGCTCTTCATTGGCGCGGTTATTTTCCTCTTCAAGGGCGAGAGCCTTTTCTTCGAGGGCCCGGTTTTTGTCCTCGAGTTCCTTTATTTTTCCCAGCGATTCTGAATCAGGATTAGAAGTTGCAGGCCCGGGGGCGATAGGGAGACCTGACGGAGGAGTGGTCGTCGAAACCGAAGAACCCGCATTGTTTGGGCGATTGGTTCGGGCATAATTACGTTCAAGTGCTCGATTCTCAGCGGCAAGTTGTTCGATTGCGTCAGTCAATTTAGCAAGTTCGTCCTTGCTGGCCTGGCTGTCGCGTCCTTCGTTAAAGCCTCCAAAGGAGAAGGCAAAAGCGACGACAATCAGGATTGAAGTCGTTCCGAGAAGGAAATTGGTGGTATTCATAAGGGCTGCTGGGAGTTAGCGACAAAAGGGCGAGTTTGTCAAAAACGGATCTTAGCGAGAAAAAAGAACCCGGAGCACTGATTGTGTCCGGGCTCTGAAGGGCGTAGGGGAATTCGATTAGTCGCTCGAGGCGAGAGATAGCAGAATTTGCAGGACATACCAGAAGAGCAGGGCGACGCTCGCAAAGAGACCAAGGGAAGCTGCTACGTGCTGATCTGGGCGGTAATTGTGGATAATGTTGCTAGTTTGATAAAGAATAGAAACTCCAGCAAACAGGACCATTGCTCCAGAGAACCAAATCCCCAGATTAAATCCCATCAGGAGTGATGCCACAATTAGGCCGATTGCAACGAAGGATCCAATCTTTAAAACTCCGCCGAGGAAGGAGAAATCTTTTTTGGATGTGAAGGCTACAAAAGTGAGACCAGCAAATAGTCCCAAGGTTATAATGGCGGCCTGCCCGACCAGGTGTGATTGTCCGGTGAAGCGAACGGCAATCAAAAGGAGAGGCAAAAATATGATAGCCTCAGCGACGATATAGAGCCCTAGCCCCGCATACTGCATTCCGCGACTGGTATCTGAGGTCGCCCACTTATTAGCGATCCAAGAAGCGCCCATGAAGAGTCCTAGAACTAGAAGCCATGACATTCCTCCTCCGATCATTTTGAACACAAATAGATCGATTCCAGGGATCGCAAAAAGCATCGCTTCAAGAATGATAAATGCCCCAATTGCTCCTGCGAGATGAAGGTAGGTTTTCTGGTAAAACTCAGTGCGGACGTTCTCGGATGCCTGAGCAACTGAGTATGGACTGGCGTAAGGGTTGTGACTTTCCATGTTTTTGTTGGTTTCTTCGTGTAATTTAGGAAGATCTCGCGGGGATGCAAGTCAGATAGAATTTATGAATTTTACCGAGATCGATCGCGAAGACTTTCGGAATCTTCTTCATGAGATTTCTGAAGCTCATATGCCTTATGGTAAATATGGACCGGAGAAGTATCCGCCTTGCGGTATTCCACTAACAGATTTGCCACCAGAATATTATTCATGGTTTGCGGAAAGGGGATGGCCCAAGGGAAGGTTAGGCGAGTTGATGGCTATGGTTTCGGAGATTAAATCTTCGGGAGCCGATCATGTCTTTGAGCCGATGCGCCGGGCACGTGGAGGGCGGGTTTCAATTCGGAATCAACGGCCGAATACTGATTTCTAGGTCCCTAGCGATAGATGAAATCAGAGACAACCATGCGGTGATCGGTGTTGTTTCTAGTGAAGGCTTGAGAGCGAACGGGAATGAGCTTGGAAGATCCATAAATATAGTCGATCCGAAGTAAGGGAAGAGCGCGGTGAAAAGTGTTACCCCATCCCGTGCCGACTACGTCAAACGAATCGGTGAATTCTTTCCGCATCATTCGGTGAACAGAGTCGTTCGCAGGAGCATTAAAGTCGCCAGCTACAATGGTCGGGAATCGGGGGTAGGAACCGTATTGTCTCAATCCGGCAAGCGACGATGAGAGTTCAATTCTTCGAAGAGTGTGGTTTTTGACGTGCTCGCGCCAACAATCAAGTTGGTGAAGTTTCATATTGGTGGCTGCTGAGAGAAGGTGGAGATTCACAAGGTTGAGCTTACGGCCGTCGAACATTTCCGCTTTGACGAGTTGAGTGCGATATTTTGAAAATCGAAATTCTCTTTCGATCGTTCCCCGAACAATGACCGCGAATCGCAGGTTGCGGTTGTAGCGATAGTCGCCCTGTCCCTTAAAGAGAGAGTCAGTCAGTCTTTTAATCCGATAACCAGGAGGAATCTCTTGAAGAAAGATAATGTCAGGGTCGAATTGGCGTGTTGCCTCGAGGGGGTCAGAATGGCTCGCGCAGTTTAAGGTGATCACGCGGAGAATTTGGCTTCCGGCATGTTCTTCTGGAGCAGCTTCCTCCATTGGTGCGGTTGCTAGACGGGCCAGCGGGCCGGCTTCATCGGCAAGGATAAGGATGGTGAAAGTCCAAAGGAGGATGATGGAAAGAGCACCTCGGGTCTTACTAAATAGATAACAAAAAGTAGCCAGCGCGAGTCCGAGCGCTCCCCAGACCCAGACCGGATAAATGGTGACCGCCGCAAGTCTGAGCGGAAGGCGGACGTAAAGAACGATGGTGAAAAAGTGAAGGCTCAGTGAGAGCAAAAGGAGAGCCGGAGGAATGCGTCGCAAAAACCCGCGAATTCTCATGACTCTCAAAATTTCAGGAGATTAGTCGTCCTTTAAAAACCTTTAGAGCTTCGACGATTAGTGGATCGTTATGAAATTCGTCCGCTTCAACGGTGTTGCTTTCTTCTGCCTTCGCTTGATCAACCGGTCTTTGTTTCGGGTTTTCAGAGGCCGGATTCAATTTGATTGGCTCGGGCTCAGGCTCTACCGCGTCGTCGGGGGCATCGGCGATGAGACGGTCAATCGGGTCAAGTTTACGGTCTTTAGTGCCCGTTTTTTTTTCCGGTGCTGGATGAGTTTCCGGCTCGGTTGGAGGAGCGGTGGAGTCGTTCGAAAACGAGGCTGAAATCTCGCTAGGGTCAGCTTTTCCAATCGCCGAAATTACGTCGGTAAGGCGAATCTCCTTGAGGTTTTGGATCGCTTTGAGCGATGCGATTTCCAGGTGGAGGCGCTTATTTGAGGCCCATTTCATCCGGCTCTCTGCCTCAGAGAAGGTATCGATAACGGCGAGAAGGCGCTCAGGCTTTAGGGGTTCGGCCGCAGCGGAGAGGTCACTCCAGAGAGCCTCTGGAAAGCCTTCGCGTCCGGCATCAGGGTCGAGTTTAGCTACGACGAGTGCACGGATCGCTCCGACGACTTCGGCGAGGAGTTGGCCTAAGTCTTTTCCTTTTTCAAATTGTTCGTAAATAACGGAGAGAATGCGGGCAGGCTCTTTTTGTAAGATGCCGAGGAGAAGGGCAGCGACGGTTTCGCGCGAGGTGAATCCAAAAATATCGAGAACGTTGGTCTCGGTGATTTCGTTGCCACAGAAAGCGACAAGTTGGTCGAGCATTGATTGTGCATCACGCATGCCACCGTCAGCTCCTTTAGCGATAGCCCAGGCGGCGGCGTCATCAAGTTTGACGCTTTCCTCGGTGGCAATATGCTGGAGATGACTGGCGATGATATCAGTCGGAATTGGCCGGAGGTCAAAGCGTTGGCACCGCGAGATGATTGTGGGAAGAATCTTATTTGGCTCGGTAGTTGCGAAGATGAACTTTACGTGGGCCGGTGGCTCTTCAAGTGTCTTGAGAAGGGCATTGAAAGCACCGGTTGTGAGCATGTGAACTTCATCGATGTAAATGATTCGGAACCGGCTTGAGGCCGGTGCAAAACCAACTGTTTCTAAAAGTGAACGGACTTCGTCGACCTTATTATTGGAAGCTCCGTCAATTTCGAGAACGTCGAGCGAGCGGCCTTCGGCAATCTCAATGCAAATTGGATCATCGGGATCAAACTCGATTGAAGGTCCATTTGGGCAATTCAGAGCCTTTGAGAAAATTCGAGAAGTTGAGGTCTTTCCTGTGCCACGCGGGCCGACGAAAAGGTAGGCGTGCGCAAGGCGGTCTTGTTCGATGGCATTACGAAGAGTTCGGACCACGTGATCCTGTCCAAGAACATCTGCAAAAGTACGGGGGCGGTATTTTCTGGCAAAAACCTGATAGCTCACGTGGCGATAGTAGTGAGGAATGAAGGTTTGTCAGTGCTGAGTTTGGGAAATACTCTGAGGAATACGATGAGTTTTGAAAAAGAGAGGGATTATCAGCGGTGTCGGGCCAGAATTGAGGCTCTTTGTGAGGGCGGTGATGATCAAATTGCAAAAATGGCTTCAATTGTGGGTGTTTTGCACAATGAGATGAACAATTTCTTCTGGACGGGATTTTATCGAGTGATCGAAGAAAGGCTCGTGATCGGCCCTTATCAGGGAACGGTGGGGTGCTTGAGCATTGAGATTGGTAAAGGGGTATGTGGCACGGCGGCAGCAATGGGAGAAACCCAAGTGGTTGAAGATGTGCATGATTTTCCGGGCCATATCGCCTGCGATGAGCGTTCTAAGAGCGAAATCGTGGTGCCGGTCACGGATGAAAGCGGAGCGTTAATCGCCGTTTTGGATGTTGATTCGATGGAAAAGGGGGCTTTCGATGAAATCGACCGGGAGTGCCTCGAGAGAATCCTAGCACATGTTTTTGGGGGGCGATGACTCATTAGGTTTCCGTGATTATCTCATAATCGTAATTTTCCTAAAAGTGAGTAAAGACATTCGCTCAATTTTGGTTTACTTCTTCTCTTAAGGATGGCCCGTGAAAAGAAAGATAGTTCTGCGAAGAAAAAAAAGAAAGACGGTAAAGAAGTCGATCTTACTAAGGGATACGCCAAAACGCGGAAGAGCCTGATTGCAAGATTGGAGAACTGGGAGGATCAGCGGACGTGGGATGAATTTTACCAAACTTATTGGAAGTTAATCTATTCGGTGGGGATTAAAGCTGGGCTACGTCACGATGAAGCCTTTGATACGGTGCAGGAAACGATTCTTTCAATCGCGAAGCAAAGTAAGAAGAACCTCTACGATCCAAAGCAAGGGTCTTTTAAAACGTGGCTGATGAACATGACCCGCTGGCGGATCAATGAT
Organism: Akkermansiaceae bacterium; assembly: GCA_022424905.1. Classification (GTDB taxonomy): domain Bacteria; phylum Verrucomicrobiota; class Verrucomicrobiia; order Verrucomicrobiales; family Akkermansiaceae; genus SW10. Next base: position 10,933 of record JAKMGP010000214.1, on the reverse strand, counting down.
CAGTTTCGAAAGCGAAAGAAAGACACTGCGATGCCGGGCGGCGGCTGGGAAGATGACCGGAAGACCGCTATTATTGATCGATTTGAGGATCCCAAAGGGGATCTTTTAGAGCGGATGTGGGATGTCGAATGGAAGAAAAATGTCGCCGATATGGCTTTGACACGAGTGAAGGCCCAAGTCTCACCCAAGCAGTATCAAATTTTCGATTATTACGTGGTGAAACAGTGGGATGCTAAAAAGGTGCAGGATTATCTTGGGGTCAGTATGGCCCAAGTTTATCTCGCTAAGCATCGAGTTGGTTCCGTTTTAAAGAAGGAGTTGGCGAAGCTCGAGAAGGATGCAAAAAAAGATTAGGCCAGACCCGTTGATCCCCGATCATGATGTCCTCCGTAAAATCGGGGGCGGGGCCTATGGTGAAGTCTGGTTGGCGCGTGGTGTGACCGGCGCTATGCGAGCGGTGAAGATTGTTTATCGCGAGGACTTTTCAGACGAACGAACCTTTGAACGTGAGTTCGAGGGGATTTTAAGGTTTGAGCCAATCTCGCGAGACCATCTTGGCTTCGTGAATATTCTTCATGTCGGACGTAGTGACGATCATAGCGAGTTTTATTATTACGTTATGGAGCTGGGTGATGATGCCCATAGCGATGACGAGATAAATCCGGTTGAATATGAGCCGAGGACCTTGCGGACCGACATGACTCGGGCAAATGGAAAGCCTCTTTCGACGGACTTTTGTATCGAGACTGGAAAACGACTTGCCGAGGCGCTTGCTGAATTGCACGAGCGGGGGTTGACGCACCGTGATGTGAAACCATCGAACGTGATCTTCGTTGATGGTAAAGCTAAGTTGGCTGATATCGGGTTGGTTGCAGCTAAAGATCAACGGACCTTTGTGGGCACGGAGGGGTTCGTGCCACCGGAAGGTCCTGGCTCTGAACAGGCGGATATCTACAGTCTCGGAAAAGTGCTTTATGAAATGGCGACTGGAATGGACCGGTTGCAGTTCCCCGAATTGCCGGATGAGACTCCGATCGATGATTATCGAAAGAAATGGATTCGGTTGAATCGCATGATCTGTGATATCTGCGATCCTCGGATCCATAAGCGAAAGATTCGGACTGGTCGTGAGCTTGCTCATGCCCTGAGCCATCTTCAGCGTGGGAAAAATGCTCCCAAGAAGATTCCTAGCTACGCCAAGGTTGCGCTTAGCGTTCTTCTTTTGATGGCGCTCTTCATGAGTCAGATCTGGCTCGAAAACACTTGGGGAACCTATGTGATTGAAGGTCAGTTGGAGCCTTTGCCTGAACGATATGTAATGGTTAAGGTTCTTACGACACCGGCTGGGGCTGAGGTCTATGACAAGGCTGGAGATCTTTTAGGCTATACACCCGCAACTTTGACTGGGGTTGAGGTGGACTCGCTTTTGGAGTTGCAAATCAAAGCACCTAATCGACGCGATCTTTTCATCAATTGCGAGGTGATCGATGAGGGAAGGCAGGTCATGATTATTGATGAGATCATGAACCTATTTTCGCCCCCAAAGGTTGACGAAATTTGGACAGATGCACTTGGGAATGAGTATCTTCCCTATTTAGATCTGCATAAAGGGGCTACGCATGTGGGTGAGGCTGACTGGAAGCTTTACCTAAAAGAGACAAATCAAAACCTCAAAGCCATCACATTCACAAATAGTGATCGGAAGGTGGTTGCGGTTCCTGAATCGTGGACAATGGGTTATTCAAAGTGGTTAGAAACTAGGTGTATTGATCAGGGTTACTTTGGTGAATATTCGGATGAAAATCCTGAGAGGAATCGCCAGATCATTCCGCACTATGATTTATCTTTCGACGCGACAAGGCTTCCTGTTGAGGCAAAGAAGGGTGGGAAACTCTTACGGCCTTTTTATTGCTGGGTTCGGCCGATTCCTTATGGCTCGTTGAGTATTGATTCGGTGCCAAGCGGAGCAAGTCTCTACCTGAATGGGGTTTATGTTGATACGACTCCTTATAATGGCCCGAACATAGCGCCAGGTGATATTGAGATTACTCTTGCGATGGGTGGTAAGAAGACCCTTGTCGACAATGTTTACCTTCCAGATCGAGGCGAAATTAATAAGGTGTTCACGCTACAGCCTGACAAGAGTCTGGTCCCTGGTGAACTTTGGACTAATAGCATCGAGATGAAATTAGTGCCATTTTCGAAGACCCTTAGCGTATCCAAGTGGGAGACACGAAGCGGCGATTACAATCGATATCTTAAGGCTACTGGAAAGAATGTTGGGGAGGTGATTTTAGACGATAACCCATTGGTCCCTGTTGTGGGTCTAACTCGGGCGGAGTGTGAAGAATTTTGTCAATGGCTGACAAAAAGGGAGCGCGATAATCCAAATCCAGATCTCAACCGCATCACCAAGGATTATCGTTATAGGTTACCGACCGATTTAGAATGGAGCAAAATGGCGGGCTTGATTGAGGTTGGTGAAACCCCGGCTGAGCGTGAGAGTGAAATCGTGAATTCCGGGCAGTTTCCGTGGGGAGAGAGCTTTCCTCCGGATGAGAGTGTCGGCAACTATGCGGATCTCTCGGCAGTCGAATTTCTTGAGAATGATCGCATCATTGAGGGTTACAATGACGGCTTTGAAAAATTGGCTCCAGTGGGTAAATTCAATCCGAATATTCGCGGTCTTTACGATATCGGGGGGAATGTTCACGAATGGGTTTCAGATTCCTACGGGAACACCGCGCGTGGGATTTTGCGTGGCGGGGGGTGGGATACTTTTAGTGAAGAGCATCTGGAAATGCGGTGCCGCTTCCCGTTTGATGTCGAATACCGAAGTGAAAGTTTTGGGTTCCGGGTTGTTCTAATTCGGGATGTCGAACAGGAATTGATTGAAGAAAGCGAAGACGATGGTGGAGATTCAAATTGATTACAAGGGGCAGCTGCGCTGTGTGGCTGAACATATGCCGTCTGGGAACAAGGTAATATCCGACGCTCCAGTTGATAATCAGGGGCGAGGCGAAAGTTTTTCTCCGACTGATATGGTAGCGACTGCTCTCGGAACATGTATTGTCACCATTATGGGAATTATTGCGGATCAGCGCGCGATTGATTTGAAGGGGCTTCGTTTAATTGTGCAGAAGGAAATGTCTGCTGATCTACCCCGCCGTATCGTCCGATTGGAATTGCAAATTCACGTTCCGGTTTCTGAAAATCACCCCGATCGCAAAGTCCTGGAGGAGGTAGCTCAAAATTGCCCAGTCCAGCACAGCATTCACCCCGAGATTGAGGTGAATATTGATTGGCGTTGGCAGGCTTAAGCCGACAACTCTCAAAGGGTCGAAGTGGTGACGACCTATTGCGAGGGGGGCAGTGGGGAAGGGCTAACTAGGGATATCAACGATTCCGTAGTCGCTATCCGGCTTTCTCCAAACGATTGAGGTCACGTTACGACGTGCATTCTTAAAGACGACGAACGGGCGTTCGGTAAGGTCGAGCTCCATCACTGCCTCTTCCTTGAAGAGTTTGCGTAAGCTGAACGATTCCTTGTGGACAAAGAAAGGTTCTGGTTCCTCAGTTTCGTTGACCTCTTCGGGAAGGTTATCAAGGAAATCGGCTCGGTAGTTCCTCTCGTCAAGGTATCGGATACTTTCCTCTTGTCCGGGATTACGCCGCTTGAGGAGGCGGGTCTTGCATTTGCGCATACGCCTTGTGATTTTATCGATGGTTAAGTCGATGCTCTTATACATATCCTCAGTCTCAGATGAGGCATCAATGACAATGTGGTTAGCGCAAAAGAGGATGATTTCGGCTTTATGGCGGCGGTTCCCTTCCACATCAAGAATGGCCTTGGCACCGATGATGCGCGGGTAATCAAGATGGATGCCGCTAATTTTATCCTCAGCATAATGGCGGAGGGAATCAGTGACGTTTTCGTGACGCACGGTCACGGTGATATCTGGGTTTACGTTTTTCGTCTGCATAATGAATAAAGATAACTTTTTAGATTACCTAATAGATAGCAGAGGTGCGTGCATATCGCCACACCTTTTGGACGAAAATTTATCCTTTGATTTCAAGCAGCATCTGCGCGTTGCTTGGAAACTTTCTCATAAAGAAAAGAAGTCTCTCCATCGCCTCTACTGGTTTGTGTCCAGCAAGTCCCCGGCGCACCATGTAAATCTTTTTCAGGCTCATTTCGGGGAGTATGAGCTCTTCCCTACGGGTTCCCGACTTGAAGATGTCAGCAGCTGGATAAACGTAGTGCTCTGCGATACGGCGATCTAGAACAAGCTCCATATTGCCGGTTCCCTTGAATTCCTGGAAAATCGCTTCATCGGCCTTCGAGTTCGTTTGGATCAGAGCTGTGGCGATAATGGTTAGCGAGCCTGCTTCACGGGTGCTTCGTGCCGCTGCAAAAAGACGACGGGGCATCTCGAGTGCTCCAGCTACGATACCACCGGACTGATAACCACGCCCTCGGCTTTTTTTACTGCCGCCCATATTATTGTTATAAGCTCGGGCGAGTCGGGTTATGGAATCCATAAGGATGAAGACGTGCTGACCGTCTTCTACCAAGCGTTTAGCTCGCTCGATACAGAGTTCGGCAAGTCGGCAGTGATTTCTGGGAGATTCATCGTTTGAGCTGGCATAGATTTCCGCGTCAGGGAGTTGCCGGCGAAACTCGGTCACCTCTTCGGGCCGTTCGTCAACGAGCAATACGATGAGATGGAGGTGCTCCTCGTGCCTGTCTTGGACTGCTTGAGCCATGTGGAGGAGGAGGGTGGTTTTACCAGATCGGGGAGGGGACACAATGAGCCCGCGTTGGCCACGTCCGACCGGCGCCATGAGGTCGACTAGTCGAGTGGTGTAGCGATCGGGGGTCGTTTCAAACCCAATTTGTTTGCTGGGATTAATCGCCTTTAATTCTTCGAATGCCGGGAGTTTCCGAGCATCCTCGGGTTTTTGCCCGTTGACAGATGTAACCTCGATCAATTGTGGGCCGCGTGAGCTGTCACGAGCAATCCCTTTGATCCATACTCCTGGACGGATTCCGTGCTGCCTCACCAGATCAGGTGGTACGAAGACGTCCTCTTTGCGTTGTTCAAAGTCTTGGTCCTGCTTGCGAAGGAATCCGAATCCCTTCAGAGCAACTTCGAAAAGACCATCCACTGAGACTGGATCTCCAGTGAATTCAAACGGTTTGCGTTCGCGTGGTTCACGGCCCTCTCGATTTTCGTCCCGTGGACCGTAACCGCGGACTCGCCCCTGTCGCTGGCCACGATTGCGGTTGCGGTTGCGATTGCGGTTGCGATTGCGGTTCCGATTGTTATTTCCGTTGCCGGGTTCGGAGGCCTGCTGGCCGCCGGAGTTCGCTGAATCAGAGTCAGGTGGAATCATATTTATATGGGAAATCTGGAAAGTTTGAGCCTTGGGTGGCTGGGCACCAATCAATCGGGTGACCAAAAGATCCGCCGAAACAGGTGCGAGGGGTTGAGGGGGGTTCTGCAAGTGTCTCTGCCGAAGCGGCCGGGCGATATTGATCGAATGGGCCGTGGGCGGAGATTGAGAATCTCTCAAAAAAGGAAGAGGGAAGTGGTCGTCGATGCGCCGATTACCTTCAACTGCGAAGAGTCTGCGACGTGAGCCCTACAAAATCAACGATTTTTTCAGAGGCTCAAAGTTTCGGAACTTTCCTCGGTTTTCCCTTGACGATAGGGCCGTTTTTCATAGCTTCCGCGTCCCGATTTCTGACTTTTCTTAGATTATGCCACGCGATATCATCATTTTGGAATGCACTGAGGCCAAGGCCGAGGGCAAGCCGACCTCCCGTTACACAAGCACTCGTAACAAAAAGAGCCTCCGGACTCCCGGCCGTCTTGAAAAGAAAAAGTATAACCCTTTCCTGAAGCGTCGCACTCTTCACCGCGAGCTTCGATAGTCCCTGACCCCAACTACCTTTTATTATGTCTGAGCCTAAGACCATTCAGCGTCGGATCAACTTCCGGAAGCACAACAAGTCGATGACCAATAAGCGTCTCGACCTTCCTTTTGAGAAAATTAGCTATCAAAATCCGGAGGTGCTTTCAAAATTCACGACCGAGACTGGCCGCATTCTTCCCCGCAAGGTGACGGGTGTTTCGGCTAAGATGCATCGCACGATCACTCGTGAGATCAAGCGGGCTCGCGCCGTGAATCTTCTTCCATAGCGGAGATTTTTCTCAGAATCATTTTCAAAATCCGTCCGGAGTGATCCGGTCGGATTTTTTGTTTTGCGGGTAAAGCCGTGATTCTCACTTGTCGCTCTTCCTCCTTTCCCGCAAAGTGGGCGAGTCATGCGAAACTTGCTTCCGATCCTTGTCTTTCTTTCCACGCTTTCGATAGGCGGTCTTCGTGCTGAGGAGGCCAAGGCTTCGGCAGCCACAAATGAGGAAATTGTTTTTAGCCAAGCTCCGGACGAGTGGATCGACCAAAATTTAGGACCTTATTTAGATGAAGTGACTGGTAAGGTCTTCTATGGGGTGGAGATTGCGAAGGATGCTGAAGGCAATCCGGTCAAACTTCCTCTTGTTGTGGTTTGGTTGGCATTAGCTGCCGTCGTCATCACGGTCTATTTTAAGTTCTTAAACCTTCGGTCGTGGCGCTTGGCGGCTCGCACCATCAGCGGGAAATACAGCTCGGCAACTGATCCTGGCGAGATTACCCACTTCCAAGCTCTCTGTGCGGCGCTTTCTGGGACCGTCGGCCTTGGAAATATCGCAGGTGTTGCAATTGCAATCAGTGTTGGGGGGCCGGGTGCAACTTTCTGGATGATCCTGATTGGTTTGTTTGGGATGACTTCGAAATTTTGCGAATGTACCCTTGGCGTAAAATATCGCACGATTGAAGATGGCAAGGTTTATGGCGGGCCCATGCAGTATTTGAAAAAGGGATTTGCTGAAAAAGGGATGGGAATGTTCGGGTTGATTCTTGCTGGAGTATTCGCCTTCCTTTGCATCGGTGGTTCTTTTGGTGGCGGTAATATGGTTCAAGCTAACCAAGCTTGCGAGCAGTTGGTTGGAGTTGTTGGAGAGGGTTCATTTTTGGATGAAAACCGTTGGGCCTTTGGTTTGATTATGGCTGTTGCGGTTGGGCTCGTGATTATTGGTGGAATTAAAAGTATTGCGTCGGTGACTGCCACTTTAGTCCCATTTATGTGTGGAATCTACATGCTCGCCGGGTTGTTTGTGATCCTTGTGAACTTTGGTCAAATTGGAGTCGCGCTCGGTGTAATCTTCGAAGGAGCATTTATGCCAACCGCCATTGGAGGTGGCATCATTGGGGTTATGATTCAGGGTATGAAGCGGGCTACCTTTTCCAACGAAGCTGGAATTGGTTCGGCCCCGATTGCGCACTCGGCGGCGAAGACAAAGTATGCTGCAAGTGAAGGGATTGTTGCCTTGCTTGAGCCGTTTATTGATACGGTTGTGGTCTGCACGACAACTGCTTTAGTGATCATTATGGCTGGAACCTATGATGACCCAGGGTTGAAAGGGGTGACGATGACTTCGGCTGCTTTTGAGTCAGTCATTAGTTGGTTCCCAATCATTCTGACGGTGGCGGTGATTCTTTTCGCCTTCTCAACTATGATTTCGTGGTCTTACTACGGAGTCCAGGCTTGGAGCCACTTGTTCGGTCGGAGTAAACGTGCAGAATTAGTTTATAAGTTACTCTTCTGCTTGTTTGTCGTCATTGGTTCATCGCTGAGTATGAGCAAGGTTTTCGACTTCTCGGATGCCATGATCTTCGCGATGTCAGTGCCGAACGTGATCGCGATGTATATTCTTATGCCTAAGGTGAAGGATGAATATGCTCGCTACATTGACTACACTAAAAGTAGCGATGCTTCTTAACAATGGCTCGGCAATATCAGCTTAAAAAAGGCCCCCGGAAGGGTGTTTCTGGAATCGATTATCAGGCCGAACTGAACGAGCAGCAGTATGCCGCCGTGAGTTCTTCACCTGGGCCTTCTTTGGTGATTGCTGGCGCAGGGTCCGGTAAGACGCGGACTCTGACCTACCGTGTCGCTTATCTGCTCGATCAAGGAGTTGATCCCAAGAGTTTGCTTCTGCTGACTTTCACGAACAAGGCAGCTCGCGAGATGATGGAGCGGGTCCGTGAGTTGATCTCTCTTGATCTTAGAGAGCTCTGGAGCGGAACTTTCCACGCAATTGGGAATCGAATCCTACGAAGGCATGCTGATGAAGTGGGGCTTACGCGTTCGTTTTCAATCATGGATCGTGATGATCAGAAGTCGCTTATGAACACCGTGGTTGCGGAGTGCGATATCGATACCAAGTCACGGCGATTCCCGAAGGCTGATGTCTTGATATCGATTTTTTCCTTGGTTGAAAATACCGGCGTAGAACTCGAAGATTTATTGGAGGCACGCTATCCTTATTTTGAGGAATGGGGTGATGAAATTGCGAAGGTCGGAAAGGCCTACACGGCGAAGAAGCTCGAAACGAATTCGGCTGATTTTGATGATCTACTGATCCTTCCGCTTAAGTTGTTGAAGGAAAATGAGGAGCTCTGCGGCCTCTATCAGAAGCGTTTTCAATACCTGCTGGTTGATGAGTATCAGGATACGAATGCTGTCCAAAGCGAGCTAATCCATCTGTTAGCTCGGCCTCAGAACTCAGTGATGGTGGTCGGCGATGATGCTCAGTCGATCTACTCATGGCGAGGGGCCGACATGGATAATATCCTGTCGTTCCCTGAGCATTACCCGAATGCTACGGTCTATAAGATTGAGACTAATTACCGCAGTGTGCCCGAAGTGATTGATCTTTCTAATGCCGCGATTTCTGCGAACAAGAAGCAGTTTAAAAAGGCGCTTAGAGCGGCGCGGGTTGGCGGATCAATGACTCCGGCTTTGGTGCCAGTAGAAGATCCAAGGGCACAGGCCGATTTCGTGGCGCAACGTGTTTTGGAACTTCGCGACGAAGGGATAGAGCTTGATGAAATGGCGATTCTTTACCGTGCCCATCACCAGAGTTTGGAGATTCAGATGGAGCTGACTTCACGAGGGATTCCCTTTGAGATTACAAGTGGTCTTCGCTTTTTTGAGCAGGCTCATATTAAAGATGTCGCGGCCTTTTTACGCTTTGCGACGAATCGTCGAGATGAGGTGAGCTTTAAACGCTTTTGTCTCTTGCTGCCAGGTATTGGTGCGGCGACTGCGACGAAGCTTTGGCGGGCCTGGCTCAAAGTTGGGATATCGAAGAAGGAAGAACCACCAAAGCGTTTTTCCGACCACATGTTGAAATTTCCAGTTCCAGCGAAAGCAAAAAAGGATTGGGAACAGCTCTGTTTTACCTTGGACGAATTGATCGTTGGTGATGGCTATGCTAGGCCTTCAGAAATGCTCACGAGCGCTTTAGAGGGAGTCTATGATGACTACATGAAAGCTAGCTTTGAGAACTATGATAATCGACGCCAGGACATCGAGCAGTTGATTTTGTATTCTGAAACTTTTGATGATGTTTTGGAATTGTTGGGCCAATTGTCTTTGATGAGCTCGGTTGATGGTGAGCCAACTGGAAGCAGGGCGGAGCCTGATGATGAAAAAGTGGTTTTGTCCTCCATTCATCAGGCTAAGGGACTGGAATGGAAAGTCGTGTTTTTGATTTGGCTTGCCGACGGGATGTTCCCAAATGGACGGATACTGGAAGCTGATGATCAGGATATGTTTGAGGAGGAACGGAGGCTTTTTTATGTGGCGCTGACCCGTTCGAAGGATGAGCTTTATCTGACCTACCCGCAGATTAATCCCAAGAGCTACAGTGGCGATATCATCACGCGCCCCTCGCGATTTCTTGAGGATTGTCCAGAGGAGATGTTGGAGACCTGGGAAGTGGGTCCGGCTTGGTAATAAAAAGACTGTCTCTGGTCTGTATGGGAGGCTTATCCTCTCGACTGAAACAAGTATGACTAAGATTGCCGCCAATTTTATAGCCTCTTTCCTAGCTTGCTTGTGTCTGACTCAATGTTCGAGTGTTCCTGGGTTTTCGAGCTCGAGGACTGTTACACTTTCCAAGTTGGGTTATCAGAAGGTGCCACTTCAAAAACTCAGTGAGGACCGCCGTTACTCTGGTGTCTTTAAGGTCAACGGGAAGCCCATGCGTTTTTTAATCGATTCGGGGGCAAATAGTACAGACCTCGATAAGCAATTGGCGACTTCAGCTGGAGTGATCGAGGATCGCTCAGTTCGGGTCATTACTCGTGGCGCGCTGGGGCGCGAGGTTTCTAGTGGAAGGGGATATGGAACTCTTGAAATCGGTGGGATGAAGGCGGTTCGATTTCCGTTTACGATTGCGCCCAGCCCGGAACGTAAGACTTCGACAAGTAGCTATGCGGGTCAAATTGGATTAGATGCTCTTGCGGCGACCGGCGCTTTGGTCGACATCCCCTCCGGGCAAATGTGGGTTCCGAATTCGGGGCCCTCACGTCCCCATAGAATGGGGCCTTTACCTCTTGGGGTGCGCCCAGATTTAGGGAAACAGATTTTCAGGTTGGGGACCGCGGGCCGATTGCCGCACTTAATCCTAATTGGAACCCTGCAGGGTGTTCCGGTTTCATGGGTCGTCGATACTGGAGCTGAAGTTTCCGTAATGGCTGCGGAAAGCTTTGATCGCTTCAATTTGCAGAGCTACGCCACTAACTCACGGATGATCGACGCCTCGGGTGATCGTATTCCGCTGCGACATGCAAGGTTACAGAATTTAATTTTTGGCCAGGTTAAGGTGTCTGTGTTCGACGTATCGGTTGCTCCGCTCGGAACCGTCCGTAAATATTTCCGGGACTCGACTGGCCGGCCTGTGGACGGGATCTTGGGAATGGATTTCCTGACAAAAGGTCAGGCTCTTCTAGACGCGAACTCAGGGCTGATCTA
>JAKMGP010000197.1 GCA_022424905.1 Akkermansiaceae bacterium | reverse complement strand
CTGTGAGAATAAGGTTCAGCCGGAAACGCTCCATAGCTTTGCGGAGTTTGACGGAAACCCAAACCTCGCTGGACTGCATAATAGGCAGCGACGGACCGAGACTTCAGTTCATCACTTGATTTCCCAGTCTTGCAAACCGCCAAAGCAACTTCCTGCGCGGCTAGCATCAGTTTGGAAACCATATGCCAATAGACGCATCCCAAACCCTCATAACCAAACATGGAACCACTGCGCCCCGTAAAGGAGTGATGGGAGAAGACCTTTTCGTATATTTTCTCGATCTCCGTTCGATTTTCGAGAGAAAGATCACCGATCTGAGTTAAGCAGTCTGTCAACGCGTATCCATTGACCAGAGTTTCATTAAACCTCCAAGCTCCCGTTCCGTCCTCGTAAACTAGACGCTCATCCCCTTTTTTCGCCATCGAAACGAGGAGTTGATTACCTCTCAAGTCGGCATCAGGAATTCGATTAAGTTCATCAAATACGGCGAGCTCGCGATCGGGATATAATAAATAGGTCGGATGACGTTTCGAACGAAGATCACTCTTGGCCAGATCCTCCAATAACCTCACTGCAGTCTCATTCTCAAGGAACCCCGAGCTGAGAATCGCGACCTGACCTTCCAACATTAGCTGAAGGTTTTGAACTTTCATTTCCGGAATTCCTGGGCGCGCGTCTAGCACGTTGTAGGCATGCCAAAGTCCGTCCGGTCTTCGGTTGGATTGCAAGACTCCCTCCACCGCATCAATCGCATGAGACAAGAAGCTAAGAATACCAGAGGCAGGAAGACTCCCCTCGTGACAGATCTCTTCCCTGACCGAATCTCGATAATCTTGCATCACAAGGCCATTTGCCTGAGCCAGCTCAAATCGATCATTACTGGATACCAGATCATTCTGCTTCCAGCGAGGGTCACCGAGGACTTCAGCCAATCGCTGAACTGCTTGTTCGGTCGCTTTGGAAACTGAGAATGCAGTGAGCCTACATATCTGAATCGAACGCTGTAAGAACCGCAAATAGCGGAGCAGATATCCCGTCGTTACGACCGAAAGACCATTGCCGGCTAGGGCATTGTTAGCGTCGTTCCACTCGGGCTTTTGGGCGTTCATCCAGATCCCACCATCTGGAATCAATTGACCAAGCTTAGCCATTGCGGGGATGAGTAATTTTTCGATCAACCCTACTCGAATGATCTCGCCACCTTCGTCGCAAAGGAGCAATCCATCCCCTCCGATCTCCTCTTTCTTGGCCAAAAGTTGATCATGACGCTCCTGATCAAACTCTACCGTATCGCGAGGATCTTCGAGGGTCTTCTCCCAACTCGCGAGTCGATAGGGCACATCTGCAAAAACGAAATGAGACTCACTCCACGAATCAAGAAATTCGGGATCAATCTTTGCTTTGAGCTCCAAAAATTTTAGTAGATAGATGATCTGATGATCGCCCCAGTAACCGATAGAAACCCAAGGATCTTCTGGATCAGGAACTTCCCAATCAACTCCCGATGAAGTCACGCGATAGGGATTAAAACCATCCACCGTGGAAGCGTTAAGAAATCTGGAAATAAAACCGTCGAGAAAAACCGGATAACTCCATGCGAGCGCCTCCCAGTTTTGGAAAATATCGCGCCAATTTCCCTCGTAATGGTGGACTGGTCGCCCCTCTTCATCATGAAGCCGAATGTTAAACTTATTCCAAGGGCGGCTTGGATCACCGTGCCGCCTGCCCAAAATAAGAGGCAAGTATTCTGTCGTGAGGCGGATCAAATCTGAATCGCCTTGGCCGCGGGCTTCTGCCATGATCCAGTCGCGCTCGAATGATTCAGGTAGACTCGTAAACCAGCCCTCAAATCGTTCAGCTAACTCCCGATTATTCTGAGTTGCAAAGTGCTTGAACTGAGACCCGGAAAGAATCGATCCATTTTCAGGAAGGCCCCCACGTAATAAGTTACAGAGAGTATTATGGTAGTGGTAATGAGAGGTATCGAGATCAGCGGATTTCTGAAACCCATCCACTGATTCTACAAGTTCACGCAGCCTCTTCCGTCCTTCCTCCAAGTCTTCTTCAACGGCTGTGAGCAAAGTAAGCTCGTCACGGAGTGACCCGACCAAGCTTCCGACCTCACGATGAGTTTGTTCAATCTCCGCGACCATCATCCACTCCTTGGACTCCCCTGCCGGCACGGACAAATCTGCCCCCAATAAAAAAGCTCCGCGCTTTCCTCGTGATTTAGTTTTATTCCCATCAGAAGATTCACCCCTTAAAAACTGCTCGGCATCACGGCGGGACAAAAAGGGTTCAGCCTCCGAAAAACCGGTGGTCCAAACGGTTGTAGCCTTCAGGCTTTCCAGAGGGATTGGAGCATCAACGATTCCAGAAGCCAATCGATGAATCATCAAACGACCTTCGCAGCAGACCTCGCTCATTTTGTAGGCATCAGCAAGACAACTTAAATCTAGATGCAAGCGCTGGCTCACTCCAGGCACCTGTAAATCCTGAAGACCATCCACGATCCTAAAATTCTTCGTCTCACTTCCTTCATTCGTGATTTTGACTTTCCTCACAAAACCAAACTTGCCAGAGAGCTGCCAATGATAGCTGAAACGAAGCTCTAAGTTTTCATTCCACTCTTCAAAAATTAATTCTTCGCCCAGAAAACTCTTCAGGAGACGCCGACGAATCGGCGTGGTGTGAATAGAAGTAGGCCAGAAAGGATGCCAGGTTTCGCATTCGCATTCGATCGCAGTGAATGGGCCTGTTTCGTTCCAATTACCGAGAATTTTATCGACCGTCAGATAAGGAAAAAGCGCTTTCTCCGGGTTCTCCCGGCCGGCGCTCAAGGAACCATTACTACTGCAAAACAACCACTGATTCGTCACCGTTGCGATACTGAGAAAGAAAGGATCAAATTCCTCGAGATGGTCAATCACCGCAAAATCCCGTCCGTCACGAATTTCCCATTCATTAACCTGATCAAATTCGATGGTTCTGCTCATTTCTTTCGATTCAGGGGTAAAAGTCAAAGGTGTCATTGGTCATTCTTTTACTTCGTTATCTCAATAACACCCACCTCATTGACGATGAACTAGATTGATGTAACTTTATGCAATCTATTTAAAAAAAAACACCAAACAAGGGAAAATTTTTGTTTTGCAACTTTATGCAACCTTTTCCCGAAAGAAACCTTCCTAGATCACCTGGGCCCAGAGTCGGCCGCCCCCCTAAAAACCAGTCAGGGACGTCTGGTCATTTTCTTAACTTTTCAAACTCATCCCGATTAACGCTCAACACGCTTCCACTTGGTCACCATTGAGACCGTCCACTGAAACTTGCGCGCAGTCTCTCGAATCAAAAAAGGCTCATCGGCCACTTCAATCAATTCGAAGTCATTTGCGAGTTCTTCCTTAAGCCAGTCAAGAGTATGACCTTCAGGCCAATTTTCCTTTTGTGTGAATTCCTCTAGCCAGGTACACGGAGTCGCCAACACTAACTCACCACCATTTCGCACCAAGCTAGCAAGCTTTGACAAAAATCGACGGGGCTCGGGAAGACGGCAAACAAGATTTGCAGCGTGCACACGATCAAACTTCCCCAATTCATCCCGCAAATTCATCGCGTCGCCCACTTCAAAAGTGATTCCGTCTCCATCTATCCCTCCGGGCCGCGAAACATTCACCGTCGTGACTTTTCCCGCCTCCTCTAATCTTTGGCACGAAAGCGTTTGTCCCGCCCCGATCTTCTTGGCCGCTGTAATAAATGCCTTCGAAAAATCGATCCCAACCACCTCACTACTGGTTCTACCAAGCTCAAACGAAGACCTTCCCACGGCGCAACCCACGTCTAAAGAACGACCGACACTACCTTTGGAAAAATACCCCACCGTCCGAACCGGAAAATCCAGCGCCGCGGCCGGACCATGCTCCCAAGGTAAAATCTCCTTAGGCTTTCCATAATGAAAAAGGAGATACTCCCCAACATATCGATCTGTCTCATAAACATCTGACACGGCGGAACAATCAAACCCCTAGAACGAAAATGTCCAGACTAGAGACCCAGCAAACGAAAATGACAAAAGTATGCGATTGTTTGAACAATTATATGAAATTGACGTGATCTCACTGACATATATTGCACTCCTATTTTATTCTTACCGACCGAACCCTTCGTCACTGACCCCTTCTGTTCTCACGCAGGTCCTACTCCCTCTAGAAATTGCTACTCCCAAATAAAACTTTGCCTTAAGATGAGTTGGGGGTTTTCACTACCGCAATCCTGCGGTAAAGCCTTCTCATCATGCTCAAGGCCGGAATTGTCGGAATGCCCAATGTTGGTAAATCCACCCTCTTTAATGCCCTCACTCGGACCCGCAACGCCGAGGCCGCAAATTACCCTTTTTGCACCATCGACCCAAACGTGGGCATGGTCACTGTCCCTGACTCACGTCTCGACACGCTGTCAGAAATGTCAAAATCGACCAAAGTTATCCCCACCGCTATCGAGTTCGTCGATATTGCCGGACTCGTCGAAGGGGCCTCGGAGGGAGCCGGTCTCGGAAACAAATTCCTCGCGAACATCCGAGAAGTCGATGCCATTGTTCAAGTCGTCAGATGCTTCGAGAACGATGACATTATTCACGAACTTGGCACTGTAGACCCCACCCGCGACATCGAAATCATAAACTCCGAGCTCATCTTGGCCGATATTGCTGCACTTGAAAAACGGAAACAGTCACGCGAAAAAAAAGCCAAGTCGGGTGACAAGGAATCCAAGGCGGAACTCGAGCTCATTTCCAAACTTCTGCCCCACCTTGATTCCGGTAAACCTTCGCTCACCGCTGAGCTCAATAAGGATGAGAAAAAACTTATGACAGAGTTTTTTCTCCTCTCATCCAAACCAACTATTTTCGCATGCAATGTGAACGAAGATGAACTTTCTGGCGCGATTAAAAACTCTGATTCACACCCCCTCGTCTCAAAGGTAAAAGCTTATGCTGCCGAATCCCACGGCGCAGAGATCATTGTCATCTCCGCTCGTATCGAAGAAGAATTGGTAGAACTCAGTCCAGAAGAGGCTACAGAATTTCTCGGAGATATGGGAGTGAGTGACTCAGGGGTATCCGACCTCATCCGAGCAGTTTACCAACTCCTCGGTCTTCGAACTTACATTACGACCGGAGTTCAGGAGACGCGGGCATGGACCATAACTGCAGGAGACAAGGCTCCAGCCGCTGCTGGAGTCATCCACGGAGATTTTGAACGCGGGTTTATCGCGGCCGAGGTCGTTCATTATAATGACTTTGTCGCGCTCGGTGGCAAGGCCGCCGCACGCGATGCTGGAAAGCTGCGCATCGAAGGAAAGGAGTATGTCGTTGCTGATGGTGATGTGATTGAATTCCGCTTTAACGTTTAAGTCAAAGATCTCACTCGGATATCAAGCTCTTATTTTTCCTGAGGTGATTACCCACAAGGAGCCGCCAATCCCTCACAATTTGATCCGGGGGTATCCCGATGTCTTGGCGTAGCTGCTGTTCCATCGCAGTCCGTTGTAAGGGCAATAACTTCGGCTCCTCTAAAAGCCGAACAATTCCCGGCAACTGGAGGGCAGGTGACATCAGGCTACTTATCTCAAGATACTCCAAGACAAAATTTGCAGAGTCCTCTGAATTGAGATCATCGATCACCACTTCGACGGCGATATCATGCTCATCGTTAGGAAGATCTAACAAGATTTCAGCAAAAGAATCCCTCCTCTCTCGATAATTTGGGATGTTCTTCAAGGTCGAAACAAAACTAGCAATCCTCGCCTGTCCTTCTTGATTACGCCCGCTGCTCCCCGACGGCGCCTGATTCCTGGTGTAAACTTCGATTTGTCCGGACCTATCTGAATCGTTTCCGTCATCGCTCTTTGACACCTCGGCATTCCGGCAAGAGACCACAACAAAAAGCCCTACGATAAAATGGCCTAATCTTTTAAGGGTTTTCATTTTAAAAAAGAAGACTCTGCCTTTGCAGAGTCTTCATAGTCACTATTTACGAAGAGGTTCCTGTTCTACTCATCAGAATCGCCATCAGCACCGTCCCCGTTGTCGTCATCCTCTCCGTTGTCGCCATCGTCCCCGTTGTCGTCATCGTCTCCGTTGTCGCCATCGTCCCCGTTGTCGTCATCGTCTCCGTTGTCGCCATCGTCTCCGTTGTCGCCATCGTCTCCGTTGTCGTCGTCTGGGGTAGTCTCCGGGATTACTCCACCTACAATGTGAAGAACACCATTAGAAGCGCCAAGATCCGCCTCAAGGAGAGGCGAGCCATTGAAAGTGGCCCCTTCGTCAGAAATATCAACGGCGAGGCGACCACCAATCGTCCGGACGATTGAACCGTCGGACAAATCAGCAGAAGTGATTTTTCCATAGGCGACGTGACGAAGCAATACACCGCGAAGGGCCCGCTTATCGTCTAGCAAAGCTGCAAGGGCATCTGCCGGGATCGCAGCAAAGGCATCGTTGTCCGGGGCAAAGAAGGTCCATCTCCAATAACGCGATTTTTGATCAAAGAAGCGCGTGTAACCAGCGGTATCGAGAGCGACTTTAAAGGTTGCAAGATCATCCCGGGACTCAATTACACCAACCAAAGTTTCGACGATTTCGGGGACTAAGACTTCGTCAATCACATGCACCACTCCATTCGCAGCAATGATGTCAGCGGCGACTACAGACGCAGGCCCAACCGATACTCCACCCTCGTCAACCACCACGTCTAGATCAGTCCGCCCAACAGTCCGAACTGTCCCAGTCTCGAGGTCCGCGCTTTGGACTGAGCCTCGGACAATATGGTTCTTCAAAACAAATCGTAGTAACTCCCGGTCATTTTGAACCGCTTCAAGAAGTTCAGCAGGAAGTTTCGCAAATGCCTCGTTAGTCGGGGCAAAAACAGTCAATTCTAAGCGTTGACTGTCGAGAGCTCGGTCAAGTCCAGCCGACTCCACTAAGCTAGCGAGAGTCGAAAGATCCTCATTTCCAGCAGCAAGCTCCAAAATCGTTTTTGGTGCCATGAACCCGGGATCAAGAACGGTGTCGATCCCGTGGATAATCCCGTTGGTAGCTCTCAGATTTGCTTTCACAACCTTAGAATCGTTGACCTTTATGGACGATGAAAACCACCAGAACGAGCGATATCGTGTCGTCTTTACCGCAAGGGTCCCTTCGTTCAAGGCCGTGAGGGAACGGCTTCCGAGTCGGTAGGAAGAAATTCGTTTCCCGGGCACAACATGATAGGTGAGGAGGTTGGTCAGCGACGCCTTGTCAGCAAGAAGCGCAGAAAGACTCTCCGCCGGAATTTTTTCAAAAGCTTCGTTAGTCGGAGCAAAGATAGTTGCTTGATCAATCTCGGCGAGAGCATCGCCTAGACCTGCTTCGGTAACGGCTGTTACCAAAGTCGAATAGTTCTCGAGTCCAGCGAGCCGCTCAACAAGATTTTGCGTCCGGGAAGGACTTTTGCGCCCTCTGGATTGTGCCTCGACCGTCTGGGGAAGAGCCATACCGAGCCCCAAGGTTAGACAGGCGATGCTCGGGAAGTTTCGAAGTAATTTCATAATCTCTATTTTCTCACCCTTGAAATCGAGGGCACTAATCAAGATGCATCACTTCCTAAAGGGTGCAAACTGTTTTTGACAAATGCATTGCCTCCATGGAATTGGTCAAAAAAAATCGAATCTTCAGACCCCGAAGCCCAAACCCGAAAGCCCGTCAAAATTCACTCTCCGGTTTCCCTAATGAAATTTCCTCCTTTAAAAACCAAAGAGCACCCGTAGCGTCTCACTAATGACGCAAGCAATCACGCTAATATTTCTGCCTTTGGTTTTCTGCAGCACTCTCCTCGCACAACTCACAGAACCGCCAGTCTCTCCAAACTCTCCGATAATACCTCCACCAACACTCTACGACTCAGTGGTCAAAATCGAGGTTGCCACCCAGGTTCCGGACTACCGGACACCTTGGAATAGCGGGCGCTTCAGTGGAGGAACCGGTACTGGATTCATTATCGGGCCCAATCAAATTCTAACTAATGCCCACGTCGTTTCCGATAACCGACGTCTTCTTGTGACACGACGAGGCTCCTCGCGCAAACACGTGGCCCGGGTGCGCCACATAGCGCATGATTGCGATCTAGCCCTTATCGAACTCCAAGATTTCAAACCATTTGAGGGGCTTCCGTATCTAGATATCGGGGGGATGCCCACGCTAGAGAGCCGCGTCAGTGCTATCGGTTACCCGGTTGGCGGCGAACGGCTCTCAGTCACCCAGGGTGTGGTCTCACGAATCGACTTCAGCAACTACAGTCACTCGCGTGCCGACTCCCACCTCGTCATTCAAATCGATGCTGCAATCAATCCCGGAAACTCGGGCGGCCCTGTTATTCAGGACGGAAAGGTTGTCGGAGTTGCTTTTCAGGGAAATACCCAAGCCGACAATGTGGGATATATTATTCCAACCCCAGTCGTGAAGAGATTCCTTAGGGACATTTCGGACGGGAGCTACGATCACTACATGGACCTTGGGATCTCACCATTCCCTTTGTTCAATCCTGCAATGCGCCAAGCCTATCAACTCCCCACTGACGGCAGAGGCGTCCTCGTGGCAAATGTTGTCCCTGGTGGACCAGCCGACGGCGTCCTTGAGCGCGGCGATGTTCTTCTTAGCATCGACGATAATCCTATCGACAGCGCCGGCAATATTCGCATCGCTGGGGAATTCGTAGATATGAACGAAATTGTGGAGCGTAAATTTGCGGGTGACAAGGTCACCCTTACCTTAAACCGGAAGGGTGAAACTGTTACTAAAGAACTTACTCTTAAAGCATTTCCCTATTCGCGTATCTACTCGATCCAATATGAGAAAGTCCCCCGCTATTCCTTTTTCGCGGGGCTGGTTTTCCAACCCCTAGATCTTAATCTTTTTGTCTCCTTTAAGTTCAATGATCGCCGCCTCCGCCAGATCTTCGCGGACTATGTTTCGCGCGGACTTTTCAAGAAAATGGAAGACGTTGTTGTTCTGACTCGAGTTGAGAACGATCGTCTCACCACACGGATGACCGGCTTCACTGGGATGGTCGTGTCCAAAGTCAACGGAAAGGAAATCAAGACCTTGCGACAACTTCATGAAATTCTGGATGCCCCAAATCCACCAGAATACCACACCATTGAATTCAACGGCGCCAATCGACCTCTGGTCGTGCCAAGCTCAGAGGTGCTCGCTGCCCAAAAACGGATTATGGCTCAAGTCGGCATAACCAAAGCCTCTCAACTGGATTAAGTCATTTCACCTAGCTTCAACGAATGCAATCCATGAAAAAACTTCTCTTCATTCTTCTTTTTCTCCAGCCACTTCAGGCAGCTCCAGAGGATTCGCTTGTCCGGATCAATTCGACCATTCAGACATACAGCGCTTCTCAGCCTTGGGAGAAAACCCCACCACGTTCACGCCGCGGACTCGGAGTCCTGCTTCCCGGTAATCGCATCCTTACCACCGCAGCAATGGCAGCAGACTCGATTTATATTGAACTGCAATCAGCGGACAGCACCAAGACCGTCCCAGCCAGGGTTACAGCAATTGACTATGAGGTGAATCTAGCCCTTCTCAGTCCCGATGCAGAGCGCAGTTTTCTTGCTGAGCTTAAGCCCACCACGATCGCACCACCCGCAAAACCGGATGACGAGGTTGAACTCCTCCAACTCGAAACAAATGGCGAACCACTTTCCACAGTTGGAAAAATTCGTTCAATGGAATTACTCAGCACCTTTGTAAGCGGCCGCTACTTTCTTGGCTATGTCGTAAAAGCTTCGATGCAGACTTCAGGTAATTCGTTTACCCTGCCCGCTTTCCAAAACCAAAAGCTTATCGGGATCCTCACAAGCTACGATTCGAAAGATCAGATCTGTGACGTTATCTCCGTCGATATCATCTCGGCATTTCTCAAAGATGCCGAGAACGGTAGCTACAAAGGCTTCCCAAGTCTCGGGATCGCTACCACGACCACGGAGGACCCGCACTTTCGCGGATGGCTAAAGCTGCCAGAAAACAAGGGCGGACTTTATGTCACCCGAGTTTTACCAAAAGGATCTGCTGCCAAAGCCGGCCTCAAAAAAGGAGACGTGATCCTCAACGTAAGTGGCTTTGCCATTGATCGCAGGGGATACTTTGAGCATCCCGATTACGGAAAACTCTTCTGGCCGCACCTCGTGCGTGGAGGCCCCGTCATGGGTTCCAAAATATCAATCGAAGTTCTGCGGAACGGCAAAGAGAAGACCATCGAAGCAATTCTCCAAAAACCGCCGCCACCTTTGGTCCCAGGGTATCTTTACGACGAAGCTCCCCATTTCCTAATCAAAGGAGGTTTAGTATTTCAAGAACTGTCGAGACCCTACCTCGAGGCCTTTGGTAAAGATTGGGCGACTCGCGCTCCTCTGAACCTGCTAGACGTATTAAGTAGCCCTGAAGACTACGAAAAAGGCCGGCGGCGCGTGGTTGTCCTTACCCGCGTTGTCGCAACAGAAGCCACAATCGGTTATGACCGCCTCGCCAGCCAGATTATCAAATCAGTAAATGGCAAGACCATAGAAGGGCTTCCAGAGCTAGCGGAGATCCTTGAAGATACTCCCGAAAATGGGATTCACACGATTGAAACAGACAAGGAACCCTTCCAAATCTTTCTCGATCAATCCCTCTCCGACCGCGTCGATCAAGATTTTCTCAAACGAGGCTTACCGACTCTTAAAAGACTTTACCGGACAGAGTAAATTTAATCCTACTTTCTTACTCTTACTGGGTCGGTATTTTGAGGATTTGGTTGATCTGTAAGGTGTCAGATTCAAACCCACTAGCTTCTTTGATGGAGGCTATTGACACTTTGTAGCGGCGAGAGATGCCACTGAGGGTATCACCGCGAACAACACTATAAGTGACAAATTTGGCAGGAGTTGCTGTCTCTATTACATCGGTCGTTGATTCGGGGTCAGCCACTGGATCACCAGTCTCTTCTTCTGTCTCCAGCATGATTTCATCGTCAACAACGATCACAGCGCGAGGTGGGGCCACAAGTTCAGGATTTTCATTATTAGCTTCAACGGCAGGCTCGAGTGTTTCAAGCTCCCCGATTGCTGCGCCCACCTCTGCCGCGGTTTCTTCGACAGAGGCTGGTGCTGGGTCGTCCGGAGAATCCACAAGGGCAGGCTCAGGAGTGGTTCGCAAAGTAGCTGCAGGTCGTGGTTCCAACTCTCCCGGAGAGACCTGCCCAGAGGAGATATCAATCTCATCCGCATCACTGAAAGACTCAGCTGGATCCGGCTCGGAGATCGCTTCGACCGGCTGGATCTGGCGGGTCGGCAATCGCGATGGTGGAGTTCGAGGTGTCCCACTCTCTAAAATTGGCTCAGAGATTGTTGAGCCAACCGCACCGTCGACCGCAGCCACATTAGGGCTAGCGGGCTTTTCGGTTCTTGCTCCAGCCGGCAGGACCATGATGAGCTGGTGAATCGCCTTGCCGGTGGTGTCAGTAAAGACTTGGCTTTTACTTCTCTCCATCCCTTTCCGCAAGCGATCGATCTCGTGTTGACAGAGAGGCCCAGCTTCCATTCCCCAAACCGCCTCCGCCCTCAAATGTTTATCCGTGTTAAGTGTCTTCGTTATCGCACGATATTGATTTTCCCCTTTGCTAACTCTCCCCTCAATCTCCGCAAAATAATCCTCAGAAGGAAGTTGCTCCTGAACGAACATCAGCTGAGCCTTGCTCATCCAAGGACCAAACTCAATATCACGCGCTAACTCTTCGGTGGTAAGCTTTTGCTGAGTGTTACCTTGTGGTGCTTTTGAGTCCTCGCAAGAGGTCAGGTGAGCCATTAAAGCAATGGCAATGGAATATTTGACAGGAGAGGGAATTTTCATGGAGACAAGATTAGAAGTTAACATCAAACAAGAACGACCTTTTTCTAATTCTCAAGATATCATTGATCAGGACAATTGAGAAGCATCGATTCCTTTTAACATAAAAAGGCCCGCCACGTTTAAAGAAACAGGTGAAAAAACAAAAGTTCCTCTATTCTATTCCAAGTTCTTCTTTGAAATCACGGCGTAATTTTCGCTCTCCAACACTCAGTAGAATTCCGGCGTTGATATCGGGCACGTCCGTCTCAAAACCCTTGGAGTAGTTAAATAAATGCTTCGCAAAGTATTCTGAAAATCCTTTGCGCTCATCATTGGTGAGCCTCCCCCAAATCGCAAAATTTAGCGTCCTCGCAAGCTTCTGCTTCATTTTGAGAGTCAACTTCCTACCATGACAGGCCCTCTGCACCTGTTTGTGCGTCAATTGTTCGGGTGAGGCAACGACAAGGTCATGATTTGAGAGCCCCCAGCTCTCGAGAAGCAACGACAATGGCTGAGGCCCTAAATCCCGTTCTTCAGTCATTTCGAAGTTTAAGCATTCACGAGACGAAGGTCGCCGAGGCGACGAACCAGTTCGCGGGTTTCGCGTTGCCACTGCCGAACAGTGGAACGGGAGGCTTCGAGTGATTCGGAAACCGAAGACTCCAGCTCATTCAAGTTATTCTTGAGTTTAGTCAAAAGCTCATCGACGCGGGCCATAGCATGTTCACAGATTGTCCCGTCTTTAGCATGAAGCTCGGCGAGCCTTTCCTCGGCCTTGCGTTGAGCCTCCCTCATTTCAGCACCAATAATTTTACTTTCGGGGACGCGACGAAGATTGCTAACGAGACCCAATTTATGGAGAAGCATAATGGACCATTTTGTGGGATCAAAGTTCCATGCCTTCACGCCATTCCGGTAATCGTGCTGGAATTCGTGGTGGTAGTTATGATACCCCTCACCGTAGGTCACTAGAGCCATGATCCAGCTGTCACGCGCGCTGCAACGGACTGAATAAGGCTGATTCCCGATAGTATGACAGAGCGAGTTAATGAAAAAAGTCGATTGCTGAACCAAAACAACGCGGAGGGCGCCTACAACAAGAAAGCCACCAAGGGCACCAATCATCCCACCCATCACAAAGTAACCCGCGACTGCCGGTAAAATTAATCCGGCAATAAAAGCAATCGCGACGTAATTACGATCTTGGAAGCGAACCAAAGAGTCCTTTTGGAGATCTTTTACATTATCGATGGGTTGGGGCGCATTGAGCTTAAAGAGAATCCAACCAATGTGGGCCCAAAAGAATCCCTTGGAGATATCGTAAGGGTCCTCCTCATGGTCCGTGTGCTTATGATGGCGTCGGTGGTCCGAAGCCCAATGCACTACCGAGTTCTCAAAAGCGCATGCACCGAAAACTAAAGTAAAAAGACGCACCGGCCAGGTTGCCTTAAAAGATAAGTGCGAAAAAAGGCGATGATAGCCCAAGGTAATACTCAGACCCGTGGCAATCATGTAAAAGCCGAACAAGCTCCACATGATCCAATTCAAATCATGCTTAATTAAATAAATAGGAGCAGCGATGACCCCCAAGACAGTGATAACGAAAAGGAATGAGGAATTTACCCAGTTGACTCGATAAAACGGAATTCGATGATTCATAGCTAATGTGTGTTTTTGAAGCTTACCTATCGGTTTGTGAGCAGCTTCGACCAAAGCCCCCCCCAAGGGTGAAACTTTATCATTTTTGCAATCAACAAGCGAGGGCCAATTTTAGATCGGCCGGAAAACTGATTTTGCTAGTCAAATCTTTCGATGATTTGAATTCTCTCAAAAACTTCCAATGCTGTTCTCGACTTATTTTTGTCAGATCTTGAAAGAACTACCGTATTACTCCATCTAGACAATACCCATGAAAGACGATCGTAATCACCTCACCGCTCCTCACGTTTTAACTTTCCTAACGTTTGTGTTTTCCGCGGTTCAAGCTCACGCCGCCAAGCCCCCGAAGGGTTTCGAAAAAATCGATCAAGAAATCGTAATCACAACTATGGAGGCTAAGATGATGTATGACAAAGCTAGTTTTAGCGTAAAACCAAACGCGAAAATCAAACTAGTTCTTAAAAATCTCGATAGTCTTCCACACAACCTCATCATCTGCACGCCAGGAAAGAAAAAGGGAGGCGATAAAGGAAAAGAAGTAATCGATGCGGTGCTGAAATTAGGAGATAAGGGCGTTGAACAAAACTGGGAACCCAAGGGTCACCCTCGAATTTTAAAGAGTTCTGGAATGGTCCAACCAAAGGAGGCTACTACAATTTTCTTCAAGGCCCCGAGCAAAGAGGGCAACTATCCTTACATCTGCACTTTCCCAGGGCACTATCAGCTGATGAACGGGATGATGAAGGTCAGTAAACTAAGCGACTCCAGCCGGAAAATGCCTCCAATCCGAGATCTTCTTTCTTACACGCATCTTGGTAGCTTTAAGACTCTTACCGATCTTCGTAAGACAAAGGCAGTGAATGTAGAGGAAGAGAAGAAGGGGCTAATATCTCTTCAACACGCCGCACTCAAAAAAAATAGTCGCGATAATTATGGAATCGTCTGGGAGGGCTGGATCGATGTTCCGCGCGACGGAAAGTATACTTTTACCTACGACACCGATGATGGTGGCTCCGTAGCCATAGGCGGAAAAGAAATCATTACCCGAAACTACGTTGGCCCTGCCGGCAAGCCTTCCAAAGGATCGATCGCGCTCAAAAAGGGCCGCGTCGACATCAAAGTTGAGTATTATGAACTCAGCGGTGAGGAACACGTATCTCTCTCTTGGGAGGGGCCAAAAATGAAAAGGCAATACCTTTCCGATACCAAGACCAGCGGAGGCGGAAACCGCGGTGGCGGTGGAAATAGCATCCCGGTAGTCGCTCCAGCAGGAGAAGCAAT
>JAKMGP010000179.1 GCA_022424905.1 Akkermansiaceae bacterium | reverse complement strand
GCTCGTCCATCTGTTCACTATGGCCCACACACCTTTCCTCTCATCAAGACGAGTAGCGAATCTCAAGTAACTCGCGATAAACCCGCCGAATTTCGTGCCATCGAACAACTCACCAAACTAGGCCTTACCAATCTCTCCACCAATCCGACCTACCGCTTCCTTCTCTCCCTAGCTAAAAAACAATCCTCTGAGCTCTCTGTAGAAGGCTGCTGGTTTCCAGATCCCCATCTTTCCACTCCATCTGTTTATTGGCCTTGGTTTCGAGCCAAAGCTGCTCGCATGCTTGCTGAAGCCGAATGGCAAATTACGATCGATGAAAACTTCGGCCATGATGTTCATGAACTCTCTGATGATGAAATAGAGGCTTCCCTTGTCCCCACTCCGGGAGGCTGGTTCACCCTCTCCGTTGGTATCGACCTTGATGGTGAACGCCTTGACCTCCTTCCCATCCTCACCAGCCTACTTGACAGCGACACGATCGAACAACTCCAAGAACTAGACGACAACGAGCCTCACCTCATCTACCTCCCCAACGGAGGAGCTTTGCAAGTTCCCGCCGGTCGACTACGAGCCATTCTTCATCACCTCGCTGCCCTCACCGACCCCAAGGCTCCCTCACTGCACCCACTTGATGCCACCGCGCTCCTCGAGGACGAGGCCCTTCCTATCGATCCACCCGCCGAACTCAAAGGCCTTCGCTCCCGCCTTCTAAATAAACAGAAAAAAACGGAGGAATTCATTCCACCCGAAAGTTTAAATGCCGAACTTCGAGACTACCAAAAAACGGGCACCGAGTGGATGAACTTCCTCTCCAGCCATGAACTCAACGGCATTCTCGCAGATGATATGGGGCTGGGGAAAACCCTACAGACCCTCACCCACATCTTGCAACTTAAAGCCGAAGGTAAGAACGGCCCTGTTCTGGTGGTTGCGCCTACCTCAGTAGTTCCGAATTGGCTCGCCGAAACCAAAAAATTTACACCATCACTCCGCGCCATCATTCTCCACGGGCCACAGAGAAAAAAACTCTTCACCCACATCCCGCACGCCGACCTCGTTCTCACCTCTTTTGCTCTTTTACAACGCGACGTCATCGATCTCAAAAAGCACAACTTCCAGCTCGTCGTTCTCGACGAAGCTCAGCACATCAAAAACCCCTCCGCTAAAGTTAGCCAAGCTGCTTGCGAACTCAAATCCCGCCAGCGGCTCTGCCTCTCAGGCACTCCAGTCGAAAATAATCTCGGCGAACTTTGGTCACTCTTCCGTTTTCTCATGCCCGGCTTTCTTGGCCCACTCGAACGCTTTCGCCGGAACTACCAAAACCCCATTGAAAAAGATAATGATGATGAACGCCGTGAGTTCCTCCGTGCTCGTCTTGGTCCACTCATCCTGCGCCGCACCAAAGACCAAGTTGCCACCGAGCTCCCACCTAAAACAATCCTCGTCCATCCTGTCGACCTAAACTCCGCCCAACGTGACCTTTATGAAACCGTCCGTGCAACCATGGATAAACAAGTTCGCGAAGCGATTGCCGCCCGCGGTTTAGAGCAATCGCAATTTGCCATCCTTGATGCACTCCTCAAGCTGCGCCAAATCTGCTGCCACCCCGCTCTCCTTAAACTCCAAACCGAAGAAGCAAAAAAAGCAAAGCGATCTGCAAAGCTCGATTATCTTTTTGAACTTCTCGACACCCTCTTTGCGGAAGGCCGCCGCGTCCTCCTATTCTCTCAGTTCACTTCCATGCTCGAATTAATCGAGCGTGAGTTAAACGTCCGAAGACACTCATATCTGAAGCTTACCGGAGAGTCAAAAGACCGCGGTAATTTGGTCGAGCGTTTCCAAAACGAAAATATTCCTATCTTTCTCATCTCCCTCAAAGCCGGCGGGACTGGCCTCAACCTGACTGCCGCCGATACCGTGATCCACTTTGACCCATGGTGGAATCCCGCAGCTGAAGCACAAGCGACCGACCGAGCTTACCGTATAGGACAAGACAAACCCGTCTTCGTTCACAAACTCATCTGCTCCGGCACAGTCGAGGATCGCATTCACCAACTTCAGCAAAAAAAAGCTCTTCTTGCCGACTCCCTCCTCTCTGGGGCAGTCAAAGCCACCCCTGACGCGGATTCCCTTCGTGAACTCCTAAAGCCGCTGGCCTAAAAGCAAACGCTGAGGTTAATCTCGAAATTTTATTTTTCCTCTGTGGTGTCGACAAATACAATTCATCTCACCTGCGCTCAATAAAATGTGCTACGATCATGTTCCCCGCGAAAACTTCCCTGTTCGAACCTCATAACCTTCTTCCTTCGGATGGCCAGGCCATCAATCACGGCCCCATTTTTTCGGCGGACGAGTCTGATCAATTCTTCAATAAACTCATGTCGGGCCTGCCATGGAGAAGCGATGTCATCAAAATGTTTGGGAAGACCATCACAACCACACGGAAAGTTGCCTGGGTCGGTGACGATGGCCTCGACTACACTTACTCCGGAACCACTAAACGCCCCCTTCCCTGGACGCCTCTTCTCAAGCAGTTGAAGAATAGGTTAGAGGGACAACTTGGAGAGTCTTTTAATTCCTGCCTTCTAAACCTCTACCACGATGGCGGCGAGGGGATGTCATGGCATCGCGACAACGAATCGACCATTATTCCCCATTCCACTATTGCTAGTCTGAGCTTTGGAGCAAAGCGACGGTTCCACTTCAAACACATCGAAACCAAGGAGCGTATCACCACCGAACTTGAACACGGTAGCCTTCTCGTCATGGCTGGTGAAATTCAGAGCCATTGGCTCCACGCCCTTCCCAAGAGCAAAACAATCACCTCGCCCCGCATCAACCTGACCTTCCGAAAAATGAAGCTCTCATAGGTTTGGGTCCCATCGCCCCTTGCGAACACCCGTTCCAAAGAAAGATCAAATCGTCACTCAAGCTAACACCACTTGAGAAAGCTTAATTTACTACCTCTTTGAAATTATCAAGGTAGCTTCGTCCCAATGTCTGATCTTTCTCCTCTCTGGCAATTTGGGATTTCTGATTTTTCAACGAGTGAACCACTCAAAAACGGTGAGTTGATCATAGCCAATGGTCTTGATTTCATTGAGCCCGGCCTCGCAAAAGTAGCCGCAATGTCCGAGGAAGATTTCCTAACGGCAGCCACTCGACTCAACGCCGCAGACGTGCCTGTCCTTTCGGCCAACTGGTTCCTTCCCCCAAATTTAAAGGTCGTCGGCCCTGAAGTTGATGATGAAAAATCACTCAGATTTTTACAAATCGCCCTCGGTCGGGCTGCTCATCTTGGAGCTAAAGCCGTCGTTTTTGGAAGCCCCGGCTCACGTTCCATTCCACCTGGATGGGCTGAACTAGAAGCCCACAAACAAATGGTTCGATTCTGTCGGATGGCTGCCGAAGTGATTCAAGAGAACCACTTTGAACTCCGAATTGCCGTCGAGCATGTCAATCACACCGAAACCAACTTCCTCAATACCTTTGCACAGGCTCTTGCCATCACCCGAGAGATTGACCGCCCCGAAATTGGTCTAGCTGCCGATTTCTATCACTTTGCGATGGAAGGAGAAGGCAGCGATGTGATGCGAGAAGCAGCCGACTTGATCTGTGCGGTCCAGCTCGCCAACCCTAACGGACGCTGCTTCCCAAAACCTGAGGCCAATATTCCCGGAATCGACGCCTTTTTCGAACATCTCGCCGGCATTGGATATCGGGGTGGTATTTCGGTAGAAGCTACGGTGGGTAAGGACTTCGCCGCCGATTGCGCGGCCGCGACCCAATTTTTTGAAAACCACTGCCGCTAGCTCGCGTTACTTTGAGATGCGCGCTCTTTCGCTCACTCTCTTAGGGATTACCTTGGCCTCAGCTGATCCGCTCACCTTCAATACCACTCCCCTTGGGCAAAAAGATCATCCCATCATCCTACGGACCTACG
Source organism: Akkermansiaceae bacterium (assembly GCA_022424905.1). Lineage (GTDB taxonomy): Bacteria > Verrucomicrobiota > Verrucomicrobiia > Verrucomicrobiales > Akkermansiaceae > SW10. The sequence continues at coordinate 14,880 of JAKMGP010000179.1, read as the reverse complement.
TTCCCGATCCAGGACTGGATCCAGCAGTCCTTTTGAATCATGGCGAAGCCTCCAAATCGCCCAAATACAGCCCCAATAGTGGTCGTGACGTTGGGGGAGAATACCGTATGATGAAAGTCATTCCCGCGGCGATTGCCGTAAACCACGGCCCTGCACTTTCCTACGTTTGGGACACTACTGAGTGCCGGCTCCTTTATAGCTGGCAGGGTGGGTTTCTCGACCTTTATCCCTACTGGGGCGAGGAAAACCGGGGTGGACGACGTTCCTTTGACTACGGCGCACGCCTCGTCGGAAATCTTTTTTACATGGCTAAACCCATCAAAAGAGAGAAGCCCACCTTCATCGGATATGATCTCTCGGATCAGGGAGTTCCCACCTTCCACTACAAGCTCGGTGACACTAAATACGCCGAAACGATTCTTCCTAACGATCGACAATACTCCTTCGTGATCAATCAAGACTCCGAAAAATCAACGATCAAAGGCAAGCTGATTTCAAAACACCAAGGCTTTGATCGTAATCTAAAAATTAAATCCGCTACCGCAAAAGCCGGACAACAAGTCTTTGGCGCCTATGGATGTGTCGCTTGTCATTCGACTGATGGATCGAAAGGCCACGGCCCTAGCCTAAAAAACCTTGCCGGATCAACCCGGCCAATCGAGGGAAACGACCCCGTCTTTGCAGACGCCGCATATCTCACCGAATCCATTAAGAATCCCAACGCTAAAACTGCACAAGGATTCCCGCCCAGCTACATGCCGCCTTACCAACTCAAGGACAAGGAAATCGAATCCCTAGTGCTCTACATTCAATCTCTCGCTAAATGAAATACTCTCTCCTTTTCACCCTTCTCTCCACTCCTCTCCTCGCAGCTTCCTACAAGGTTGAGGATATCAAGTTCCCTCCCAGCGTTCCCCCAGAAGTAGGTGGGATTGACTTCGCCCCTGACGGCACCCTCTTTGCGGTCCTACGTCGTGGCGATGTCATGCGGGCAAGACCCGCCGCCGACCCGACCAAGTGGAAATGGGAACTTTTTGCCACGGGCTTTCACAACGGTTGCGGTATCGATGCCATTTCCCGTGACAAGGTTCGTGTCACCCAAATGGCCGACTTTACCGAAGCCACCGATACCAACAACGATGGTGTCGCCGATCAATACCGTATCTTCGCGGCCGGCTGGGGGCTCTCCGGAAACTACCACGAAACCAACACCATCACTGAAGATGGGAAAGGGGGATACTATATTGCCATCGGCACCGCTTCGCATAATGGACCCACCGCCGAACACACCCTCGGCGAATATTCTAAATTCGGCCGGCGGGGCCGAAACTTCGCCTCCGTGAAATGGCGCGGCTGTACTCTTTATTGCGATCCAAAAGGAACCCTCTCACCCTTTTGCTTTGGCTTCCGAATGCACAACGGCATCCACCAAGATTCTGCCGGGAATCTGTGGTGTGGCGACAATCAAGGCGATTGGCGGGCCACCACTCCACTTTATCACCTAGAAAAAGGTAATTTTTACGGCCACCCCAGCGCCCTCGTTTGGGATGAACGCTGGCCCGCGAATAAGGATCCACTCCACACCTACCGCGAAGATCTCGAGGCCTACAACAAACATCGCACTTGGCCTTCAGTGCAGATTCCTCACCGCGAAATGAATCGCTCAGCTGGCGAACCTTACGAAATCCCAAAAAACTTTCCTCACTTCCCCGGCCAGATGCTCTTACCAGACAACAACAGTAAGCGCATCACTCGTATTATGTTGGAAAAAGTGAACGGCAAGTTCCAGGGAGCCTGCACCCACTTCCTTAATGGTGGAGGTCTTCGCAGTGGAAACCACCGCATCCGTTTCAGCTCAGACCAACAGCAAATCTACGTCGGCCAAACTGTCCGCGGCTGGGGAAAAGAAGCAGAGGGATTACAACGCATCACCCCGAACGGTAACGAACCCTTCGATATCACCGCCTTCAAAATCACTCCTCAAGGCTTTAAAATTACTTTTACTCGTGAGCTTGAGAAAGATCTAGCCGCGACAGATCTCAAGTTTAAATCCTTCACGTATCAATCGAAGTGGACCTACGGATCACCTCAGGAAAATATAACCGATAACCAAGTTCAGAGTGTTAAGCACCTCAACGCCAAAACCGTCGAAGTGACGCTGGATAAATTCAAACCCGGCCGAGTTTATCAACTCGACCTTGAAGAATTAAAATCAAAAGACGGCGATGAAATCCAAAATCGTCTTTTTTACTACACCGCCAATCAGCTTCCCTAAACTCTGCCCTGGGCTTAAAAAGGATGGCAGAAATTTTTCCTTCAAAATTACACCAAGCCGCTCATCGTTCCCGTTGAGGTCGCGAATTTGTCAGCTTCCATTCCTAGGTTTTGCAACATCGAAAGGTAAAGGTTTGGCAGCGGATAATTGTTGGTATTGCTGAAGCCGAGGTGCTGACCATGCTTGTAGCCGCCTCCACCAAAGAGAACCGGCATGTTACGGTTATCATGGGAAGAAGCATTCCCAAGATTTGAGGTCAGCAGAACCATCGTGTCATCGATTAAATTCGCACCCTGAAGTTTTCGAAGGAAATCACCCCAGCGGTCGATAGTCGCTTGCTCTACGATGGCAAGCTGGTCGAGCTTCTCACCACTCTGGCCATGGTGCGAAAGCGAGTGGTAGGATTCATCAACACCTTCAAGCCCACGCACCGAAGTATCAGGACAATGAAGAGTCACAAAGCGAGTCGAGTCAGTTTGGAGAGACAAGAAGACTGTATCAAGAAAGGCGCGCATTATGTCAGGCGCGTTATTTCGGTCCGGACTTTCGGGTTCCTTCCCGACTTTAGGTTTTGGCTTGTCAATCCAAGCCTCATTAGCTTCAAGACGAAGTTCAAGCTCACGAACCGATGTAAACCACTCGTCGAGCTTCTCGCGGTCTCCGGGACCAACCCGCCGCTCGAGCGCTTTGGTCTCGGAACGAACGATATCCATAATCGATTTTCCACCGCTCGCAATATCACGCTGACGCTTTTTGGCGTCCGGTGAATCATTGGCGAAGAGAGCGGTAAAAAGTTTTTTAGGATCATCAATGGCCGGAATCATAGCACCACTCTCCGAGTAAGAAGGCGACCGATGACTCGAGGTACTAAGAACCAACGAGGGGAAGCGAGTTTTATCCCCCATGTATTTCGCCATGTGCTGATCGAGAGAAATCGTATTTTTACTATTACTTCCGCGGCCCATCGGACAGGCTGAAAAAATGGAAGCTTCGGCAGTGTGTCCGCCTTTAACGCCAGGATGAGAAGTTCCTGAGATCACGGTGAACTTGTCTCGAAGGTCCTGGACCGACTTGAGGTAGGGCGAAGGGGTGTAACGATTCCCCTTATCCTTGGGAACGAGGTAGGGGTTATGCAATCCTAGGCGAAGAGAAACTCCCACAAAACGCTTAGGGCTAGCAGGCCCAGAGGCCCCAAAGGCCGGCGACATCGCATCAAGCATTGGCAGACCAAGCGCAATCCCGGCCTGCTTTAGGACGGTGCGACGTGGAAGGGCTTTGCGAGTAGAAATATGCACGGACATGGATACGCTTACTTATTTAGAAAAATTTCGCTACTGAGTGCAGCTTGGATGATGCTCTTGATTCCATACTCCTTTTTAGAGGCCTCGGCAACAATCTCTTCAAGGTGCGGGCGGTCACTAAATTTGAGTGTTCCCCCGATACCATAACTCAAAACCTGCCTTGCGAAAGTTCGTGTCAAAGTTTCAGGGCGCTTTAGGTAAATTGCCCGCCAAGAATCGAATGTCTTAAAGGGAATTCCCTCTGGTGTGACTCCCGAAGGATCGACTTTAGCCGAGTTTTTTTTAGTTCCATAAGCGATTCGGTATTGCCCGATAGGATCGTAACTTTCGAGTGCAAATCCAGAAGGATCAATCTTGTCATGACAACTCGCACAGGAAGCCGAGTCGGTGTGCTTGGCGAGTTGATCGCGGATGGAAACAGCACCTCGAATATCTGGTTCAATTGCAGGGACACTTTCCGGTGGCGGAGGGATGTGACGCCCCAAAATCCGCTCATTCACCCAGACTCCACGAAGAACCGGGGAAGTCACTGAGCCATCAGCCGTAACCTTAAGAATGGAAGCTTGCGTGAGAATTCCAGATCGCTGAGCGGGGGCAAGGTTCACTTTTTGCAAACCCTCACCAGCAGTCAACTTAATCCCTTTCAACTTATAGTGATCACGAAGACGAGTGTTGAGAAATCCTGTGTCTGACTTCAAAAGCTGGGTGACCGGACGATTTTCAGCGATGAGTTCCGCCACGAAACCTTGGGTCTCAGCCTTGAGCGATTGCTGGAGTGGCAGATCAAAATCTCGGAAGCGCCGCGGATCCAGCTGGGTCGCATCGATATCGCGGAGATCCAGCCATTGGTCGGTGAAATCTTCGATGAAACGCGACGATCTTTCGTGCGCAAGGAGTCGTTCAATTTGCCCTCGCAACACCTCTGGCTCGCGAAGTCTCCCCTCCTTAGCGGCCTTGCGTAGCTGTTTATCGGGGAGGGTTTTCCAAAGCAAGAAACTCATACGAGCTGCAATTGCATGGTCATCAAGCGGCCCCGGCCTCTCGACAAAAGTCAAAAAATTCGGCGAGCATAAAATGGCATGGTAGGCCGAGCGAAGCGCCTGCGGGAAGGAATCACCTGACTTGAGTTGCTCTGCCGCAAGCTGCTCGTATGGAGCAATCTGCTGCTTCGTGACGGGACGTCGGAAAGCACGTGAAGCGAAGCTACGGATAAGCTTCGAGAGAGCCGACCCAGGAATCGTTTTAAGTTCCTCAAGATCGAAATCGGCGAAGAGATGCGAGCGGACTTTCTTCCGATCCCCGACAGGATAAATCCGCTCAATGGTGATCTTCTCAAATCGAAATCCGGCAAATCCCATTTTCTCAAAATTGCGACCTTCAAAAGAGAAACTCCCACCCTTACTTGGAAGATTTTTTAAATTGGCCTCATTCGGCTTGAAGACCAGCATATGATCCTTCTGCATCCAACCCTCCAAAGTTTTCGTCTTAGACTGCTGTGTGGCCTCGACGATTCCGAGAGGATAAAGAAGAGGTTCGTTGGAATATCCAGAGCCGGTCTGAAGTGTCCCCCAAAGGTAACCGTCGGACCCCGGGTTGATGGCATCAAGATCATGAATCGTGATCCGATACCAGCCGTGGTCTGGCACGCGTGTCTTGGTAATACGACCCGCAAACTGCATCTGGGAATGCCAAGAGATTGCTTTTCCTTTCCAAAGCTGGGGACCTCGGTTGTTACCTCCCCCATAATTGGTGATGTCCTTCGCCAAATATTCGCGGTGAAATTGCTTATCCCCTTCCAAGGCACGCGCGAATGCTTCATCGAGCGCCTGCGCACTGACACGGAGATAATTATTAAGGTGGAAGTGAGAAATCTGCTGAGTCTCAGCATTTGTGGTGAACCCCTCATCAACGTCAGCAGTTAATTCACCAGCGAGCGGGATATCGATCCCAAGAAGGTCATGCAGCGAATTCTCATATTCTCGAGCGGTGAGCCGGCGAACATGGACTCGACCCATCTTGCTAAGTTCCCGGCGACCAGCTTCGATTAAAGGAGCTTCGAGCTTTTTCAAAAAGCCCGCAATCGCCTTAGCATTGGGACGTTTTTTCTTTTTTGGCGGCATTTCACCATCCTCAACTCGCTGGAAAACATTTTCCCAGTGAGCTCGATTTTCTGGATTTTCACGGTCAAATTTAAGATCCAGAAGGTTTAATCCCCCTTCATTGTCAATATCGTCATGGCAATCATAACAATGCTGCTCAAGAAAAGTTTCGACGTCCTTACGGACATCAGCGTGGAGGCAAGCCGCGAGAGCAAAAAAGAAAAAGAGAAAACGCATCGAGGTATTTCGGTCAGCAAGCTTTACGCCGGATTTTAAGCCTAACTTTCGCCAATGAACTTTCCCCAGACTTCAATTTTTTCTCTCCAATTTTTCGGGCTTGGTAAGCAGGGCTTCTCTTTTAGCAGTTCCTCCCCTATTTACACCCAGTCGTGTTTGGAAACCTTCTCCAATGGGCAGTCCTCCGTCCCATCATAAAAACACTCACCAGAATATTGGTGGGCTTAATCGCGATTCCACTTTTCCGGCTTGTGGTCCACAAAAGTAGGCGTATCGCTAAATTAGAAGCAGAGCTAGAAAAAGACCTCGAAGAGTGGTTCCGTGCCGCACTTATTCTTCTCGTAGCCACCGCTAATATGGAGCACCTGCTCTTCGGCTGGGTTCCCCTTGACCTCTCGGGGGACGAGAGATGGGTAGGCACCTTTTTCCGACTTCTCCTCGTCGTCGGCGTGATCGAACTCATGCCTGATCAAGCCCTCTTTTCAGTGCTACACTCCGGCCCACTCAATCTCCCGATTGGCAAACGGCTCTTCCATGATCTTTGGAATAATCGGGCTGAGTGGATTAAAAAAATCGGCTCTATTCACCTCAATCGATCAAGCCCAGTCTTGGCAATGATGTCGGCTATTTTCGGTGGCGAACCGGATGCACCTGGTGCTACTATTGGTTGGATTTGCTACGTCCTTGCAATTGTCCAATACCTTATCATTGCCCTCATCACTTCGACTGACAAAGCAGGAAACTTGCTAGAAAAATACGACAAGGCGATCGACAAGCAACGCGAGGATCTCGTCGATGAATTCACCGAGGAGGATGAAAGCGAGGCCCCTAGCGAAGCTTAAATTCCGTCGCAATCATCTTGAGGAATTGCTCTGTCGATGAGCTCAGTCCATGCATAGTTTTATTCGCCTTTATCATTAACTTGGGCATCTCTCTTCTCTTACTGGAAAGCTTACGATAGTCCTCAAGGTTGGATCTAAGAACGGCTTCAACCCAAGGGTCCTCAAGCGCTGCCTCCAACTTTTCAGTCGCGATAATCTCCTGAAGCTCAGCCCTAGCACTAACTTCGGAGTGAACCGGTCGTTGAAAAAGAATCTCATGAGCGGCCTCGAATGATTCGGGCTGCGCCCGCCACACCGCCAAACCCAAACGAGCTAATTGGCAAGCATGCTCATGGTCATGAATTTTGGGATCAAGATAAAGATTACATGCTCGATTCAGTGGTGTTGGCAACACAATCACCGCAACCTGGCCAGGATATGTCTGCATTAAGACGGTCAAATCCTCTTCCATCGTGCGACACGACTGACAGGTGTAATCAAAATATTTTACAAGAAAGTGCTTCGCATCTGGCGATCCGATTAATGGCACCGACCCAAGCCGGTAAGTTTTTACCACTCGTCCGGTAGCATCTTTAAAGGTCACCAGCCTTCCCTTGCCTTCATTGTACGCCTTTACTTCCTCCCTCTTTTCAATGCCGGCTTCTGAGGTGAATGCATAAGTCTTCGGCTTGGGTCCGTAAATCTGGCCAAGAATCAATAAGGTCATAAGCAACAAAGGAACAACGGCAAAGCGCGCTTTGAAAGGTGCTCTCGCTTTCCAAAAGATGACTCCGGCAGCAAGGAGTCCAATCGAATGAGTGGCAAAACACCAGGGACAAAACGATTTGATGACGAAGACCTGCAGTCCCATGAACCACGCCGCCGCCATGATCAAAAGAAAGGCCGCCATTGTCAGGAGCGACTTCGAGCCTTTGTAGCTCAGGACAATAACCCCGAGATAAAAGCAGGCCGATACCGCACTTACCGGAATGAGAAACCACTGAGACCATTGGGAACCAAGAACATTGGAACAACCTCCTTCGCCGCCACAGCCCACCACCGAGGTGATTTGACCTGTTAGTTTCATCCACACCAAGTAGGCACTGACTCCAAAGCCAACGAAAGCGAGAGTTCGAATGAAAGTCACGTAAGACCTTGTTCACATTCTATCCACAACGCACGCATTTTTCTCGAATTTACATTTCTTATCTCCCGTCCTCTCACTAGATAACATCCATGACGTTAAAGCTGAGTTTTGAGGCCGTCCAAATCGCTGGATTGGTCCTTGCGAAAATTGGAAATCCCTCACGCGACGAGCCGCTCCAAACATCCAAGCAGCTTTTTAAAGTAGGCGATGAGGATCAAGACCTCCTCTGCCCTATTTTTCTGAAGCCTTTTCGGAATCTCGTCGGCCAACGCTTTACCCATCACAGCTCGCTGGAAAAAAACGAGATCAATACCAGCGTAAAAACGATCTTTGAAAATTCCGATACACTCCTCACGCAAGGATGCGAAATTGCCGAGCGTCTTTACTCGAAATCCTCGCACCCAAATATCAAGTCTGGAGATCTCTGTATCTCACTCATCAACTCTATCGATCTTGATGGCGAAATGAAGCGAGCCATTTGCATTCTCAAATCCGAAAGCATGACTCCTTTCCTGAGCATCGCAACCCGTGACGGCGACCTCCAGCTTGAAACCGAACAAGGCATCAACCCTGAAAAAATCGATAAAGGATGCCTCATCGTTGAGCACCTCGAAAAGAAAGGATTCTACGTTCTCACCTTTGACCGAGCAGGATCTGAGTCCCGCTTTTGGGTGCGTGATTTCCTAGGCGTTCGCCCTATCCCTGACTCCGCTCTGCTAAGTAAGCGAGTCGCCGAAATGGCCGTTACTGCCGTCTCACCTGCAGGGGTGGCAGAAGATAGCCCGCCTTGGGATGTTAACGAACCCGCTCAAGAAGCCCTTTCCTACCTTCGTGATCAAAAACAATTTAGCCTTCAAGAATTTGAAGAAAACGCCCTGCGCACCGAAGCTGCGAAGAGTCGATTCTCGGAAGAACGTCAGCGGCTCGAAGAAGACGAAGGCATCAGGCTCGAGGAAAACTTCGAAATTTCAAAACGAGACATTACCAAAGCCAAGAAGCTCATGAAACGCATGATGAAATTGGATACCGGGGTTGAGCTTCGACTCAGTCCAAAAGTCGTGGATAAACCCGATGATGTCCTCGAAAAAGGCTACGATGAGGAGCGTAAAATGAGCTTTATTAAAGTCTACTTTAACGAGGACCTCGCGTAGCGACGGAAAACTTTAAGGCAGGATAAAAACATCAAAAAGGATCATCGAGTCAAATCAAGGTTTCCTTTCCTGAGGATCGCGCTTGGCCCAGTGATGCCTCAAACCAGTTGTAATTGATGCCAGCACGATTGGGAGGCATCCCGAAGCGATCCGGTGAGCGACCCATTGGCGTCCCCCCTTGTTCTGCGCCCTTTGACTGAATTGATCTTCGAAAAATGCTTCTTGTAAGGAAGCCAGCGTCATCAAAAAAGAAAGCCCGCCCGCAAAGATCAAAACCACCACCATCCCGAGTTTAGAAGTAACGCGAAAGGCAGCATAGACTAGAGGTGCTGACAAAATACTTGCAAGAAACCACCAAGCGCTTGCCGTTCCTATTTTGTCGCTGATTTCTACAAGCATCCCCCAAACAAACGCCGCGACCGAACCCGCTTGTCTTAAAATGAAAGTCCTCACTTCCATCTTCCTTTTTCTGACAGTCCTCGCCAATGGCGAACCTGCACCGGAAAAACACAGCATCCGAATCGCGATCGCAGCGCGCCAACAGATCGGTGTCACCACATCCTACGACCCCGCTTACGTTTCTCTTAAATACCCTAATGGCGACATCCCTAAAGAGCGGGGCGTTTGCACCGACGTAGTCATTCGTGCGCTTCGCAGACTCGACTTTGATCTCCAAAAGCTGGTCCATGAAGATATGAAGAAAAACTTTTCCAAGTATCCTTCAACTTGGAAGCTGAAACGACCCGACAAAAACATCGATCACCGGCGCGTCCCCAACCTACAGCGATACTTCGAACGGCGCGGCATCTCGCTGAAACTGTCCAAAGATCCCGCAAACTTCAAATCCGGAGATCTCGTCAGCTGCGAAGTGCCCGGAAATAGACCTCATATCATGGTCGTCTCGGACCAAAAAAACTCAGAAGGGATTCCTTGTGTCATTCACAATATCGGTGCCGGCGCTTCAGAAGATGATGCCCTATTCACTTTCAAACTCACCGGCCACTATCGTTGGTTTAAGAACTAATGTGTAACGCATTTAACACTGCCAGAAATCCCGAAAACATTAGGGAAGCGATGGTTGAAGTTGAGAGCAAGTTAGTCCGACGAACGGATCAAGCACATGTCAGAATTCCAACCGGTGAACTGGTCCCTATGAAATGGGGCTTCCAGCGAAGCGGCCTTGGCGTAGTGAACAACACACGTAGTGATAATCTTAACAGTCCGATGTGGAAGAAGGCGCTCGAGAACCGACGCTGCCTTATCCCGGTTCTCTCCTACTACGAATGGAGTGGGCCAAAAGGGAAAAAACAAACCCACCTTTTCCAGAGCCCAAATCATGATTACCTTTGGATTGCAGGCCTATGGGAAGAAAATTCGGAGCTCGGCCCCTGCTTCTCCATGCTCACGACTGAAGCAAATCCCGTGGTCTCACCGATTCACCATCGGATGCCGGCAATTGTAACCGAAAATGATCACAAAAAATTCCTTCTTGAAGGACTTGAGTTCTTCAAACCAGGCCCTGAGTTATTGACTACGGAAAAAGTAGTAAACCCCCTGCTCAAGATAAAACCTTCCCATATTCAAGATGAGCTATTTTGATTTAAGACAAACTCGCCCACTTACCCTACTGGGGTGGAAGCGGTGAATTAGGCTTAATTGCCCTTACTGGATAGGGATTTCCCTTTCTAAAAACCAACATTTCTTCACGGGTTTCCTCCACTAAAAAGGACTCATCAATCTTGCCATCAGCGTTTCGGATCTTGTCTAGATCCAGCTTCAGATACTTGGCAAGAAAGGGATAAGCCGCCATTCTCTTTGATTCACCGTAGTCGTGCTTCTCTTGCGGAAAGTGGGCGTTTGCAACTAACTCCTTTTGACCAAAAAGCCCGTATACATGTTGCACGTGGGGGAACTCAACCTTCGGAGTATTTACGGTCCAATCGGAACCATTTGAAATAAGGAGCTGCGGACGGGGCGCCGCCATCGCGGCGATTTCTACGTTATTGGTGAGATGGTTTTCACCGTGATGGACTGGCATTCCACTCTCACAAACACAGCCTCCAAAAAAGTGGGCCGAAACTTGGCAAACCGGCACGCTGACCGCAATCCGTTCGTCAATTGCAGCAAGGATGAAAGTTTGGGTTCCTCCACCAGAACAACCAGTCATACCAATCCGTCTGGCATCCACCCCAGGGAGCGACAAGATAAGGTCAAGAGCTCGTATGCTGTTCCACGTCTGTAATCTCAACACTTCCGGTGTCTTGCGATGATCCCATCCGGCTTCTTTCCAGTCTCCATAACCGACCATGTCATAAAGAAAAACCTTAGCCCCCATCCGTGCGAGGGCAGCGCATCTCGCCTGTCGACTCGCTTTAAACCGACCACCATGGCCATGCGGACACAGTAAGCCCGCATAGGACTCAAATTTTTCAGTCGGCTCATAAAGTGTTCCCGTAACAAAGAAACCCGGTGAACTTTCAAAGGCGACACTTTCAGCAGTATAGCCTTTATATTTCCGCTTATTAGAATGCTTGGGGTTGAGAGGCGTTTTGGCTGGGAGCTGAGTCAGTTTCGCACCTTTAAGAATCCCATTCAGCAATCGCTTCTTCCTCTTTTGCCAAGCCAGCAAATCCGGATAACTTTTCTTAAGCTCGGCGAGCTCAGCCTTTGCTTCCGCCGGACTATGGGCGTGCCCAACCCGCAACCGCGTCTCGGCACTAAGGGGCATAAAAAAACCCCAAAAAACAGCGGCGGTAATGATCGAACTGATATTCATGTTTAAAGCAAATAGCAGATTCAAAAGGCTAATACCAGAAGTAGGCTGGCTACAATCATAGCCACTATTCTTTCTCCAAGCTCATTGATCTTCAGAAATGACCTTCTACCCGGACCGGGGAACGAAATAGAATTTGCAGTGAGCAGCAAAGAGAGCGGGTATTCTGGGGTAAGCGAAAAAGGTCCTACTTACCTTCCTTTTTCTCCGACTCCTTAGATGTCTTTTGCTCACCCTTTTCCTTCTTCACCGTTCCTGCGACTTTGGTAGGAACAAACTTTAAAGCTGTTCCATTAATGCAGTAACGCTTGTCGGTTGGCGTATTAAAACCTTCCCCAGCAAAGACGTGACCAAGATGGCCATCACAAACAGCACAGATCACTTCAGTCCGAACCATGAAACCACTACGGTCAACTTTCGTCTTCACGTTTTTGGCCTTTGATGGATCATAAAATGAAGGCCAGCCGCAATGGGAATCGAACTTCTCCTTCGATGAAAAAAGCTCAGTGTTGCAACCAGCACAATAGTAAGTCCCACCACCTTGGGCTTTAAACTCCTTATAAATCTGGCCATTCGAACGCTCAGTACCAGCCTGCCGCAAGATCCGGTATTGCTCCGGGGTTAGACGCTTTTTCCACTCTTCATCAGTCAGCTTAGCAGCCTCTTCCCTGGCAATCGCTTTAGGCACCTCGTTGGCCACCGGCATCGCAGATTTTGTCTTATCCTGAGCATAGACGTAAATCCCAAATCCGAGAGCCACGAGCAACGCGAGGGAAATTCCTTTTTTCATATCGAACTGAGGGTAGCCCATTTACAGATATTTTTCAAACCGAACCAATACGATCGAAAAATTAACCCAAAATCAGGCTTTCCGGACTTTTTCCATTTTCGTGATAAAGCTTTCCTCAAAAATGTGTATTTTCTCCCTATGAAAACAATCTTGCTTGGATTCACCCTTTTGGTCACCCCTCTCTTCGCCGCCGCTCCCGAAGGATTCACCTCTCTTTTTAATGGCAAGAACTTCACCGGTTGGTGGGGAGCTGCCACTGAAAACCCCGCAAAATACCTCGCTCTTCCGGCAGAAAAACTTGCTCAAAAGAAAAAGAAGAGCCTCGAAAATATCGCAAAGCACTGGAAAGTCGGTGATGGCATCATCCACAACGACGGCCATGGGCTCTTCCTCACCACTGAAAAAAACTACTCAGACTTCGAACTTCGACTTGAATTCAAGCTTGATCCTAAGGCCGACAGCGGAATCTACCTTCGTGGTATTCCGCAAGTCCAACTTTGGGATACTACCGAAGCTGGAGGCAGCTGGAAACATGGTGCCAAAAAGGGTTCCGGCGGCCTCTGGAATAATCCTAAAGGCACTCCTGGTCGAGAGCCACTCGTTCACGCCGACAAACCCGTAGGAGAATGGAACGCCATTGTCATTCAACTAATCGGCGAAAAAGTAACGATTCATCTCAACGAAAAGCTCATCGTTGATCAGGCCAAACTTTATAACTACTTCGATAAGAAAGGCACACTTCCAAAAGCCGGACCAATCCAATTACAAACCCACGGCGCTCCCGTCCAATGGCGTAACATTTACGTGAAAGAACTCTAGTCGGAGCGAACTCGACCGCGAAACAGGCACGATTAGGGGATGGCCCTAATTCGTGTCTTTTTATTTTTAGGAGCCCAGCCAGAATCGCCTCACGATGAAGATCAAACGCCATCAAGTAATCATTGCCGCCCTTATCATTTTGGGCGTCAGCTTTCTTGTCATCGGGGTCTTCCACCAAAAAGAGCCTATCAAATACTTCGCCCACTCGCTGCGAACCTGGCAGGAAGCCGATTCAGTTGCAGGTTATCCCATTCCTACCGCTTACGATGAAGAGGGTAGCCCAACCGAATTCAAAATAACGAAATTTCAACCCAACCTCAGCACCATGTCACCCATGGAGCTCTACCGCCTCCCCACCGCTCGGGGATTTACGAATCCAGATAGTGATGACGCTAAAGCTGCAGGCACCGGTCTAGTTCTTTTTACGGGAAATCCAAATGGCTACAACGGAAAGGCCGTTCTTCTTGGCCACCGCCTCCCCAACAGGTCGATTGTACAAACTTTCTATACCGGCCTCACCGAAATCGACGTAAAAGTCGGACAACATGTCCCACGGGCCACAACACTCGGCACGGGAGGCCAACTTTTGGAAATTAGAGCCGGTTCATCAATCGATATCGCCAAAGAAACATTTGGAGATGTGACCATGAACTCTCAAGGCAAGCCACCCGCACCCAACCGAATCCCTCTTGCCGAGTTTTTTTCCGAACATCAACTCAAAGAAACCACAACCGACCCGCTTGAAGTCATCCGACAGAACGAATTGGAAAAAGCCCGCAACGAGCTCGATATCGGGGTTCGCTTCAGAAACAAGGCAAGTGATCCACAAAAAGGCCCTGTGCAAGACTAGCGGCCCTGTGCAAGACGATCGGCGAGAACATCAGGAAGGCCCGCAGCGCGAATTTTTTCTTGGGTAGCAGCGAGATCATACTCAATGCGACGGAAAGTCACCGTTGAAGTGGGCATGTCATAAATCACATAACAGGCACGCCAATCGCCATCACGGGGCTGACCGACAGATCCGGTATTAATGAAATATTTCATCCCAGCTTCGATGACTACCGTATCGGGCTCAACTTCCGACACTTTTGCATCACGAACAAAAACCCGTGGGACATGAGTATGACCGTGAAAACAGAGATTCGTAAACTGATAAGAAAAGTTTGAAATCGCATCAAACTTGTTGGTCACATAATTCCACGCCTGAGGCTGATCCAATGTAGAATGAACGACCGTGAAGGTCTCCACCTGCCGGACCATTCTGATTTTTCGAAGCCAATCACGCTGCTCATCGGTGAGCTGTTCCCTGGTCCACTGCAACGCAGAGGCCGCCACCGGATTCATGCTATCGAGACTGTGATTGCCCGAAGCATCTTCATCATGATTCCCTTTTACGACTGGCCAGTTATTTTCGCGCACACGTTCCAGACAAGTAGAAGGGTCCGCGTTGTAGCCAACGATGTCTCC
>JAKMGP010000173.1 GCA_022424905.1 Akkermansiaceae bacterium | reverse complement strand
CAAGCAAATCAGCCTTCCAGGCCGTCAAAAGTCCTACCGGATTAAAACGAAAGAACTTTACGGCCATCGTTCGAATAGCCTCCATTATGCGACTTCTCATCACGGGATTTGCTGCTTTCGGAACAGTCTGCAATCCACCGATTGGGCCAATCACCGACGTCACCCCGAGAAAAGGAACGAACGATCCGCGCGTCAAACTCATAAAGCTGACATGGTGGGCGATATCGACTCCCAGCTTCCCGACAAGAGGGCGACACTTCACCCAGCAGGCCACTTGCCAAAACATGTAGTAGATGTTCATCCCCAGAGTGCTCTCCTTGAACCTCAAGGTCCATTGAGGCAACTCCACATAGATAAACTTGGGATTCTCGAGCCCATGCTCATTTAAAAAAGCCTCTACGGCGGGACGCCGTGCTTCTCGGGTCACCACATGGACCTCGCTACCCTTGGCAAGCTGTAACGCCCAATTCCAACCAACTCCCCCTTCCGAACCTTTATGAGGTTCACAACCATATGCAGAAAGTAAGACAACAGGGCGGTCCTTCATAACTCATTCAAAAATTTCAGGCAGCATGAACCGCCTTGGCTAATTCAGCAGAATCCTCCATCTGCTCACTCATTGAGTAAAAATAACTTTTAACCAGCAAATCAACATTCCCAGCCCAGCCCCAATATTTGACCAGCTCGACACACTTAGCTTTTGACTCTAATAAATTGACAACACGAATACTCGCCTCGCTCGCAGGAAGACGGTCAACCAAATGGGCCGAAAGAAACAGATAATGAACAAGATCCCATCCCGGAACACCCTCATCTCTTCCAAACTCCCAGTCGATAACGGACACATCCCCATTTTTAGAGGAAAGAACATTCCAGGGAGCAAAATCTCTATGACTCAGCGATTTTTTGATTCTCAGCCCAGCGGACCGATTGATCAAAAATTCGCGCTCCTTCTCATCCGAAATTTGCGAAACTACTCCCATCCATTCATCCAAACTCGAGAGCCGAACAGCAGGGGAATCAGGACACCAAGACTTAAGGACTTCACAGACCTTCTCAAAAGGAACATCTCCCGGGGCATCAAAGTAAGGAATCGCAAAAGCCTCCCATTGGTTCTCGCTCCAAACATTAGTTAGCGAAGGGATGACAGCATTTCTTCCAGCATTCATTTCCAGAAATTTTCGCTCCCGATATATCTTCTCTACCGCAAGAACACCCCAACCCAACTTAATAATAAAATGATGTCCGGTTCCAGTTTCAGCAAGGAGGATGATTCGCCGTTCCTCTTGAGAGGGGTTTCCAAGAAGAAGACAGACCAAGGTAGCTTCTGTTGTATCAAGCACAGTTTGAATGGCAGCGCCGCTTAATATGGATCCTTTAATTCGCTTCAAAAATAACCGGCCAAATGGAAACCTCGAAACCGCACCAACAAACAAGCGCGCCAGAAGTCTTTGTGGACGATATAGCTGCAATCCCTTGCTGACTGATGCAGCGCAATCCGGAACTAAGAGAAGGATATGTCCTCCTCTCCTGAGAACTCTCCACGAATCATCTCCATGTTCATCAAAACCCAGAGGCGCCAAGATTCCCTTATCTTTTAAGTCCATCTTCATCAGAAATGCCGGCGATACATATCAAGAGTTTTTTCAGCCGCTTGTTTCCACGTCAAATTATTAACCACATAGTCACGATTGGCCTCGCCCATTCCCGGCCATTCCGATCTCGTAAGACAGGCTTCCACGAGCCCATCTTTTATACCCTCCACAGTGGGCTCAAACAACCAGCCGCCACCCGCATCATCAACATGGCTTGAGACCCCGGCACGTTTTGAGACCAAGACCGGACGAGCTGCGAGCATCGCTTCTACAATACACAAACCAAACCCATCAAAACGAGAAGGAAGAATCACGACATCTGCCTCTGAATGAATGACTAGCGAGTGCTCGGGCCGGGGTCCGGTAAAGAACACCCGGCCCTTCAGACCCAACTTCAAAGACAGGTTCTCTAACTCTTCTCTGTCCTCCCAATCATTACCCGTGAGGATCAGGTCAACCTCATTAAAAGATTCCTCCCTCACGAACTGGCCGAAGGCTTCAACTAGCAAGTCCAATCCTTTGTGATTACGATCCATTCTTCCTATAAACTGAATGCGCACGCGATCCCCCGTTCCGGGTATTCTTACTTGGTCTGGAATTTCTGAAATCGTCTCAAGTTCACAGCCATTTGGGATGACCTCTGTAGGAATATCAAATCTCAGTTCGCGGAGCGGCTTTTCATGTTCACCAGCCAATAGCTGAACCGCTACTGCGTTTCTGATTGTTCTCTTCTCAAAGACGTGCCAAAAAACCCACTTCCTCAAAGCATGGTGCTGAGTGAGCTCAGGGACATAGGGATCATGCGGCACAAAAATGAACGGGATGCCAATCCGCGTTAGATGACGACGTAGCATTCCCACTTTGGGGTGATAGGCCCCATGAAACACCACTCCATCAAGCTGATGAACATTGTTTTCGAGATCCAAAATTAGATTTTTTGGCAAGCTCATGGGATTCCGAGAATCATGGGGGTAATGAAGTAATTCCTCATCTCCGGATAGATTCTTAAGCTCTGTCCTCAATGTAATGACAGGACAGCTACGTGGAGAAATGAGATTCATTTCCTTGGACAAACCACGACAATAAGCGGAAATACCCTCAACCGAAGGATAGTGCGGAACGAACTGAGCCACCCGTAAATGCCGGCTCATGTCAGCTTTAAATGACTTCTTCTTTTCTCCCCGTAAATAAGTCTTTAGGTGACCAAAGACATCCTCGATGACATCTTCAAGGCTATCGTTGACATTGATCAATCGCGCTCGCTCTCCAAGCCGTCTTTCCAAATTCCGGTAGAGAACCAACTGTTGGCTGAGAACATCCATGGGAATTTCCCTTTTCCGCGGAAGGATAATCTCCGGGTCCCCAACAAGAACGAATACGAGCTCCGGTTCGGGGAATATCTTAAAGACCCGGCGAGCTAGGCCTAGACCCGCGCCGTAACGGTATCGGACCGGATCTACCAACATGTCATTGTAGTAACGGTCAGAAATAACCAGAGACGTTTTTGCGCGAGCGTGCTTCAGCACCGTAAGCGAAGCCAGCCACCAGTCCCAAAACAGGACTCCTAATTTGACTGTCGAAGAGAGCCACCCTCTTGGTGGATCCGCATGCGGATTACTTACCGGTTGCCCCAAATCTTCACGACCTTGGACTCCATACGGTCTCCAATGCAAAAATTTCTGCTGTAATCCCATGTGATTCAGCTTCTCGGAAACTCCCTCAATGACCGATGACTTTCCACTCCCATCCGGACCCACAAATGCAAGCATCGGCAGTTGAGGTTTTAAGTGATGGAGGGCTTCACACCACCAATGTCGAACAACACCGCAAATCGTATCGCCTCCGGATCTCCTGAACTGTTTCCATTTAAGAGCCCTTCTAATACTCTTGACGTGCTTCGCACTCTTTCTCGCGTCACCTCTCAAAGCCCATTCCATCATTTCATCGGCCCATCCAACTCCAAGCGCCCATTCAAGACTTTGATAAAAACAATCGCGATCTTCATGTGCAGCCCTCGTAATTATTTCATCATATTTCTCTTTGTAGAACCCCCCCCAAAGTAGACTTGTTAGCCAGGAAATGAAGCCATCATGACCCAACCGAGGCCTTCGGATCCCATCCGGCCCAACGACTGCTGCGGCAATCACGGCCTCCGTATCAGCATATCTAAATCCATTCCACTCCAGCGATGGCAGAACATCAATCTGTCCCCATTCATAGTATCTCTGATGGACGTATGTCCGAGTTATTTTAACCAGAGGAGCCCCTAATTTTTCTTCAATCCTCAGACCCAATTGATCACCACCAACCTCAAGAAAATCATAATCACCCCCTTCATCTTCGCTATCGAAATCATGTGGTCTTAGCAGAATCGTTCCGGGAACGTCTACAAAATCAATAATTCTCTCTTTAGTCATGAACCAGGAATAGTTTGTTTCAATAATCAATTCGTCAAAACCCTCAGCTACTTTAATCGGGACTCCTCTTATCGAACCAAAATAGCGGTGAACTCAGCTCTCTTAAATTTAGGTAATCTAGGGCAACTCAGGTGTCTTATCAATTTCATCAAAATAATCCTAAGAGGAAGGAGATTTGTTACAACAAGGACAAGGCAACCTCTCTATTATTGATAATCTTTAGGAACGAAGCTGTGGCTGAGAGTATTTTCATAATCGGAATGAGGCTTATTAATAACGAGCCGCTCGGATGACAGAAGAATATCGTTGCTTCAATATACTGGATTTTTTTTTGAAGAAATTGAGCAAAAATACTTTCAAGTTTTTAGTGCTTTCTAAGTTGCTCCGCGAATCGAGCCCTTGGGATTTCCAATAAATCTGATCATTTTCATCGCGAGCCACCGTAATCTCAGCTTTGAGCCCGGCGGGAACGGGGGTATTTGCAAAAACTAAAACAACCTGAAGACAGGAAAGTCGGCACCAATGCCTCGCCTTTTTTTGAGATGAATTTTCAACAACTCGGACGTCCTGATAAACGAGTTTGCGAAATTCTTCCGTAATTTTCTCAAGTAACTTTCGCGACTCACCATCATCTCCAGAAGTGAGCTCAATCACCGGGGCCCCTTGTCGTGGAAAAAGATTTACCACCCACTGTTTTTGGAATGCGCTCGCAAGACGGGCGATTGGACGCTTAGTCCAGATAGCCTTTAAAAAGCACTTTTTCCGAAATGAAACGAACTCACTTTCTAACAAAGTAAGATTTTTGCTAGATACTGCTTTCACAAGCTCGGGCCAATGACGGCCCGAAAGCCTTGTGAGAATTGAAGGTAACACCGCTAGCTCTCTTTCTGAAAAATCAAGGTAAGTAGGTTTTTCACGAAATTTGGTT
>JAKMGP010000172.1 GCA_022424905.1 Akkermansiaceae bacterium | reverse complement strand
ATGTTATTAGAGATGACCCAGTCGTCATAAGAAAGCCCGGGGGCCCCAGCTCCGGGGCTGCCAGCAGCGGCACGCCAGTTGAGGTAGTCATTTCCATATTGATTCTCGGCAATTTTCGTGAGCGAAGGACCATCGCCATCCGGGCTGATCGGCCAAGGGGCTTTGTTGTTATATTTTACCCGATCAACCCGAACATATTGTACTTCATTGAGGTCGTTAACGGGGCCAGGGCGAGCAAGTTGGACGGTCTCACCACCCCCAGAAAGTTTTCCAGTGAGCCACTCGAAAACACGAGTTCCTTCAGGTGTCGTAAATTCCGAGTTAAATGCGGTGAGACTTCGGGTGAGAACAATACGCTCACCCGGAGCCATAACGAGAGGGGCCCCAGCAGGAAATTCGTAGTCAATTCCATCGCTAAATTGCCAAGCCTTACCAGTCGTATTATCAAAGAGAGAGACCGAAGAATCACTGATGTTTAGTAACTCAAGATATTCCGAAGCGCCATCGATGGCTGGATTATACATCACCTCAGAAATGATGATGGGCCCGATTTTAGGCGCAGCGTTGGGCGCGGTCGGAGTGGGATCTTGCAAAGCAATGAAGTTGTAGGTTCCCGATCCTAACTTGTAATAGTATCCGAGTGTGGTCCCTTCCAGCGAAGCTCCAAAATTTTCCTTAAACCGATAGTCTGTCAGAACGTCATTGATAGCAGACGTGAGATGCACGGTTTCTCCATTATCACTGAGTCCAAAGCCCGTAATCCGATTTGGGTCAGCACTTTCAGGTCCAAAATTAATATCCTCAAAGAAGGTCAGGTAACCATTTGCTGGGAGAACAGTATTAAGAGGAATTCGATATTTTGCGAGATCACTACCATCATCGCTGAGGAACCACCCCCCGATATTAACCGGGCTCGAAGATCGATTGTGTAGCTCTATCCAATCAGGCGCAGTTCCAGAATTTGCAAGAATTTCGTTAATGACCACAGTTTTGCCGATTTCAAAAGGATAGTCATCTGATGAGTAAGTGTAGAGTGCGCCGCGGTCGGCACGAGTCGCGTCAGGATCGAGGGTATGAGCTGGGTCACCACTATCTTTTGCGGGTGATTCGAGCAAAAGCTGAAAGTTGAGGTCGGTAGCATCGACGAACAGGGGGTCAGCTATAAGGTTGTTGGAGCCCACGAGCGGAGTGGTATCGCTCAGACTGTAAGAGACCGTAAGCGTAGAAAAGGCGTCGGAACTCACTGGCACTCCGCATTTTGAAAAAATGCTATTGGTAATAATTGCAGCTCCTCCACCCTTGCCAAAATTCTTCTCAAAAGAGGCGACAGCCTCCGCGCAGTCAACAAAAGTGTTTTGATCAATCAAAATAGCTGAACCAGCATCTTTAACACCAACACCCTGAAGGCAGCCGACAACAAGGTTATTTCTCATAATGACAGTTGAACCTTGGCCCACTGAGATCCCCTTATCAGAATTATAAAAGATAGAATTTCCTTCAATGAGAACATCAACACATTGCTCACCAGTATCGATTCCGTCGCTGTTGAACCCACGAAAATTATAGATTCGGCAACCCTTGATGATCCCATTGATCACGCCATCGTAGTCGATAGCATCGGTATCGACAGAGTTGTTTCCTAGGAAGGTCGTGCGGTGAGTTTCGGCGTAGCCACCTTTGATATTAATGCCATCGCCCGTAATCGGAATGTCGACAAAACTGTCACGTAGGATTGTCGAGCCACCCCGAAAAAAGAGAGGGCCACGTCCCCCAGAAATATTCAGAAAGTCGATAACAACATCGGCATTTAAACCAGCAATCCCCGCCGGATAAAGAGTGGGCTCTTGACCACGCGAAGCATCCCGCACGATGAGATGCGTGAGAGTAGAAGTCGTCAAAGGTTCTTCAAATGAAAGTCCTCCCCAGGTAGTGTTGTTCCGTCCGCGGATGATAACCTCCCGACCAGCTGTGCCCTTAATTTCAAGAGTGCCCATAACGCGGATATTGCGTCCAGTCGCCATTTCGAGAACAACTCCGGGATCGATATCTAAAGTCGTGCCAGCAGGGACAATAAGATCGGTCTCGATAAAATAGGGTGAGTTCGCGAGCGTAAACGTCGTATTTGAAGCGAGGGTGCCCCCCGTAACAATTCCACCAGCAGGAATGAAGTTGGCAGTTAGAGTTGCAGGACCAGCAAAATTGAGAATTGTGGTAGCCTCTCCCGGAAGAGCTTCCCACGAAACGAAAGCAAAGCCAGGAGCAGGAACAGCTTCGACAGTGGTATTGAGGTTTGGAAAAAGTTTGAGGGTCCCAGCTTCGACTTCAACACCCTCAATACGGAAGGAACCAGAACCATTGGCCACAAAAGTAATATCAACAGCTGGGTCGATGCGAAGTTCGGAGTCGATCTCGTCGTGAACTTCAGTCAACCGTTCTTCGTTGTAGTCTTTGATTTCTTTGAGATCGCGGGCCTGGTCATCAGCATCAATGCTCCCATCCCACTTCTCTTTGTGGCGATCGAGCTCCGGTGTGATAATAGCACCGAGGGAATCGATGATCTTGTTAATCCGAGCAGAGGAAAAAGTAGAAGCAATATGAGCCGCGTAGCGCTGGGCCAGCCGAGCTTTAAAAGTAGGTTGGTTTTTAATGCGGTCGAGCAGGGCGTCGTCCTTCAAGATATCGTCGAAAACATTACGATTGATATCCGAATCTTTAAAAGTGCGATCCATGTCGGGGAGAAACCACCGCCATTTACTACCAGGTTTGTGGGCCTTCCAAATTTCGCGGTTATGGCCCCAGCTAGTATTATTAGCGAATGACTCAGAAACGATAAAATCGATGAAGCTATCGAGATCAACGCGCGACTCCACAAAGGCCCAATTGCCAGCTTCGTTGATGTCGTTCGCGTCGATAAATTCTAGGAGTTCA
The DNA here is from genome assembly GCA_022424905.1 of Akkermansiaceae bacterium. GTDB lineage: Bacteria > Verrucomicrobiota > Verrucomicrobiia > Verrucomicrobiales > Akkermansiaceae > SW10. Next base: position 30,057 of record JAKMGP010000172.1, on the reverse strand, counting down.
AGCCAATCTTCTAAGTCACCATTCTCGACACCTAGAGTCGTGCTACTACTTGTAAAGCGGCCATATCCAATGTGGTCATATTCGCCATTGTCGACACCGTAATGTTCGAAGAGCCATTGCTCGTCCCAGCGTGAGCGAATGTTATAAACTCCCCAGTATTCTCCATTTAAAAAAACAACGCACGGACGAGAGGCATTGGTCTCAGCCTCGAGGCGACCTTCTGCAATGGTGTTCCACATGGCATCGCGAAGCATCGCATCATCCCAATCATCACCACCTTCGCGAAAAGCGATAGCGGTATGAACAGGAATATTGCTTCCGGGGAAAAGGTCATATTTGATAGCATCATCACCATATTTCCCGCGCAAAGTGAAGTTAAGAGCCTTTTGCTCATGAGATCCCCAGTTGTTTTCGCCACCTATACGGAAGCCACCATTGACTTGGAACCCCTCACTCCCATCCACGGGAAAAAATTCAACATGCCCGGGTGCGTCCTTCTTTTTATAAACCTCATTCATTCTGCTGCGGACCGGTTCGTGCTCGTTGTCGTAGATCCCGATTTCATCTCCGAAGAGAGTTTCGGGATCGGCCACAGCAGAGACGATGGGGAGGCCATTAAAAGACTCTCCGTAGATATATGTCGAAGTCAGAATAGGGCCAGGAACCTTACCGGCTTCGAAGACACGGGCTCTTACAATGGTGGTTGCGCTAATCGGGAAAGGCTCCGTATAAAGCGTAGCCGAAGTAGACGGATTACTCCCATCCAAGGTGTAATAAATCTCTCCCTCAGTCGTACTAAGACTAATGATTTGATCAGAAGAATATAAGCCGGCTCGCGGAGCAATGGTAACTCCACGACTAGAAAGACGCAGGCTGGTAACCTCAGCAGTCGTATTGGCAGATCCTGGAGTAGATTCGGCAAACTGCTTCCAAATGTTAGGCGACTCAGCATCACGGCCATAAGAAATGTCGGTAACTTGGCTACCGTAGGAGATCGTATCCACCGTTACGACTCCGGTGTAATAAGAAGCCTCAAGAGAAAGGTCGAAGCGGATGTCCGAGCTGTCAGCACTTCGCTGATGAATCTCAACCGCGAGGACATTTTCACCCGTCACCAACCCGGAGACAGGGATAAGGTAGTTAAGAAAATCTGCCTCACTACTGCCGACACTTCCAACGGCTGTCGTGAGTGAGGTAATGATGCCAGCTGGCATGTTATCACGAACGACCTCCGCCCCATTTAAATAGACAACAGCCCCATCATCCGCTTGAAGAGCGAGCGAAAGATTTTGGTAAAGACTGGAATCTGTTACGTCAAATTTATGCCGGAAGTAGGTCGTGATATATTTATTATCCTCATCTCCGCCATATGAGACTTCAGTGACGGGGTCGTCGCCGTATCCAAAATCAGCAAGGCCCGAGGCCCAACCACTGTCGTCAAAATTACGCGCTCTCCACTGAGTTGATTGATCCGAACCATCGTCCAAATAAGCCCACCGAGAACCAGTGGTGACGAGCGTCGTAGACGTAGCGCCTGTCGTCCGAGTCAAGACGACCGATTCTCCCTCAGCGCTCAATCCGAAATTAGTGTGGTACCGCTCGGTTGTAAAATCCCGCCACGGCCAATATCCCCTTGGGTGGGATTCCCCGAGGCCAGCATCGTTACCGTCCGCCATGAAAAGCAAGTATCCTCCAGCCGGAACAACCGCGCCATCAGGAATCGGCCATTTGAACGGAGAGGCGGGATCATCGCTAAGGAAAAACCCGTCAAGACTCGCGTCCTCAAGGTTAGGATTATGGAGCTCGATCCAATCGGGGTAATCCTCAAAATCTACAATATCGGGAAAAGCCCTCGTATTTGAGGCCATGAACTCGTTAATGCGAATCTGAGCCGAAAGGCACCCAGTCAGGATTAAGGGGAAAAAGAAACGCCAGAATTGAGACATAACGTGAATGGGGACGAGAAACGTTTGAACGTAGCATACAATTTCTTGCGCTGATGAAAATTCCTCGGGAGTTAATATCCCCGTCTGGTGAGCGCCAAACAACTCAGAAGTTGCCTAATTTAATATGATAACTTCATGAGAAAGGGTTCCAATTTTCAGCCCAAGCTTGTCTTTGCCATTATTTGACAATAATTTTGGCGATGGATGATTATGATCGCAGACATTTTATCCGAACCTCCTTGCCTGGTTTTTTAGGGCTGACGATGGCACTACCAAGCCTTACAGCCTTAGCGACCCGAGCCAATGCCTGCCAAGGCCGCTTGTCTGAAATGCAAACGATCAATTGGGACGCTTTCCTCGAAGCAGTCGAAAAAGAAGCAACCCGTCAACACCTTGACGATTGGGATGAATCAGCTTACGTCACCAAAGCGGCAGAACTTTGTTCACGGCTCAACTTAAAAGACGAATATTTGCTAGAAGCATTCAAAAAAGCTCATCGCGGCCTTGGAAACAAACGGGTGGATTTTGAACCTCTCGAAAAACAGCGCGACTTCCACGTGACTCTTTTGCAATTTGAAGAAGAAGAAGAAATTTCTCACCACGATCATCCGGAGATGACCGGAGTAATCCTCTGCGCTTCAGGCGAGATTGAAACTTGGAATTACGATCTTCTCGGAGAAAAGCCGGACCATAAACATGTCCTCCTTAAAGAAACGAACCACGAGATTCTCAAGAAGACCTCGGTGTCCTCATTGACATCAAAAGCGCGAAATATCCATCGGTTAAAAGCAAAAAAACTGACACAGCTAGTGGATATTTTTGCACCACCCTATAACCGCGACCGAATCCAGAAATCGTCTTGGTATGAAGTGGACCCAGATCCCTTCACAACGAAAAAAGAAGCGAAAGTTCATCTCGCGAAGAAGCGATAAGACTCCTATCTAAAGTAATTTTTGGGCAGTTTGAAGAGTGTCGATTTCATCCAGATTTTTGTCGTGCCGGATCGCTTTGATCCGCGGGAATCGCAAGGCAAGGCCAGAATCGTGGCGCTTTGAGAGACGAATCTTGTCAAAGGCAATTTCCAGCACGATGGTCGGTTTGACTTTCACGACCCGTCGTGAGATTCTTTCAATCGTGGTCTTTTGGAAATGGTCGGTGAGATCTTCAATTTCATCGTCCGTGAGGCCAGAGTAGGCTTTTCCTAGGGTCCGAAGTTCGCCGGATTTTTTGTCCCTCACAGCAAAAGTGTAATCCGATAGTAGTCCTGACCGTTTTCCATGTCCTTGCTGAGCAGCGATAACAACACAATCGAGAGTCGGCATCACACCTTTGAGCTTCTTCCATGACTGACCTCGTCGACCCGGCTGATAACTCGATGAGCAATTTTTTGCGATGAGTCCTTCATTGTCATCAGACATTGCTTTTTTAAATTCTCGCTCCAAAGCTTCGATATCAGCTCCGTCGAGACGAATGAAGGGCACTAGTGTAAAGGGGCCGAAGAGTTCCAGCGATTCGAGGGCTTTCCGGCGTTCTTCCAAGGGAGCATCAATGAGTGCTCTTTGGGAATAGAGACAATCGAAGGCCATAAATTTTACCGGGATGGCGGCTCCAAGAAAGAGATCACCCTGAATTTTCTTCCGGCCAAGTCGTTTTTGGAGGTCGAAAAAAGTAAGCCGTTTTCCTTCCGCGTAGGCGATGAGTTCACCATCTAAAAGGCATGGGGGAAGGGTCCGAGCAGCCTCAAGGATCTCGGGGAATTCATCATCAAGTGAGCGCAGATCACGAGAAAAAAGATGAGCCCCATCTGAAGTAACATGAAGTTGGCTCCGAATCCCATCGTACTTTGGCTCAAGCCAAAGTGGGATATCTTTGCTATCGTGCCATTTGATAATGTCTTCCGCAGCTTCAGTGGGAGAAGCCAACATCGGTTTGATAGGCGTGCCAGGCCGCAATTGGATCTCAGCGAGTGTTTTATTTTTTGCTGCGATAGCGACCTCGCCAAGATCGCCGGTGAGCATCGAGGCATAGCGAATATCCGAGTGCGATACATCAAAAGCCTGAGCCACAGCTTCTTCATAAAGTCCTTCCTTAGCTCCGGCGCGAAGCCCGCCGGTGAGGAGCCGGACCATAGTCTCGCCTTCCGCCGGATGGCATTGGTAGAGATAACATGAGAGGAGCTGAGTTTTAGCAAGGGCGCCATTAGCTCTACGCAGTTGGTCGAAATGCGTAGCAACTTCTTTGAAGGAATGAGCAAGGGGATTAAGGGGTGCTTCTTCCAGAAGAAGTCTCGCAGTGCGAGCGGAGTCATTTTGGCTTGCAGAGACAGTTTTGTATTTAGCGAGGGGGAAACCGGTGACTTCGAGGAGGGCTTGCCGGATCATGACATTGCCGAGATGAGTGATACCAGATCCGCTGAGCCAACGAGTAACAACCGGTAGTTCTTGGTTGGTGCGATCTTGGAGAAAAATCGAGAGAAGTTCGATTTTCTTAAGTCGAGAGGCGGTAGTGGTAAGCGATTCGAGAAGTTCGCTGAGTTCACGAAGATCGGAGGAAGGCCGTGGAAGCTCTTTTTTGAGCGGAAGTTCAGGAGAAGCAGATTCGAGGAGCTCGAGTTGGTCGTCGCCATAAATCGACCATGCTTCGATGCCTCTGGCCCGGAGATCACGGGCGAATTTGCGAGTGCTACCGTGTAGAGTATAGACTAGGGAAGGGGAGACTTTTTCGACTGACTCGAGGAGGCCAGGGTAATCAGCGTGATCGGAAAGTGGGAAGACTTGATCAACTTGGTAACGGTATTGCGAACCAGGAGTAAGGGCCCATCCGCTGAGCATGGCAGTCCGACGTTTTTTGTGACTGCGAATCACGCGCGCCCGCACAGCATTGGGCGGGGCAATGATAGCAACTCCAGGCGGAATATTTTTTTCTAAGAGAACAGGTTTGGGCAAATCGACTTTAAGGTCGCGACAAGCTTGCGTCATTTCGAAAACTGTTTTGTGCACGACCGTTTCAATTCCGGCATTGTGTAAAATGGCGAGAGCTTCCTGAGCTTTACCGAGCGAATAAGCAAGAAAGACAGGCGTTTCCCCGTCGTCGAGAGTCTCACGAGCGAAGCGGGAGATATCTTTTTCAATCTCATCGGTTGGCGGGAAGACGAACTGCGGTCGCCCGAAGGTGGTCTCCATGATGAGAATGTCTGACTTCGGGAACTCCGCGATTTCGGCAGTATGAGAAGATCGAGTTTTAAAGTCACCGGTGTAAAGGACCGATTGATCCGGGCCCTCGATTCGAATCATGGCCGATCCTGTGATATGACCAGCAGGATAGAGGGTGATGTGGTGGTCGTTAATAATTCTTTGCTCACCCCAATCGAGCGCTTCAATTGTCGAGGCTTTGACGCCGTAGCGTTTAACGAGGATGTGGCCAGTGCCAGGTGAGCAAAGCACGCGTTGGTGTCGTGCAAAATGGTCAGCGTGGCCGTGCGAGACGAAAGCAAAGGGCCTTGGCCGATGTGGATCAAGCCACATTCCTAGATCTGGAAAGTGGAGCGATTTGGGATCAAACCTAAGTGGCACGCGGCACAGTAAGACCTAGCCTTTGATTTGCGAATGGGAAGTTGCTTGATACACTCTAGCCGATGATCATTCGCGATGCCACTGACGCCGATCTTCCTGCGATTGTTTCGATTTATAACGATTCGATTTCAGGCGGGAAAGCGACCGCTGACTTGGTGCCCGTAACGGTGAAAGAGCGGTGGGCTTGGTTTCAGGAATTTGATCCAGATCGGCGACCATGCTGGGTGGCAGAAGATGAAGGCAAGGTGGTCGCGTGCGTCTATCTGCGGTCATTTTACGCGGGTCGGCCAGCTTACGATAAAACAGCTGAAATCAGCACCTATATTTGCCCAAGCCATCAAGGGCAAGGTCTTGGAACTCGTCTCAAGAAAAAGATGATCACGGAGTGTCCTCGGCTGGGCGTAGAGAATCTCCTAAGCTTTTACTTTGATCACAATGAAGCTTCGCGGCGAGTGAACGAAAAATTAGGCTTCAAAGATTCGGGACATTTGAAAGAAATTGCCGAGGTGTTTGGTGAAAAGCGTGGTCTAGTTATTTCGATTCTTCGCGTGGGATCCAGCTCATAAACTTTTTGAAAGCTGGCTCTAAGTAGTGCATTGCGCCAGCCCGGGTAAGGTGGTCCTCATCGCGATAGTAGGATCGTTCAGCATAAACTTTGAGCTGATCATGATTCCCGAAAAAGAATCGACTGCTCGCGTCGATAACACTGATATTTTCGGTGGTCTGATTTTCAAGGAGCTTCATCGTGCGTTCCTGCCGCTTTAAAAATTCATCTTTAGTCGTCGTGAATTGAGGGACTTTTGATGTCCCGGAGAAACGTTTCATGGAATAAAATCGCGAGGCAGTCCGACTTTCGTTGCTTTCGGGAACCTGTTGAAAAATGACGAGTTTAATCCCGTGAACCGCAAGTCTTGCTCCCATCGCTTTGATTTGTCGAGCAAGGGCACTACTCGCCTCTTTAAAAGTCGGCTCAGGAATCATCGAGTCGACTAACATAGTGGTGAATCGGAGGCTGTCGGGTTCGCCAACCATTTCCGCTTCATTGTAACCTTCGCAACGCGCCACCCATCGTCCTACAAGGAAAACAGCCATTGGTTTCGAGTCGATAATTTCAGCGAGCACCCTTTCGTTTAAAGCGACCATTTCTGCAGCTGCGGCTGCATGCATGTCGGCGAACCAGAGGCCAGTCACGGGAGGCGTTCCATTATTAAGATACGCGTGACCTTTGAGCTTAAAATCGGTCGCCACTACATTAACAGCGGGCGCTGCCGAAGCGCCATGGCTATCTCCCCACAAGACAAAATCCACCGGTCCGTCATCCTGAAAACCGATAGGAATTGCCTCGCTTTTCGCACTCGTGTATTCGGCACCATTCCAGGTGATATCGGAAATAATGAGCCTCAGTTCAGCGGGTAGCCTTGAAGGAAATCCGCCGCTAGCTTTAACGGAGAAGGCAATTACAAAAAGAATCACTGCCGATGTCATCCCGAAGATCAAAGACCGCCTCCGCGTGGCCAAAAGAAACCCCGAACGGAAAGGCATCTCGACCCATCGCCAAGAAGAGTAACCAGCCAGAAGTGATGCAACCAGTAGCGAAATCTTCCAAGTAGGCGTCAGCTCAAGTATCATTTCGCGAGCAAAAACCACAAAAGGCCAGTGCCACAGGTAGAGCGAGTAAGAAATAAGACCAATCTTAACTAAAGCTCTCCAGCCCAGCAACTTGCCAACTTTTGTGCTTCCACCAGTCCAAATAAGAAGAACTGCTCCGAGAACCGGGGCCAGAGCGGCAGGACCAGGAAAAGCGGTTTGCCGATCAAAAAAGAACATGGGAGCTAACACCAAGACGAGGCCCAACCCAGCCCAAGCTTCATCGCAAAAAGAGCGCATTGTCTTTTGAGGCAGAATCGCCAAGAGCGCTCCCACAAGGAGTTCCCAGCCACGGGCGGGAAGAAGGAAAAAGGCCCACTTGGGATTATTAACAACTTCGAACCAACTCCAACTGAAAGAAATCAAGGCAGCGCTTATTAAGACGAGAACGAGCCGTTGCGGAGCCCGCTTCCACACGAAGCAAACAATAAGAGGAAAGATCAGATAAAATTGTTCTTCAACCGAAAGCGACCAGGTGTGAAGGAGCGGTTCATAGTCGGATTTTTCGGCGAAATAGCCTTGATCGCGAGTGAAGTAGCAATTCGACGCCATTAGGACATGAGCCATTGCGCTCCGAGCCAAGGAGGCGTAGCGCTCCGGAGTTTGCAGGAATGCACCAATCAGAAGAGCCCCAACCACCATTACCATGGCGGCCGGAACGATTCGGCGAACTCTCCGCGCCCAAAACTCCATCAGAGAGAACCGATCTTCACCGAGTTGTCGGAGGAGAATCCCTGTGATGAGATAACCCGAAATTACAAAGAAGACGTCGACCCCCACAAAACCGCCAGGAAAACCCAGCTCGAGGTGGAACAAAACCACTCCAATCACCGAAATAGCGCGAAGGCCATCGATTTCCGGGCGGTAGTGCTTCGTCATCATCCACCCCATCCCTGACCTCCAAAAGCCATAGACTCAATCCAAAATCCTTCTCAAAAAAAATTGTTCGCAAAAATCACCCTGGTCCAAACAGAGTTTCAAAAGTAGCGCTGCTCCAGAGAACACTGCGATGTCAAAGCATCACTGTATGAAAACCTCTATCGTTCTACCTTCTTAAAATGCCTTCGCTCTCACTCCGAAAGCAGGGGCATCGATTTCCATAAAACAGGTCATATTCGCAAGAGGCCAAGCTTTTTTGCATCTTAAGCCCCCGAAAAAGCGATCACTCTTTACAAAACCTCGCGCCCTTGGCAGATACACGAAGTTTTAGCCCCACCGCTTTAAAAAATGCCGAAGAATACCAGCATCAAAAAAATTCTCGTCGTAGGAGCAGGCCCCATTGTCATCGGACAAGGATGTGAATTTGACTACTCCGGCACACAAGCTTGCAAGGCGCTCCGCGAAGAAGGTTACGAGGTCGTTTTAGTAAACTCCAATCCAGCCACCATCATGACCGATCCGCAGTTTGCCGAGCGGACCTACATCGAGCCGATCACGCCTGATGTCATTGAGAAAATTATTATTAAAGAGCAGCCTGACGCTCTTCTTCCCACCCTTGGGGGCCAGACCGCACTCAATGTTTCCATGGATCTCTTCCATGCCGGCACGCTTGACAAGCTCGGCGTCAAAATGATCGGGGCAAACGCCGACGCCATTGACAAGGGTGAAAACCGACAACGGTTTAAAGACGCCATGATCAAGATCGGTCTCGATCTTCCAACCTCCGGCGTTGCCCACTCCATGGAAGAGGCCAAGATCATCGCCGATAAAATTGGCTCTATGCCACTCGTCATACGGCCCGCCTTCACTCTCGGCGGGACCGGTGGCGGCATCGCCTACAACAAGGAGGAATTCGAAATGATCGTTCACCGCGGTCTCGACCTTTCGCCCACTACCGAAGTCCTCGTCGAAGAATGCCTTCTCGGTTGGAAAGAATACGAAATGGAAGTCATGCGTGACCACGCGGACAACTGCGTTGTCATTTGCTCCATCGAAAACCTTGACCCTATGGGTGTTCACACCGGTGACTCGATTACGGTGGCCCCCGCGCAGACTCTTTCGGATCGCGAATACCAGATCATGCGCGATGCAAGCTTCGCTGTGATTCGTGAAATCGGCGTTGAAACTGGCGGCTCGAATATTCAATTCTCCGTCGATCCCAAGACTGGCCGCTGCATTGTAATTGAAATGAACCCGCGCGTCAGCCGCTCTTCTGCACTCGCCTCAAAAGCCACTGGATTCCCAATCGCCAAAATTGCAGCTAAGCTTGCTGTCGGATATACTCTCGACGAGCTCCCAAATGACATCACTCGCGAGACTCCGGCCTCATTCGAGCCAACCATCGACTACGTAGTCACCAAGGTTCCTCGCTTCACTTTCGAGAAATTTCCCACTGCTGATCCCGTCCTCACTACCTCTATGAAGGCCGTTGGAGAAGCCATGTCAATCGGCCGGACTTTTAAAGAATCACTCCAAAAATCACTCCGTTCGCTCGAAACTGGGCGTTTTGGTTTCGGCTTCGACGGTAAGGACCCCGAAGCCTCACGCGAACAAGTGGAACGCAAACTCCATGTCCCAAATGCTGAGCGTATCTTCTGGCTCAAGGTCGCCTTCGAGCAAGGCTGGACGATCGAAGAAATCTTCGATGCCACTCAAATCGACCCATGGTTCCTTGAGAACATGCGCATTATTGTTGAGGAAGGAAAAGACCTCTCCAACCTCGATTTAAGGACCGCAAAAAAGCTTGGATTTTCCGATGTCCAGATTGCCCACGCTCGCGGAATCAGCCAAGACGAAGTCAGAGCTGCGCGTAAGGAGAAAGGCATTATTCCAACTTACCGCCTCGTGGACACCTGCGCCGCCGAGTTTGAAGCCGCCACTCCTTATTACTATTCAACTTACGGTGACGAAAACGAAGCCCGCGAGACCGACAAAAAGAAAATTGTCATCCTCGGAGGTGGCCCTAATCGTATTGGCCAAGGCATTGAGTTCGACTACTGCTGCGTGCATGCTTCTTTCGCTCTCCGCGAACTCGGCTACGAATCCGTGATGGTCAACTCAAACCCCGAGACCGTCTCTACGGACTACGATACCTCGGACAAGCTCTACTTCGAACCACTCACTCTCGAGGATGTGCTGAACATTTGCGATCAAGAAAAGCCCGATGGGGTTATTGTGCAATTTGGTGGCCAAACACCTCTCAACCTTGCGGCCGATCTCGAGCGCCACGGCGTGCCTATTATTGGCACCTCACCCAAGTCCATCGAACTAGCCGAAGATCGCAAATTCTTCTCAGCTCTTCTTGATAAAATTGGCCTTAAACAAGCTGAAGCCGGCACTGCAATTTCCGAGGACGAGGCCGTTGCAATCGCCGAGCGTATTGGCTACCCCGTCCTTGTCCGTCCTAGTTTCGTCCTCGGTGGTCGCGGTATGATGATCGTCTATAACGACGACGAACTTCGCCACTACATCCGCAACGCTACTGATGTCGCTCCGGATCGCCCAATTCTTGTCGATCGCTTCCTCGAAAATGCCACCGAGATCGATGTCGATTGCATTTCAGACGGAGACACCTCTGTTGTTGGAGCAATCATGGAACATATCGAACAAGCCGGAATTCATTCTGGTGATTCCGCTTGTGTGATTCCCGCGTTCAGCCTCTCCGACAAAATCAAAAGCGAAATCCTTGTAGGGGCAAAGTCTCTTGCTAAAGAACTTGAAGTCCGGGGGTTAATGAACATCCAATTCGCCATTAAAGATGACGAACTTTATGTCATCGAAGTGAATCCGCGTGCCAGCCGCACCGTTCCCTTCGTTTCAAAATCCATCGGGGTTCCTCTCGCCAAACTAGCCGCTAAAATTATGGTTGGGGAGAAGCTTGTTGATCTTGGCTTCACCGAGGAGATTCTTCCCCCTTGCTTCTGCGTGAAAGAGGCCGTCTTCCCGTGGGGGCGCTTCCCTGGGATCGATATTGTTCTCGGACCAGAAATGAAATCTACTGGCGAAGTCATGGGAGCTGACTCCAACCTAGGTATGGCCTATGCCAAGTCTCAGATGAGTGCCTTTAACCCGCTACCCAAAGAAGGGAACGTCTTCTTTTCTGTCAACGATCGTGACAAAGAACGAGCAATTCCTGTGGCCAGAGAACTCGCCGAACTCGGTTTCAAAATCCACGCCACTGGCGGAACCTATAAGAGTTTCAATGATGAGAGCATCAAGGTCGAGCGTCTCTACAAACTGGCAGAGCACAAGCGCCCTAATGTCATCGACATGATGAAAAACGGTGATATCCAATTCATCATCAACACTCCAAGCGGCCACGAAGCCCGCGAAGATGAAGTCAAAATCCGCTCTGGTGCTGTGCAACATAAAATCAGTCACTGCACGAACCTCGCTGCCGCAGAAGCTAGCGTAAAAGCAATCCGCGCTCTCTTAGAAAACGAGCTAACCGTAACTTCGCTCCAAGAGCATCATGGCATTGCTTAAGAATGCGATCATCGCCCACCTTTCAAAAGTGCTCTGCGAGTCCAAGTAAGATCGTTTCTCAAGCTTACTTATTCAGAATTTAATATTCCGTATTGGACCTCCGGCGTCCTCTATCCTTATTCTCCTCAATCATGAAACTGATTGTTCTACTCTTCCTTCTGCCCCTGACCCTCTTGGCTAAAGAAGATCGCCTTGTTCTCGTGGGAGCTTCCTATGGTAAAAACATTCTTGCGATCTGCGAACTCGACGGAACCGTTATCTGGGAACATAAAACTGGAGGCCCTGAACGCGGTCACACCGGACACCACGATCTCCAATTTCTTCCCAACGGTAACATTCTCTTTCACGACTCCTGGTCCATTACCTCCGAGATCACCCTGCAGAAGGAAATCACTTGGAAATACGACTCCAAGGGTGCCAACGTTCACGCATTCCAGCGCCTCAAAGACGGCCACACCATGATCGCCGAAAGCGGTGTCGGGCGCATCGTCCACCTCGACAAAAAGAGCAAGATTGTCAAAGAAGTCCCCTTGCCAAAAAATGGCCGCCACCAAACTCGCATGCTCAAAAGCCTTCCCAATGGCCACTACCTCTCCTGTGCCGAAAGCCCCGGGGTCGTCACCGAATACGATTCCACCGGTAAAATCGTCTGGGAATACGCGACCAAAACTCGCGTCTTCGGAGCAATCCGTCTCAAAAACGGGAATACTCTCATCGCATCAGGAAGCGGCAATTCAATCCTCGAAATCTCTCCGGATAAAAAAGTTGTTTGGGAAATGAAAAAGAAAATTCCCGGCACCAATATCGAACTCGCCTGGACCACCGACCTTCAGGAGCTTCCGAATGGCAATCTTGTCATCGGCAACTGCCACGCCGGTGATAAGAACCCCCAGATCGTCGAACTCGATAAAGAGAGAAAGGTCGTCTGGACATTTGATGAATACGAACTTGTCGGAAACGGTCTAGCTTGCTGGGAGATTCTTGACGCCAAGCAAAGCGCCCTAGTTCGCGCCCATCTTAAAAAAAAATAGGAAAAAAAAGTGATCTCGCAAGGGAGCCTAGCCCTCTTCTCACTGCCAATCGTATCCTCTTCCTTGGTGACTCCATCACCGCCGCTCGCGACTATGTCGTCGACCTCCAAGCGGCCCTCGCACTTCAGGAACACACTCCCGAAATCATCCCCCTAGGCCTTCCTTCCGAAGGAGTGACCGGCCTCTCCGAACCACCTCATCCCTTCCCCAGACCTGATGTTACCGAGCGCCTCACCCGCGCCCTTAGCAAAATCAACCCCGATCTCGTCATCGCCTGTTACGGTATGAACGATGGCATTTATCACCCTTTCTCAGGGCGTAGATTCATCCAATATCAAAAAGGGATTCATAGCCTGATTGACAAAGTTAATGCCTCCGGCGCCCAACTCATTCTCCTTACCCCACCCCCTTTTGATCCCCAAGCTCCTGGGATAAAGAACAAGCTTGTTGGAAAAAATTCGCCCGTCTTTTCCTGGACCAAAATTTACCAGCACTACGACTCCGAAGTAATCGCTTGCTACGCCACCTTCATCCTCTCGCTGAAATCACGTGTTGTCCAAGTTGCCGATATTCACACACCGATCAACAAACACATGGTAGAAAAACGAACTATCGATCCAGATTACCACCTCTCCAATGATGGCGTTCATATCAACCGGGACGGCCACCGTCTGATGGCCCAAACCATTTATCAAGCCCTCCTAAAACAACCACTCCCAAAACTCCCAAGCAGCCTCGTCAAAAAATTTCAGTCCAAACAAAACATCCTTGCCCCCGCTTGGCTCACTCATATCGGCCACACCCGTCCTGGCGTTAAAGCTGGCCTTTCACTCGAAGAAGCAAAAGAAAAAGCCGCTGGCATTAACTGAAATTCCTTAAAAGCATCAAATTAAGACCTCCAAACTACAACTCATTGATTGTTCTTTCGCAATAAGAGCGCATGTTTAGAAAGATGTTCCGTTATGCGCTTCTAACTGGATTTTTCGTCGCGACCAGCGGAGTAAAAGCAGGGCCCGTCATCTCCGAATTTCTAGCAAGCAATCAATCCTCCCTCAAAGACGAGGATGGTGAATCAAGCGACTGGATTGAGATTCATAATCCTGAAAATCTCGAAGCTGACCTCACTGGTTATTCTTTGAGTGATGACCCAGAGACTCCGCAAAAATGGACCTTCCCCGCTGGCACAAGTTTACCAGCTTATGGTCGGATAATTGTGTTTTCCTCAGGAAAAAATAGATTGGACTCCAACCGACTTCACACCAATTTTTCAATCGCGGCTTCCGGCGGATCTTTGCAGCTGTCCAATGCGGCTGGGCAAATCGTCTCGGAATTTAAGGATTACCCGAAACAAAGAAGCGATATTTCCTACGGGATTGAACGCAACGGCATCAAGGGGTTCTTTGATCCTCCTTCTCCTAGGGAAATGAATGGAACTGCTTTGATCGGATTCGTAGCCGACACGGTCTTCACTAAGAAGAGAGGTTTCTACGAAGGTTTTTTTGTTACCGGAATTTCAACCCAAACTGATGACGCTTCCATCCGCTACACCCTCAACGGAACGAAGCCCACTCCAGAAACAGGGATCATTTACGACGGCCCTTTTCTCATTGCATCTAGCACAATAGTGCGTGCGATGGCTTATAAAGAGGGAATGGTTCCAACAAATGTTGATGCGCAATCCTATTTATTCACCGGAGACATCATCAATCAATCGGAGATGAATCCGGAGATCGCCAACTCCCTCACCTACCGGGACGAGCTTCGCGAAGCACTGAAAGGACTCCCCGTAGTCTCGCTCTCATTTGAGCAAGACACCGTTCTTGGCCGAAGAGGGATCTACGAAAATCCAGACGATAAGGGCCGGGGGAGTGAACGCGAAATTCACTTCGAATATTTTAATCCAGCAAACCCCGATGATTCGGTCCATGAACCCGCAGGCCTTCGTATCCACGGAGGCAACTCGCGACAGCATCCTAAAAAACCACTGAGGATCTACTTTCGCGACGACTATGGCAACTCCCGGTTGGAACATGAAGTCTTTCCAAGCTCACCCGTAAAGAGTTTCAAATCCCTCCTTCTCAGAGGGGGCGGTCACGATGCTTGGACCTTCGACAGCAGGTGGCGGGAGGCCAGCTTTGTCCGTAACCAATTTTTACACGAACTGCAAAGAGAGATGGGCCAACCCTCTCCATATGGACGCCATGTGAATGTTTTTCTTAACGGGCAATACTGGGGACTCTACGAATTGCAAGAATTCCCCCATGAGCACTACAACGCAGACCACCACGGAGGTGATCCAGAAGATTGGGATGTCGTCAAACACGGCCAGGAAGTCGAAGCCGGTAGCCGGACGGCGTGGGACGCTCTCATTGATCTCGCAGAAAGCGGGATCAACTCTAGCAACGACTACGCAGCAATTCAGGAATATCTGGATCTCGAGAATTTTGCCGATGCCATGATCCAACGAATCTGGGCGAGTGACGAAGATTGGCTCTCTCCCTTTTTTCTCAACGGTCGGGATATCTCAACCTTCTCCGATGACAAGAATTGGTATGTCGGGCGAAAGAGCCGCAATGGCACAACCAAGTTTTTTTTCTATAACTGGGATGCTGAGATGTCGATGGGTATTCCCTTTTCAGATTTACAGACATTTGAAAACGATTTCAGCCGCATCAAAAATGCGCGATCACCTGGAATTATTTATGATGCCTTGCGCAGATATCCCGAATTCCAATTATTCTTCGCAGATCGACTCAGGAAACACTGCTTTTTCGGAGGGGCTCTGACCCTCGGCCCTCTAAGAGAAAACTGGAGCCACTACACCGACGCCGTGCGAAGTCCTGTCGTAGCCGAATCAGCCCGCTGGGGTGTCCAAGCATGGCTCGAGCAAGACAGGTTTTCCCCATTTACTCGAAATGATGAATGGTTACCGGCAGTGAACTGGGTTCGAGATCAGTTCCTGCCCAATCGGACTGCGGAAATCCTAGATCAATTCCGCCAAGTGAGCCTTTATCCAGACATCGAAGCGCCACTCGTCCTACCTTTCGGAGCAAACTCGGCAACACCCATTGAAGTCTCGATGAATACCGGGACAAATAATTCAACCATCTACTACACCACTGACGGTAGTGATCCACGCCTCGCAGGGTTCACGTCCACAACTACCTTAATCGGAGAAAACTCAAATGTTCGCGTCATCATTCCCGATGCTCTCATCGACAACGAGATTGGCTTTTCGTGGCGTTCCATCAACTCGCCTTCCAACCTCACCAGCTGGATCTCCGGAACCAATGGTGTTGGGTATGAACGAAGTTCAAGAGGAAATTACCTTCCCTTCATATCGACTGCTGTTGATGAGATGTGGGACACGAATCCCTCTCTTTACCTACGCTACCAGTTTGAGGTCCCAGATCTAAAGACGCTTGAATCCCTGAGCTCACTCCTTCTTCAGATGCGTTACGATGATGGCTTTGCAGCCTATCTCAATGGCACCTTAGTTTCTTGGTCGAACTATGGCACATCAGCCTGGAACTCGACAGCTTCATCACCAACCAGTGACGATGAAGCCGTTGTTTTTGAAAACTTTGACCTTACACCTCAGGTATCCCAACTCCAAGTAGGCACAAACGTTTTGGCCATTCACGGGCAAAATACCTCACCTCGAAGCAGCGACTTCCTCATCGAAGCGGCATTGACCTCTAGCAATTCTACACCGTCACAGATCTCTCCTTCAGCGCGCTCGTATTCAGGCCCCATTGAGCTCAATACGAGTAGGATCATCAAAGCTCGCACCCTGACTGAGTCCGGGCAATGGTCTGCTCTCACAGAATCCTATTTTTCCATCGCTAATCCCGCGAGTGCCGAAAACCTTCTCGTCACCGAAATTCATTATCATCCCGCAGATGCCTCAACCGCTGGAGAACTCGCAGTCTCAGCCAATAAAGACGATTATGAATTCCTTGAGCTTCTAAATACTTCAGGAAATGAAATCGACCTCAGCGATTACCAATTTACACGAGGCTTAGCTTTTACCTTTCCACAGGGGAGCACCATCGCTCCGAGCGCGCGAAGAATTATCGTAAGTCATCGCCAAGCCTTCCTCGCTAGATATGGAATTGAAAATGAAGCAATTATACTCGGTGAATTTGATCGTGATTCAAATCTCTCGAACGGAGGCGAAACTCTCGAGCTGCGAGACACTGAAAACAACGTCGTCTTTTCCTTCCAATACAACGATAAGGACCCGTGGCCAACCATGCCAGATGGCAATGGCCCAAGTTTGTATCTCGTAAGTGCGAGGACACCCTCGAGTCAGCTTGGTGAAGCCGGAAAGTGGCAAGCTTCAAACACTCCAAATGGGACCCCGGGGTTTGAAACCAAGCTTTCTTACACCCAATGGGCTAAGCAAACTTACGGTAGCCCAACAACACCCGGGTCAAGCCCCGGAGATATCGCCAACGGAACTTCAGATGCCAATTTGGTTCTCTACGCCCAAGGCGCTGATTTAACAAATACAGTTGTCAGGCAGGCCTCTTTCACGACGGTCAACGACGAACTCTTAGCGACTTTCACTTATCAAGTTCGCTCAAACCTCAGCGACGTAACGATTACCACCGAGACCAGTGACGATCTCATTAACTGGAGGAGTGATACTAGCGTCGTGACCTCTAATCCTCAAGCTAACGGGATCACTTATATTACCGTTCGTGCTGCGACACCCACCTTATCCGGAAGCAAATACTTTCGACTTTCGGTTGAGATGAATCCGTAAACTCCAGTACATGATTCGTGTTTTTCTAACGCTTATTCCTTGTTTTGGCCTTCTTCACAGCAAGGTTAAAAATCCAAATGTCCTTTTCATCGCGGTCGACGACCTCGCCACCTCTCTCGGTTGCTATGGTGATGTTGTCGCCAAAACACCCCACATTGATCGCCTTGCGATGCGGGGAGTGCGATTTGATCGGGCATACAATCAAATCCCCTTATGCAACCCTAGCCGAGCTTCATTAATGACTGGGCTGCGTCCCGATCAGATCAAGGTCTATGATCTCGATCGCCACTTCCGCGACGAAGTTCCGGAGGTCACCACTCTCTCGCAACACTTCCTCAACAACGGATACGCAACCTCGCGAGTCGGTAAGATCTATCATTATAATGTCCCTGCCAGCATTGGAACAGATGGCTTCGACGATGCTCCTTCATGGCAAAAAACAATTAACCCGAGGGGCAGAGATAAAACCGACGAAGAGTTGATATTTAATGCCGAACCCCACCGAAAAATCTCCGGGGCTCTCAGTTGGCTTGCTGCTGACGGCACCGATGAAGAGCAAACTGACGGCATGATTGCAAGCGAGGCCATCAAATTGATAAAGGAGCACAAAGATGAATCATTCTTCATCGCGGTAGGGTTTTTTCGACCGCACACCCCTTACGTCGCTCCCAAAAAATACTTCGACCTCTATCCGATCGAAAAGTTGCGGCTACCCTTTGCCCCAGCAGATGATCGGGAAGATATTCCTGCTGCTGCTTTTGCCCACAACAACCCCATTCCTAATTATAACCTCGAAGAACAGACCTGCCTGAAAGCGCTGCAAGCCTACTATGCGTGCGTCTCATTCGTGGACGCTCAAGTCGGGCGCATTCTAAACTCGCTCGGCGAACTCGGCTTAGCTCAAAACACTATTATCGTTTTTTGGAGCGATCACGGTTACCACCTTGGAGAACATCAAGGAATCTGGCAAAAGCGCACCCTATTTGAAGAGGGGGCCCGTGCCCCTCTTATTTTTCTCGATCCGCGGGCCCGAGGAAATGGGAAAAGCTCCAGTCAAATCGTAGAGTTTGTCGATATATACCCAACCCTAATTAATCTCGCTAGCCTGCCTCACCCACAAACGCAAAAGCTGGCCGGTCGCAGCCTTGCGCCCTTACTCGAAAACCCTTTGGCTGAATGGAAAGGAGAAGCCATCACCCAAATTCTAAGGCCTCCCGACAACCGCCTGAAGAAAATGACGATGGGTTGTAGTATCCGAACAACCAGATGGCGCTATACCGAATGGTCAGAAGGGAAAGCAGGAATTGAGCTCTATGATCATGCCGACGACCCCAACGAATTTCATAACTTGGCTAGAGACCCCAGCCCAGAGATTCGAAAGCAAATAGGATTGCTCCGGAAAAGCCTACGTCTTAAATCAAGTGGGAAAACCCCAACAACTCCAGTGAATCCACCACGACTCTAATTGATTCTTCTTCCTCTGATCGCCCCTTTCCTTTGAAAGGGTGGCTTGAGACTTTTAAAGGCTATGAGAACGAAAAATAAATCTTCGACAATGCAGGTTTTCCTAGGCTTAGGGACCTTGTTAGCCGGTGGGCTCAAGGCAGAGGTTGAGGTGCACGTCGCATCAGGCGGTCCCTCTCCTTCCATAAAGAAGATTTTTTACTTCTCGCAACAAAATAATTCTCACCATCGCCCTGCCTCTTTTTTATCTTCGGTGCGTCAAAAATTTGGGGAACGTGGAATTCAATTCACGACCTCCACTAATCGTAACGATCTAAATCTCAGTAATCTCAATCAATACCACGGCTCTTTTTTCTTTGGTAATCACGATGCCTTTTCGCCAGCGCAAACCTCCGCCCTAGAAAACTATATTCAAAGTGGAGGTGGGATGGTTGGTATGCATGTTATTGCCTATGTCGCACGAAGTAACGCAACTCTCGCGAGGATTCTTGGGGGAGCGTTTCGAGGGCACCATTCTATCGCTCAATTCACAGCTAGGCTTATACAAGCTCCGGGAGAATTGCCTGACAATCTTGCTATCCATCCAAATTTCCCCTTTGCAGGCGATGAAACATATTCGGTAGATCTCAATCATCCGATCCTCCAAGGCCTGTCTCCATACTCAAGTTTTGATGAGCCCTACCTCCACCAAAACCTAAATCGTGATATCACACTTTTAAGTTATCGAGAGGACCATGGCGGGTGGGACGAACCTTATACTTGGGTGAGAAATGAGCAGAATGGCCGGGTTTTCTATCACGCTAACGGCCATGATGCACGGACTTGGTCCCAACCAGATTTCCAGGAACTTATGATCCGTGGCACTTTATGGGCTTCGAAAACACCCCAGCAAAACTACCTCGATTTATTTCCACCGATTATATCCGCATCGGGAGATTTGCAATATCTAGCATTAGTCCAAACCAATGATGGAACTCGGTTTGCTTTACATAGCGGAGGGCTTCAAACTGCGATGTCGGGCTTGCAGGTCCCGGGTGGTAATGAAGACTTAACATATCTCATCTCATCAGACACCACTCATGCGATCCTTAACAATCAAAGAGTCGTCTTAGCTCCAAAGGTTCTTTTGGCAGGCCAAGAACTCTCCTCCCTCCTCGTTGGCCACCCCCAATATCCCACAATCGTCGCGATAGAAAATGGTCCAGCCGACCCCATTGAAGCCGGTTTTACCTTTTCGCCTGATCAGACATTCTCTTTCGTGACAGATTATGACCAGACTGTCATTTTTTCGGCTTCTATCGAAGATTCAGCGGGAGGTAATCAAAAACGGATCGTCGCTCTTCAGAGAGATGAATCTATCACTCCCATTTTGATAGAAGGTGATTTTCTAAATTCCAATGATTTCCCAATCGTAAGTTCAATTCCAGATACCCCGATGGTTTTTTCTGCTGACCGTAGCATGGCAATTATGGCCCAAATCCAATGGAATCAAGGCGAACCTAAAAGCGTCATTTTAACCAAGAATACTGGGGATTTTTACCCTCACGTCTCCGCTTTTCAGCCTTACAGTGGTTTGCCTCAAAATTCCACGATTTCGGAGTTTTTTGCCCCCATTTCCTTGAAGGAGGACAATTTGATTTTCAGTGGATGTTTATCGGGAGGATCCGTTAACCAAACTGATGATCAATTCGTAGCTACAATTTCTAAGGCTGGAGAACTTGATCTAATCATCCAGGAAGGCGATCTAATCGAAGGGCGCGATTTATTACTGACTCTGGATTTGCTACCACCAATTCCCCAAAAGAGAGGGATTTTAGTGTTGGGATCTCTTGGAAATGATCTCGCACTAATCTCAGCAAGAGCAGGGCGAACTCCGATAGTTCTCGCCCGGGAAAACCAGACCTTAGTGACTCATGAACAAGACTATTCAATCACGAAGCTACATGCCGAATCTTTGATAAGCGAAGGTAATCAAGCGGTGCTGCTTGCGACACTCCGAACAACTGATAGTGAAGATGAAATCTCAGCACTTCTTCAGATCGGTTCGGGAACAATCCGGCCACTCCTTATCGAAGGCCATAAAATTAATCGCTCAGAGGAGAGCTTCATTGTTTCCGAAATACATTTTCGTCCATCGGGGGCTCAAGGAAGCGGCCTTAAAAATAATGACCTTCGACTCAAAGTCTCCTCCTCAGCAGGCGCAAGCTTAATCATCGGCATCCCTGATATCGACGACCTCGACCAAGATGGATTCTCAGATACCCTTGAGAGCGCTTTCGGTAATTCCATCCTCGAACCGGACGCTTCCATCCCACCGGGATATCCTAAGATAACTCATGATGTAACAGGCCAACTTCACCTAACTTTTTGGGAACCCATTGCAGCCGGCCCTGGCCTCGAATATAGAATTGAAACAAGTGAAAATCTGAAAATCTGGACAACAATTTCGCCGGAAATACTGCCAGCTTCTGATCAGACGAATCTCCCAGAAAACTACCGCAGAATGGTCGCGCCCATTCCAGACGAGGGCGGCCCTCGTTTTTACCGCCTCGCATTCTAGTAATCAATTAACGTTTATTTACTCTCTTCTTCAGCTCTCTTCCTGCGAGCGTAAGATTGACAACGTCGTCTTCAGTCCAGAGGACTCCGTCTTTTCCGGCGGCACGGATTTCAATAGCATCCTCTGACAAAGGATGAATCGCATAAGGATTACCGGACCGATCGGTGAGCTCACCACGACGATTAATCCTTGGGTGTCGCGGTGGAATAGGAGCAATTCGGTAAAAATTATTTCCCGTCATCGCCTTGACAAAATCACGATTGCCTCCGATCGGCCGACGATATCCTTCTTTGACAAAAGAACGATAGTCCTGAAACGCTAACTGAATCAAATCTAATTCCTCGTGAATAGACAACTGTCCTTGCCCAAATTTTTTTGCAAAGGGCGCATCAGATAAAACCACAAGCTGATTTTTTCCTTTTTGATCTAGGGGCGGCTTTTTAATCGGCTCTTGAATTAGCGCGCTTGGAGACTCATCGCTCTTAAAAAGGCAAATTAGGCCAATCAAGAAAGCCACTAGAAAAACAAGCGTCGCTTTCATGTTACTCGCCAAGATTCATGAACCCAAGTGGCTGCTCCACCCGAGTCAAATCGTAAAAACGGTTCAGATTAGGAATCACAATCGGCAACTGTTGCCGTGACACCCCAAACCAACAAGCTAGCTCCGCGAAATACTCATCAACGGAAGTTGTTGGAATGATTCTTCCTCTTCCCACGTCGAGAGGATTATCCTCATAAAGCTCAGGATATTCTCCATAGATCCGGCCCCCATCAACAGCGCCTCCCACAACTATCTGGTGGCCTCCCCAACCATGGTCACTTCCTTGACCATTAGAGGTCAAGGACCGCCCAAAGTCGGATGCCGTAAATGTTGTCACGTGATCCGACAGCCCATCAGCGTTCAAGGCCTTTTGGAAATCACCGAGGGCATCATCAAGCTGCCTTAAAAGCAGACGATGAGGTTCGATTAATAGTGAGTGCAAATCCCACCCCCCTAATTCCACAAAAAATGTTTGGCGGCGTACACCCAAATCCGTCCTTGCCCGGATAGTTTTCAAAACCATCTTTAGTTGATCACCCAACGGACCACCGCTAATTTGAACTCCCTCTAGATCGATAGCTTCTACTGCCTCAGAAAACACCTTGTTTCTCTCCAAGGCGTCTTTCTTCCGGCTCAAAAAGATCCGCTGCAAAAGATTTTCATATTCTAAATCAAGCTGGCTACTTACGACTGACCTTCCATGCGCCCAATTTGGGTTGTTCCAATCAACCAATCCCTTACTTCCCTCATTTCCAATCACGTAAGGCAAAACTCCCGGGGATGTTTGAATAAGGTTAACACCAGCAACCGAGATCGCAGAGGCAAAGCTTCCAGGTTGATTCAAATCTTGCAGTGTCGCAGAGAGTCTTCCGAGCCACCCACTCGTCGATGAACGGTCTGGTAGAGAAGTATGCCACTGCTTTTGTTGGTCGGAATGGGAAAACAAACCATCTGGCAAAAATTGGGGCGATAATTCATAATTATCCTTTGTTACAGGTTGCTGAAGCGTCCCTACATTTGCCACAAAGGCCAAGTCTCCACTGTCAAAAGCGTCACGAGTCTTGTGAAGCTCGGGGTGCAAACCAAGTTCTTGCTCGGTTTCTTCTGGATCGGAGAGGGGCAGTAGATCATCACGCGAGAGGGAAAGATTTCGACGGATTTCGGCATATTCTTGATATGCATCAAATCCTCTAGGGACCAACATATTAAAGGAATCATGCCCGCCAGAGAGAAAGACGCAGACCAGCGCTCGGTAATCGTCCCCTGCTGGTAGTTCATCAGCAGCCAGGTCACTCAAAAGGCTAAGGTTCAGAATACTGCTAAAAGCAGTACTACCAGAAAGGGCCGCACAGCTAGCCTCACCAAGAAAATCACGCCTCGTGTATCCACTATTCCCACTATGGTTTTCTCTCTTCATCATCTCAAAATTACATATTCAGGAGAAGTCATGACCACATAGATCGCTGTCCATAGCTTTTTTTCATCACTCAACCCGGCATCATTCATCATCTTCAAAATGATCTCTTTCGTTTCTTGGTTCAAAGTTCCATAAGTAAAAACTAGGTCAAGCCGATCCACTAAGCTTTCGGGATAGTTAACAAGAGAACGTTCGATTGAAAAATCGTGCGCTCTCGTCAGATGAGTAAAGTTTGGAGAGTATGCAAAGCCTAATTCAATATTACTTCTAAGTAAGTTCGGCCAAAGCACCGACCGAAGGGGCGTTAAAATCTCAAACTCTGGCGCAAAAAAGTTCCCCTCAATCGTTTCATCTGCAGGCTGATAATTTGGCAAATAAAAATTAAAGACGGTGGGTGACATTAATGGTCTTTGGCCAAAATAATCTAAGTGCCTATCGGTAAGAATGTAGAAAACATCATCTTCATTTTTTGACGAAAATGCCCGAGATAGATGAGCGTAGGTAAGATAGGGCTCTCTCATTTTCCCATATCTTTCCCCCTGACTAATAGACTCACTCCGAGCTTCGGGGTCCAATAAGATTGATCTAATGACAGCTCCTAAATCACCCCTAATTCCCTTGCCATTATCCGAAAATGCACGAGCAACCCTACGAATATAGGCAGGCGAAGGATTACTCGTCACAAATCTTTGGATGAGTAATCGCCCGATAAAGGGCCCTGCGCTGGGGTGATTTACCAAGTTCTCAATAGCAAGTCGGACATCATGAGCGGGTTCCATCTCAGCGGGAAGATATCCACCATTAACAAGAAATTTTTCTCCCCTCTCGTGATGGGTTTCCCAGATTGTCATCGGAAGATCAGGCCGGTTCTTATATTCGTAAAAACTATTGGTCCCGCCCCAGTTAAATCCGGTCATCACCTTGGCTAGCTCTGTGATATGAAAGTTCGTATAGGTTGGAATCGCTTTTCCAATATGGTCGAACTTTCTCGACCCATCCTCATTTAATTCCCACAAGCCAATGGAAAAAAGTTGCATCAACTCCCGCGCATAATTTTCGTCTGGAAAGATTCTTAATTCAGGATCCTCGCTCTGGTTTCTTAGATGCCCCAAATAGGTTCCCATTCCGAGATTATAGGTAATAGCTTCCAGTAAATCTGCGTAATTTCCAAACGCTTGATTTTGCAGGATCTCATAATAGGCCCCTGCCGCTTCAGGGCTTCCTCTCACGACATCCGAACCTTGTCCTGAAACAACCAATATCTGACTGAGCGCAAAAGCCATCCTTTGACGAAGTTGATCGGCCCCCTTTGCCGTTGCCCGCCACCACCCCCGGTGAAATAATTGATGATTTCTACTAGCTCCACCCATTACTTCCCTTTCCATGGACTCGGTAATCAAGGTTGGGGACATCGCAATTTGAGAATCAATCCAGGCAGCAAATGACTCACCAGAATTATGAAAATCCTGAATCATATCAAAGGTCGGGCCAAAGGTCGCCTGGTTTAGAAATCTAGAAACCTCCTCCGGGGTACGATCAACCCCCTTAAATACAACTGGTTCGCGCACCTCGATATTCAAACCAAATACAACCTTCAAAATAGAATCGCGCAATTCGAGATCAAGCCCAGTCAAATGACGATCAACAACCCAATGGAAATCAGAGTCTTCTCCTCCGTTACTCAGGGAATCTTGATCATCTAATCCAAGTTGCCATTCTTCCCATGAGGTCAAACCATCGCGGTCTTCGTCAATGACCTGCCTCACCCGGAAAAATCGAGTTGAGTCAGAATCCCGATCAATAACTTGCTCGATGATCTGGGAGCCATTATCGTTAGAATCGATCACGGTATCAGTTCTCCAAACAGCTTCTGGTCCTATTTTCCCGGCTGATTCAATAAAATACCTCACTCCTTTGATCGTCTGAAAATCAAAAATCAAGAGGGTATTATCAGCCTCAAACCGATAACTGTTTAGCCCAAAATAGGATTCCGGATCAAAAGGGTCAGAACCAATCTTACTTTCAAATCGATTACTGTATCCATCCCCATCCGTATCAGCATCCGCTGATAAATTTTGTGCTTTATAGACTTCAGCCCAAAGGTCGCTAAGACCATCATTATCAAAATCAAGCTGACCAAAAGCGGTGTGAATCAACGATGTGGTGATACATGCAAAGCCCAAACAGCCAAAAGTCTTGGAGCGTATAGACATCGTGACCTCAATCATTGAAACTGAAGGCTAGATAAACAAAAGCGGTCCCCTTGGGAACCGCTTTTCACTTTTAAAGCTTTTTATGTTTTTTAATGCCTAACCTTCTGCACTTACAATCACGTCACAAACAGCAGCTACCTCTTCTCCACTCAAATATGGATTCATTGGCAAACTTAGGCCACGTGATGCCACATCTTCCGTAACAGGAAATTGGCCCTTCTTACAGCCAAGGCCATCAAAGACGGGCTGCAAATGAAGTGGTACCGCGTAATAACTCACAGAAGGAATTCCGGCCTCCTTCAAAGAAGCCGCAAGCGCATCACGATTCGATGATAGAATCGTATATTGAGCAAAAACGGAGGTATTCCCTGGCCCCACTCTCGGAACCGTAACAGATGAATCTCTAATTCCATCTCCATAAGCTTGGGCCACCTTCTGTCTTCTCAAAATTTCATCATCAAAAATCTCAAGTTTTTCCAGAAGGATCGCAGCTTGCAATGTGTCAAGGCGACCATTGATTCCCAAGATGGGATGATGGTGCCTCTCCGTTTGGCCATGCACCCGGATGTGGCGCATTCTTTCAGCCAACTCGTCATCATTAGTGAACAGCCCTCCCCCGTCTCCATAACAACCCAGAGGTTTAGACGGAAAAAATGAGGTTGATCCAATCGTCGAAAGCCCACCTGACTTTTTGCCATGATGAGTGGCACCGAAGGATTGCGCGGCGTCTTCAATGACTGGAAGATTTCCGTTCCGAGATGCAATTTCGTTGATCCCTGTCATATCAGCAGTCTGACCAAAAATCCCAACCGGCATAATCGCTTTCGTCTTCTCGGTAATTACCGATTCCAGTTTTGAAACATCCATATTCCAGGTTGTTTCATCAATATCAACAAACACAGGAGTCGCGCCAATCAGCGCAATCATTTCGGCTGTCGAAATCCATGTGAAAGGCACCGTAATCACCTCATCTCCTGGCCCAATCCCCAATGCCATCATAGCAATCAACAAGGTATCAGTGCCGCTTGACGCTCCGATGCAATGTCTCGTGCCTACATAATTTTTCAGCCGTTCTTCCAACTCATCCAACTCAGGTCCCATCACATAACGGCCATGGCACAAGACATCTTGAATACGCTGATCAATTTTCGCTTTAATGCGAGCTTGCTGGGATTTTAAATCGATGAATTCCATTAAATTTATAAGTAAATAAGCTCTAAGTTTATTGTCATTTATAGCGAAGCTTCAAGAATTGTTCTAATTCGCTTTGCCGCTTTGCCATCACCATAAGGATTCTTAAGTTGGCTTCGCCGCTCATATTCAGCGCCCTCTTCCAGAAGCACACGAGCTGCCGTGCAAATCTTTTTAGGATCAGTTCCTATCAATTCGCAAGTCCCAGCTTCGACTCCCTCCGGACGCTCGGTGGTATCTCTCATTACCAAGACCGGTTTGCCGAGGCTAGGGGCTTCCTCCTGCACTCCACCAGAATCACTTAAAGTAAAGTAGCAACGGTTCATCAGCCAGACAAAATCTTCATAGCCTGCAGGTTCTACCAAAGCAATGCGCTCGTGGTTTCCGAGTTGCTCCATCACGGGCTCTCGCACCGCTGGGTTTAAATGAACCGGGTAGAGAATTCCCACCCCAGGGTGGTCTCCTGCCAACTGTCGGAGTGCCTTGCAAATATCATCAAACCCACCTCCGTGCGATTCACGACGATGGGCCGTCACAAGAATCCAACGCTTATCTTTTTGCTCTAGGAAATTCTCCCGAAAAAAGGCAGGGATATTGAGCCGCTCCGCCACGGCTCCGGTTCGATCTTCTTCAGCATTCACCTTGTTGCTCATCCACAAAAGCGAATCGATGACAGTATTTCCCGTCACATGACAACTGGCTTCGCAAATCTTCTCCTGTAAGAGATTCGCCTTACTCACCTTGGTCGGAAGAAAATGCCAACGACAAAGTGGAGAAACCAGACGTCTGTTCATTTCTTCGGGCCATGGCGATTGCATGTCGTAGGTCCGAAGCCCAGCCTCAACATGCCCAACCGGAATATTCTGATAAAAGGCCGCCATGGCCGATGCCAAGACGCTCGTCGTATCGCCCTGAACTAACACGGCATCCGGACGAGTCTCCTCAAGATACGCGCCTACCGCTTGCAGAACACGCGCGGTCAAACCAGTAAGATCTTGGCCAGGCTTCATCAACTCTAGATCATGGTCAGGTACTAGATTAAAAGCCCCAAAAGCCTGAGCTAACATTTCACGATGTTGCCCCGTCGAAAGAAAGACAGGCTCTAACAAATCTGACCGCTGTAGCTCCATATAGACCGACGACATCTTAATGACCTCTGGTCGCGTGCCCGCAACAACCACTACTTTTTTCTTTTCCATAATTCGCTATTGTTTGCGCTTAATCAGTTCTTTGAAAAATCCCTCAACCTTGGAGACAATAAGCTCCCAGCTGTATTCATCCTGAACCCTCTCAAATCCCGCCTGCCCCATTTTTTCTGCCTCTTCCGGGTGGTCAAGAAACCATGAAAGTTTGTCTGCAAGAAGATCTGCATCTTGCTGAACCATCACTCCATCGACCCCATCACGGATGGTGAGAAAGGGAATTTTGCATGAAATCACGGGCTTCTTCAGGGCCCATGCCTCAATATAAACTCCCCCGATTCCTTCTTGTCGTGAGGGGAGCGCAAAGACATTCGCAGCATCTAAAGCAGCCACTTTTATCGGATCAAAAGCATCGATCCGCGGGATATCAACGACTCGCGGATCGTCGATCTTATCAAAAACTTCCTTGGTTCCAGGATAATGGGGCCCGATAAAAACGAAGCTTGTCTCAGGGTGCTTTTCCCAAACCTTGGGAGCCGCCTCAATCAGGGTATCGAATCCCTTGTATTCCAACTTCTGCCCCAGAAAGAGCACCATCTTATCCTTAATGCCATAGTCCCGGCGAAAGGCTCCAGTGTCCCACTCATCTGCAAGCAATGGCCCAACCCCAATTAAAAGAATATTCTCTGATTTAACACCGAGCCGGATCATCTCATCCCGCTCGGCAGGAGTAAATACCACCACACCATCCGCAGCTCTCAGGAGACGAAAAAAATTCCGCATCACTAATTGCCCAAACTTACTTTGCATCCGTGGGCTATAATTCGGACAAATGACGAAAGGCACTCCCTGTTTTTTGGCAACATGATAAGACGCCCAAGAAAAATGCTCCCGCCCGATGCGGATATTCATCACAACATCAGGCTTAAAATCCATTTGCCTCATCTTGCCCGCGAAGTAACGGCTGATCAGGGGATAACCAATCTCAGGTAAAGGCAGGCAGAGGGGTAAGAGAGGAGCCATCCAGGCTCTCGCAAAACCACTCGGCTGATAACGATGAACCTTAATGGGGCCCGCTTCATAGACATCGTCACCCCACGGAGCCTTTAAGGTTGAGTCGATCAAGTAGCGATTTCGATGATCTTTCCACTGCCCGCAACCCGTCACAGTATGCCCTCGTTCTGCCAGCATCTTACCAATCGTAAACCAATGAAGCTGGGCTCCTCCCATACTGGGATAAAAAGCGGTAGATGTTTGAAATATATTCATTTCAATTCGGGTTTTTGGCCTCCTAAGAGGGCTTTATAAAGATCTAGCATTTGAGATCCCACAGCATCCCATGAATAGTGCTTGAGGGCACGCTCACGCGCTTTTACCCCCATTTCAATTCCCCGTGCAGGGTCCAGTGTCAAGTCCATCATCGCGTTCGCCAAATGGGACACAAGCTCTTCTAAGTTTTCCCCGGTAACCTTAATCCCACTCTCATCTGTAACCATTTCACCAGGACCTCCATTATCGATCACGATAGGCGCGACCTCCCTCATCATCGCCTCCTGAAGAGCCATTCCAGTTGTCTCGCGGAGGCTCGTAAAAATAAAGGCATGGCTGCGATCCCAAATCGCATTCATTTCATCCAACGTCACCCACCCAAGAAACTCAAAGGCCTCTTCAAGTCCAAGCTCAGCTATCAAATCTCGATAAAATTTCTCTAAAGGCCCACTTCCCGAGACAACCACTCTCACCTCCTTGTATACGTCTGGAGAAGTAGTTTTAAGGTGACTAACTGCTCGTATTAAAAGTTCAAGGCCCTTGTGATCCACAAAACGCCCCGACCAATGAAAAACGATAGGGCCTTCCAGATCAGGACAAGGCCGAGCGGTAATAATTGGAGTCCCTAGCTGCAAACCAGTCACAGCTTTATCTCGAATAGCTTTGGGCATGACCTTCTGATTGGCCCCATTTGCCATCACAAGCAAATCAGCTTTCCAGGCCGTTAAAAGTCCTACTGGATTAAAACGAAAAAACTTTACGGCCACTGTTCGAATAGCCTCCATCATGCGACTTCTTATGACTGGATTTGCCGCTTTCGGAACCGTCTGTAATCCCCCAATCGGACCAATGACCGACTTTACGCCCA
>JAKMGP010000165.1 GCA_022424905.1 Akkermansiaceae bacterium | reverse complement strand
GAAGTGAAAATTTGCGATATTTCGATGATCGAAGAGCCCCAAGCCGCTAAGAGCAAAATTGGCTACCTCCCCGAATCAGCACCTCTCTACAATGACATGACAGTCAAAAGCTTTCTTAGGTTTTGCGCTTCAATGCGATCACTTAGTTCCGCTGCTCGCCGGGAGGCCGTAGATAAAGCAATCGAGACGTGCTTTCTTGGAAATGTTGCAAGTCAATCGATTGGAACTCTCTCAAAAGGTTATCGCCATAGGACTTGTCTAGCCCAAGCTCTCCTCCACGATCCTGAGGTTCTCGTGCTCGACGAACCCACCGACGGCCTTGATCCAAACCAAAAATTGGAAGTTCGCAAACTCATCAAAAACCTTGGTAAGGAGAAGGCTATCTTATTTTCGACTCATATTTTGGAGGAAGTAACAGCAGCGTGCACCCGCGCCGTCATTGTCGACCAAGGAACAATTGTTGCCGATGGTACGCCTGATGAACTCGAAGCCAAAGGAGGAGGATCTCTCTACGACCTCTTCCACAAGGTCACCACCTTTGATACCCCAGCCGCCTAAATTGTAATCTTACCCGATATTTTAACTATGAACATGATCACCATATTCAAGCGCGAGCTAAACAGTTATTTTACGCAACCGACCGCTTACGCTATCGTTATAGTTTTCAGCCTCCTCTCAATCCTTTTTGCATTCACTCAAGGACGTTTTTGGGACTACGGTGACGCGTCACTTCACAGCACTTTTTTCGCTTTTCACCCCTTGATCCTGATGGTTTTGGTTCCTGCTGTAAGTATGAGACAATGGGCCGATGAGCACTACACAGGCACAATCGAGCTTCTGGGCACCTTTCCTGTGAAAATGGGGAGTGCTATTATAGGCAAATACTTAGCCGCTTCGGTCATTTGGGCTTTGGCTCTAGTCCTTACCTTTCCAATGGTTTGGACTGTCGGTTACCTAGGAGACCCCGATTTTTGGACCATCTTTTCCGGCTACCTTGGTAGCTTTATGGTATGTCTCACCTTCCTCGCCATTACAACTCTGATTTCAGCATTTACCAGGGACCAAGTCGTGGCACTTATCTCGTCAGTTGCAATCTGCTGCATCTTGACAATCGTCGGCCTCGAGCAGGTCATCAACGAAGTCCGTCGGACAGGCCCTGAGGCAAAAGGGGCCGTTGAGCTCATGACTAAAGTGGGAATCGTAAGCCACTTCTTTGACGCCACTCAAGGAAGGATTTCCTTCACAAGCTTGCTTTATGTTTTTGGTTTAATTTCAATCTGTCTTTTTGGGACCAACCTAGCCCTCAAATCCCAGAGAGCATAATTTTTCGGGCAACATATTTTAATACTTGTAAATAAAAGATCATGAATGTTTCAAAAGCTCTTGCTTCAGGAATTACTGGCATTGGCAGTCTTTTCTTCGTCCTTTCATTATTCACCCCATCGCTATCTCCATTTTCTTGGTATTTTGCAATCGGAACCTTTATCGCACTGTCGTTCATTCCAAACGGGCGGTTGATTAGGGTTGGATTTGCTGTAGTGGCTCTTGCGGCAACCGTGTTTTTTCTAACCGAATTCATCTCCAAGACAGACCTTGGTAATAAGTCGATAGATCTTACTGAGGACGATCGATACACCTTGACTGATGGGACTAAGGCAATCCTCAAAGAATTAAGTGAGCCCATAACGATCAACTATTATGTGACTCGTGATGTTGACGGCACACCTTCGGCGTTCAAGCGTCATATTCCAAGAGTTGATAGCTTTCTGAGGCAAATTGAGGGTCTTGCAGCTAACGGATTGGTCACCCTAAATCTAATTGATCCAGAACCGAACACTGATGAAGAAGATGCTGCTTTGCTTGACCAAGTTCAACAAGTTCCAGTAACACAAGACGACAACTTAATCTTTGGAGCCTCCATAAACTCATTGGATAAAAAAACAGTGATACCTCTGTTTGATCCCGGGCAGGAAACTCAGCTCGAATTTCAAATAATGAGTGCGATCGCAGAGGTAAGCCAAAGAGATCTTCCTGTCGTTGGATTGATTTCAGCCCATAATCTCGCAACGGGCGGTCAGACAAATCGTGGATGGCTGTTTTACCAGTTACTCCAGCGTTCATACGACGTTGCTAACCTGGGCATGACCCCTCTTGATTCTCTTGAAAGTGAATACGAAAACAGAAAATGGGGCGATGCTCCGGATTTCGTAGATCCAGAGAAAATTAAAGTAATTCTTGTCATACATCCTGCAGGAATCACTCCTGAGGCTGAATTTGTACTCGATCAATATCTTCTTCGCGGCGGCACTGTGATTGCGTGTGTTGACCCAAACTCTTTTATGGCTCAGCAATCCGGCCAGCCCCAATTTCCAGGGATGCCACCTCAAGGAGGCACTCCTCCCTCTTCCTCACTCCCTAAGCTTTTTGAAAAACACAACATTAGCTTCGACGAATCGCAGGTAATTATAGACCGCGAATTCGCCCAACAAAATAATCCTCGAATTTTGATTCTGAACGATGAGGCGATGACAGCAAAAGATGATATTTCCTTATCGAAAATTCAAAATATCGCATTCGTCATGGCGGGAGGATTTACGGCAGCCGAGGGAAAAACAATGGGGCCTGGCCTTGAAGTGACAAAACTCGTGGAATCATCCTATAAATATACTTTCGTCGATGGCTTTACCGTTAATAGCCCCAATGCAAGCGAACAACTTCGTTTTGCTCTTGGAAGTAGGCGGGGTGGAGATCAGAAACAAGCTTACGTTGCTCTCCTTAGTGGAAATTTCGAAACCGCCTTTCCTGACGGAGATCCGTCTAAGGAAAAAGATGAAAACACTGAAGAAAACGAATCTGACGGAGAAGATTCTGATGAAAAGACTGAAGAGAAGGACTCGCCTGAGGTGCTTACTAATGGAAAAGAAAAAGGCAATCTCTACATTATCAGTGATTCCGATTTTCTCGCCGACCGAATAGCTTATAGTTCTCGCCGATTGTTCAACACAGAGATGGTAGAGCCTGTAACCGGGAACGGTCCATTCATGTTTAATATTCTCGATCAAGCTATCGGCTCTAAACATTTAATCGGAGCACGTGCCCGCGCAGAGGTCTATCGTCCGTTTACGGTTTTGAAGGGAATGGAAGCGGAATTTGAGGAGGCCCGAGGCGTGGAGGTCGAAAAGCTTCGGAAGAAGCGAGATAACGCCCAAGCTGAAATCCAACGAATTACGAGCGAATTAGCCAAGAATAACAACTCGCAGCGAAACAATAAGATTCGATCGCAAATTGCTGATTACAATAAAGAGATTGTTGATGCAAACCAGGAGATCAGAGAAAAGCAAAAGTCCTACCAAGCAGATGTCGACTTTCTGAAGGCCACAATATTTTGGCGTAATATCCTCTACGTCCCTCTCGGTGTAATAATCATTGGCCTTGGTGTATTTACCTGGCGGAAAAAACAAACCAAAGCGCGCTAATCAACTTTAAGCAGAAACAACTTACAACCTCGTCAAAAACCATGTCACGAATTCAACTCTTGATTCTTTGGGTCCTTGCTCTAGGGGCAGGAATTTATCACTTCGGAAGCAAAGACAAACCCGACCAAATCAAAAACGCCAACCTCAAAATTGGGTCATCGCTTGTTAACAGCGATCTGATTGAAACAGCCAGTGGGGTTAAGATAAAATCTGGTGATGATGAAGTCACTGTGGAAAAGATAGATAATCGTTGGTTATTAAAGGAGAAAGATAATTTTCCGGTAACAACTAGCACAATTTCTCGCGTATTCGATGCCCTTCGTGAGGCCAAGGTTGCTCAAAGCGTTATCACCTCGTCCGAATACTATGACAGATTCCAGTTAGACGGTGAATTGGAGGGAGATCAAAGACCTGATTCAATAACCTTAAAGAAAGGAGATAAAGAAACGGCCACGATTTTTCTAGGCAAAACGAGGCAATCTACCGGAGGTAGAGGCGGGAATACTGGACGTTTTGCTCGCCTCGCCAGTGACGATAGTGGCGTATATGTCGTCCAAGAAAATTTTGGGTTTTTGAGCTCTGATCCTGATAACTGGATCGACAAGAGTCTCACTCCACTAGAAGAGGGCGTAATCAAAATGGAGGTTACCGCTCCCAATGATGATAGTTTTAACTCTTGGACTGTTTCTCGAAAAACTGTCCAAGATGATCTCCTCATTGAAAACCTCACCGATAAAGAGGAAACCAAAACAAGCGAAACATCTTCTCTCAAGAACATCTTCGCAAGCGCCACATTTACGGAACTTATTTCGGCAGAGGATTTTCAGAAGCGGGCGAACACAAAAGCCTCACGTCAGCTCAAAGCAACAGACTCGGCAGGATCGACCTTTCTCATCACAATCACGCCAGAAAAAGAAAACGAAAACGAGAAGGAAAAGAAAGACGAGAAGCAAGAAGAGAACGACAAAGACAAATCCTCCGACACTCCCGCTCCAATGGATTACTTCGTTTCTATCTCAATAAAGAATGGTCCCACCAAACCTGAACCTGTAGGCGAAGATGCCAGTGTCCAAGAAAAGGCTGTTTATGCCGAAAGGGTGAACAATCTCGCAGACCTCTCAGAAAGCGTAAATCGGATGCGCAAAACCTACGAAGGAAGGCACTTTCTCGTGAGCGAAGCAACAATCGGAGCTCTCAACAAAAATCGCGGAGAACTCATTCAACCTAAAAAGGAAGAGAAGAAGCCTGTTTCAGTGGCCACTCCTCCAATTCGTGTTCCGACTCCGGGAGATAAAGCTGTAGGCACCCCAACCCTGCCCGGTGTAAATACGCCCCCCCATC
>JAKMGP010000158.1 GCA_022424905.1 Akkermansiaceae bacterium | reverse complement strand
AAAGCAGCAAGACGAGTCGTGAGATCGGAATCGTTGATGACTCCAGATTGAAAAATAAGGTCTACTCCTGAATCGTCCAACGGTAGAGCACGCACCGCATTACGACGAAGAACAGGATTTGTTGAGAGCAAGGCATTACGATGAGTGTCAGCATCCAACTTTCCTAATCCATCAAGAGTCCAAAGCGCATGAATGGCACCAATCCCAGGTTTCCCAACAAGAGCTCGCAGCGATTTAACCGCCTCGATCTTCTTTCCATCCACTAGAAGTCTTTGCGCTGTGAGGCGCCAAAATTGGTTGGAGTCACCCAATGCCCGGAGCAATTCCTCATTGGAAGCTCCTGCCAATGATTTTATTTCCGACTCGGGAGCCTTGTCCCAAACCAAGCGATAAATCCGCCCATGTTGACGATCCCGGTTTGGATTAATGTGCGCGTTTCCTTTTCCATTCTTGGCAGCGTATCCACCACGATTATCGTTGGGAGTAGGATTGTGTTGAATGATGAAATTATACCAGTCCGAAATCCAAAGGTTCCCATCAGGACCCACCTCAGCCGCAACCGGAGAAAACCATTCATCAGCTGAAGCAACTAGCTGAAATGCGTTCTTCGACTGATATCCTGCGCCATTTCGGCTCGTCTCAAACATCCCGAGTAGATTCCCGGTTGGTCCTGCTACGAAGGCCCGCTTCCCGCGCCACGATTCAGGGAAGTTGTCTGAATTGGCAAAAGCATGGCCAGCTGCCGCAGTATAACCACCAAAGACATCAACTTGTCGGATATTGGGCGTGATCGGATGGAAGGTAGAGGAGGAAGCCACCATCTTCGCGCTTAACCCTTTTCTTCCTGGAAGAATCGTTGCTGGAATCCCACAGAAGAAGCTTGGGTTATTGTTAGCGGTCGAGCCGAAGACATCTCCCTCATTATTAAGGCCCAAACCCCAAGTGTTATTATTGAACTGGTGCAGAAACTCCAGGGACGAACCATCTTTTGTAAAACGATACACCCCGCTCCCGAATCGATTCCCATCGTTAGAAAACGAGGAATAACCGACCGTCCCCCAAATTTCGTTATCGAGACCATAGCGAAGATTCGATGGCCCGGCATGTGTATCACCAGTTCCCCATCCCCTCAAAACAACCTCACGAATATCAGCCTTATCATCTCCATCAGTATCTTTAAGGAATAAAGTCTCGGCCGCGTGATGCACGTAGACACCTCCATTTCCAAAGGTCAGTGAAGTCGGGATATTGAGACCATCTGCAAATACCGTCACCTTATCGCATCGGCCGTCACCATTCGTATCCTCAAGAATCTTGATCTTATCGTCGCCCTTGCGCTCTGCCTTAATCTCGTTCGGATAATCCACGGTCTCTGCTGCCCATAGTCGGCCCCTTTCGTCCCAGGCCAAACCGATAGGATTTACGATCTGCGGCTCGGAAGCAAACAGCTGAAGTCTCCAACCCACTGGAACTTGGGTGTATTTTAAACTCTCCTCGGGACTCAGCGGATGCTGATACTGAAGTGGCTTAGGACGCTTTTCGTAATTGGGAATATTCGCACGCGTCTCATAAGTTAACCCCTTTCGCGATGAGATGAAACCCTCATACGATTTCTTACGATCCTCTCCAATAGCCCAAAGAATCCCCGACTTCAGAAGTTGGTGGAATTCGTCACGAGACCAAACCCGTTGATCATGGCCCGAGGCTGTATAAAACACACGACCCTTCCCCTCGTTCCGGGTCCAGGTCCAAGGCTCGGGCTCTTTGACATTATCATCCCCCTCAGGTTTCCGAACCATCAGAATCGTGCGATCACTTCCATGTCCCGAATGCACATAAGTCTCATCCCACGCCTTAAATTCTTTGACATTTTTCATCGCTGGATGTTTCGGCGCCACCACTTTCGTGGTAAATTCCTTCCCTTTATGATGCGCAAATTTCCCACCTACCAATCTCACGAAGTCAGGCTGATTATTAAAACAAGCACTCGCACAATGGACAGGGATAAACCCTCCTCCTTCAGTGATATACCGCTTCAAGTTCCCATACTGTTTCTCCGAAATTGCGCCATGGTTCGCATATAGCAAAACCCCATCATATTTCGAAAGATGTGAAAAATCTCCCAGCGCCTCTTCGACATCAGTGTAGTAATCAAAGTAAATCCCATCTCGGCCTAAAGCTTTCGAAAGCATCGGAAAATACTTATTGGAATCATGATGCTCCGAATCGTGACCCAGAAATAAAATCCGAATTGGCCCCTCAGCCTCAGCGGGACTCTCCGCTTTATTCAAGGCGAAAGAAAGAGCTGCGAGCAGAACGAGAGGAATGGCTATTACGAGACGTTTCATGACCGAGATTATTGTAAAGTGAATTCAGGAAGCTTAATCAACTCACCACCTTTTTGAGCGGACTCGTGTGCAAGAATACCCGTGCAAGTAATGTTGGCTGACTGGGCGGCATTGGGGTAACCCTCGCCATTCCCTCGTAGCAATTCAACAAACTGATGCGCCAAGTGAGGATGTGAGCCACCGTGACCTCCACCTTGGGTATAGGAAAGGTGATCTTCTCCTTCGTCGCCACCGTAAACTCCTCCCGTCGTGAAGGGTGCGATTTCGTCGGGAAGTAAATGAGCAAAGTCAGGGCATTCAACCTTCTCGGGAATCTCTGGCTCGGGCTTCTTCGCTGTATGAACCACTAAAGGCTCACCTTCAATGAGGGGCCACTCCACCGATTTATCAACGCCATAGACTTCGAAAGACTCGCGATACTGACGAGCCACATCAAAGAGCGAGCGATAAACGAGCCCCGAAAGATCACTATCCTTGAACTTAATATGACAACTCTGGATAGCGTATGGCGAGCCATAACAATCGTGCATATCCTCCGCGATCGTTCCCGATGCGAAGCATGAAACATATTCCGCCTCATGACGTCCAAGCCCCAGAACCGGACCCACACAATGCGTCGCATAATGCATTGGAGGGAGCCCCGGCCAATATCCTGGCCAGCCTTCCATATCCTGCTGATGAGACGCCTTCAAAAACTGTAACTTTCCGAGCTCACCCTTGTCATAAAGTTCCTTCATGTAGAGAAACTCTCGCGCATACACCACAGTCTCCATCATCATGTATTTCAGGCCAGTCTCCTGACAAAGCTCTACGATTTGACGACAATCTTCCACAGAAGTTGCCATGGGCACTGTGCAAGCAACATGCTTCCCTGCCTTCAAAGCCGCTATTGTGTGCGCCGCATGATCAGGAATCGCGGTATTGATGTGAACCGCATCAATGTCCGGATCAGCCAACAAAGCACCGTAATCATTGTAGCGCTTTTCCACGCCATACTTGTCACCAATTTCATCCAAAGTGGATTGCGTCCGCTGACAAATGGCCGCCATATTGGCATTCGGATGACGTTGATAAATCGGGATGAATTCGGCACCAAAACCGAGTCCGACAATCGCAATATTAATCTGCTCGTTTGACATAATGACTAGACCATATCGATTTCACCGCTCATTTACTAGTACTTGAACGATTATTTTGTGTATAAAGGCGTCCGCCACGCGCGATGACGCATTTTTTATATCCGAAGTGGCTTCGGCCGCGACACTGCAGATGGCTAGCGACAGTAGCAGGGCGCAGCGTCCCAGACGGTCGGATCGGCGAAGCGTTCTTGTTAGTCGTTTCACGGGCCTAGATATTCTCTTTACTTAAGGGTCATGAGGTAGGCTATCACGTCTTCCAACTCTTGCGGTTTCAAGAGCACGCCCATCGGAGGCATGGGCGACACCTTACCTTGAAAACCTTCCGCGATAACCGCCCCTGGATCGACTAGGCTCTGCAAGATATAGTCCTCTTGTTTGCGCGTCGCGATGGCATCCAATGCGGGTCCAATTACTCCGCCGACGCCATCCACGGCATGACAGCGCGCGCAGTTGGCGATCGGATGCGTTGTGAAGATTTTCTTACCGCGTTTCACATCACCTTTGACGACCTTTGGCTCGTCGCTCGCGATGACCTCATACTCGACCTTACGCAAACTGATATCATCCCACCACGCCTTGCCGATGACGACACCCCAGCCCCCGAAGAGACAATGGATATTGACCGACTTTGCCGAACCCGTGTTGAAACGCATTTTAATCTGAGTCCAATCTTGCGTGCCCTTCACGGCTTTGCTGCCCGGGCTGTCGGGATGACCACTGATGTATAGCTGTGCACCGCGTCCGCCCCCCGCCACCTCTTCGGTCTTGATCCAGGCGCTGAGTTCATACTCCGCATTGCGATCCACCGGGACATTGAGGTGCACCCCAAACTCGGCGGCCTTGTCGGCGGAGATTTCGATTGAGCGCTTACCCGTTCGTGCCACGTTTGACACTTGGTGTTGTGCTGTTCCTCGGAAGGCACGGGTGGACCATCCGGCAGGTATTTCACCGGCCAACTTCTCGAAGGACCCGTTGGCGATTAGCTCCTTGCCAAGCGTCGAAGGACCTTTTTTCGCCGCTGCGGCACCGGCGTTGCGCAGGCTCTGCGAGAGCCACATGTCAGCGGCATTGGCCGGGTCGGTGATCAACTTCTTCGCTGCCATCGCGACCGTCTCTTTATTCTCAAACTCCCCCATCTTATTAAAGGCGGCGAGGCGCACGAGCAGATCATCGTCCTGCACCACGGCGGTATCAAAGAACAGCTGCAGCGCGGCCGCGTCGTTACCCAACGCGGTGATCGCGTTGCGGCGTAGCGCTGGTTCATTGCTCAACAACGCCAGCTGATGAGTCTCGGTGTCGAGTGCACCGAGTGCCTGCAAGCTCCACAGCGCTTGGATCGCCCCGGCACCGCCAGCACGTACTCGTGACTTGAGCAAGGCCGCTGCGCTCGTCTTGCCGCCGTCGACCAACAAGCGTTGCGCTGTCTGGCGCCAGAACAAATTGTCGCTGTCCATTGCCGCCACTAGTTGGGCGTCGCTCGCGCCGGCCAGCGATTTGATCTTCGCCTCGGGCGCCTTGTCCCACACCACGCGGTAGATCCGGCCATGACCACGATCGCGGTTTGGGTTGATGTGTGCGTTTCCTTTGCCATTCTTCGCGTCATAGCCTGCGCGGCCCTTGTTCGGTGTCGGGTTGTGCTGGATGATGAAATTGTACCAATCCGCGACCCACAGATTCCCGTCGGGCCCAACTTCCGCCGCAACCGGCGAGAACCACTCATCGGCAGAGGCAAGGAAGGCAAAGCCGTTTTTAGCTTTGTAGCCCGAGCCGTCGCGGGA
>JAKMGP010000155.1 GCA_022424905.1 Akkermansiaceae bacterium | reverse complement strand
TCTATGATGGATCCACGTTCGACGACCTTTGGAGACTGAGCAAAGAGGGGAAGAGTGAGGAAGAAAGGGAGGAATCGTTTAATGAAGCTTCTCACGTTAATTAAGCGAATAGTTCGTTGATCGGGTTTGCTTCCTTGCGGACCAGTCGGATCGGTCGGCCTTGGGGAGTGGTGAGTTCTTTGTTGAGATCGATGCCAAGAGCATGGCAGAGGGTGGCGTGAAGGTCCGCGACCTTTACGGGACGTTCGGCGACTTCCATGCCATCAGGATCTGAGGCTCCAATGATGCTTCCTCCCTTGATTCCGCCACCAGCCATCATGCAGCTAAAGACGCGGGCCCAGTGATCGCGTCCACCACCATCGTTGATACGTGGAGTTCTTCCAAATTCACTAAGAACGACAATTAGGGTTTTCTCGAGTTTACCGTTTGCCTTGAGATCTGAAATGAGTGAGGCGATCGCTGGGTCCATGTCAGCTCCGTGATTTCGCATCGCTTCGAAGATGTTTCCGTGGTTATCAAATCCGCCGCGATTGACTTGAACGAAGCGAACCCCTTGCTCCACAAGACGGCGTGCAAGAAGAGCTCCGCGTCCAAATTCTGTCTCACCATACTTTTCGACCGTAGCCGGGCTTTCTTTTTTGAGGTCAAAAGCCTTGAGAGCTGGACTTTCCATAAGGGCCACGGCGTCTTTCAGGGCTGTTTGGGAAGCCTTTAATTCCTCCGCGCCATTTTGAGCCAAGGTTCGGCGATTCATCTTCTCCAGGATTTGAAGGCGTTGCATACCACGGGCGTGACTGATCCCTTCGGGAAAGGTTAGGTAAGGATCTTTTTGTCCGGGGCGTCCCACAAAATAGGCTTCACATTGCTGGCCGAGATAGCCGGCGCGTGCCGCTTGCCCGCTAATGCTCACTAGGGCGGGGAGGTCGCCGAGTGGTTCTCGCTCATGTGCAACTAGCGAGCCAAGTCCTGGGTGCATGATGTTGGGCGATTGATTGAAGCCGGTTTGAAGTTCGTATTGAGCTCGCCCATGATCGCCGTTGGTTCCCGCAATGGAGCGAATAAGGGCTCCGTGGTGCATTTGTTTCGCAAGTTGGGGAAAGATTTCGGAGATCTCCATGCCGTCGACCGAAGTTTTGATGGGGCTAAATTCTCCCTGAACCTTGCGTCCGGGTTTTGGATCCCAAGTATCGAGATGGCTCATGCCTCCGCTATTCCAGAAAAGGATGACGTGTTCAGCTTGCGCTTTTGAAGAAGCGCCTTGAGCGAGAAGCTGGTTTATGGGCATTCCAAGGAGGCTCGCGCTGAAGGTCTTCAGCATGCGGCGTCGGGTGTATTTGTAGTCGGAACAAGACATAGGGAGTGAAGGGGTTTTGTGATGCGATTAAGATTTTTTACGGGAGGAATCGGAATTCGTTACTGTTGAGGAGGGCCCAGCGGAGATCGGCCATTCCTTCTGCGCTGTTGTTGACAATCGTGCGGGCATCGGATTTTTCGCGATCGGTTGGGTAACGGGTTAAGATTTCCCGATAGGCCCAATCGATGGCGCGATCTGGGTCTTTTTTAAGGAGGCGATGAATCGGCTCAAGGGTGCCGACGCGGGAAGCTTCATGGGTGATGCGACCGTTCAGCATGAGAAGCTGCTGGCGGAGTGAGGAGGCATTGTCGCGGAACTCGCCAAGGCCGGTGCGAGCAGGTTGACCGAAGACGCGAAGAAAGTGAGCTGGCGGAGCCGGTGTGGCCATTCTCATGGCGCTGTCGAAGCGCGGGTTGTCATCAAACGTTTCGGTGATTGTTTCGGTTTTGTATTTCATCACTCGACGTTCTTTGTCTTTTTGCATCATGGCAGCCATTTTAGCAGCCAGTTCTTTGGCCTCGATTGCTTCATCAGACTTCATGCGCATATCAGCAATTTCAGCCTGCTCTTTGGAGTTGAGAACCGAGTCGAAATTTATTTTTAATGAAGATTCCAAATCGTAGCCATCTTCGCGCATTACTTGTTTTTCGGCCATCATGACGGGCTGGCTTTCATCCGGTTTTAGAATGGTGTATTCGCCGGTTGGAACGCGGATTTCACGTTTCACCTCCTTATTGTTGGCTCCCTTTGGCCACTTAAAGTCTTCCAAGTGGCCGGCTACGACGATGCTGTCATAAAGAACCTCGCTAATCATTCTCCGACTGGGGGCCGCGGTGAAGTTTAACTCACTTTTTTCGCGAAGTTCGATGTCGATTTCCGCCGAGAGAGAAGAGCGCCGATAAACATCTGACAGGGTTATGATACGAACGAGACTTCGGAAGTCGTAACCGCTAGCGATAAATTCTTGTGCTAGGAAATCAAGAGTGGAGGGGTGATGAAGCTCATTGTAGTCAGAAAAATTGTCGAGAGGTTCGACGAACCCGTGGCCGATGAGTTCAGCCCATACTCGATTGACGAAGGCGCGGGCGAAGAAGTCATTTCTAGGGTCGGTGATAAGCTCGGCGAGTTGGGTTCGTAGCTCGCTAGATCGATAAATATCGCCATGAACTTTAAGGAGACGGCTCTCCCTTTTAGCTTCTTCTAAAACTGGGTCGCCGGGTTTCCCAACGTTTGGCTCGACTGAGTCAAGCAGGGCGTCCAAGGAAGCGGATTCGGCACCTCCGGCTTCTTTCTTTGCTCGGGCGAGGTTGATCGCTTCGAAGCGCTTGATATGGTTGGGCGTCGTCCCGCCGTCTGCCATCTGAAAGGGAAACTTGGGCTTCACTGGTTTGCGCTTATCAGAGTCGGCCTTGTCCTCGGGAGGCCAAAGAACCATCATTTTATCTCCTTCGGTGGTGTAAACTCCTCCACCTCCGCGCCGGCTCTGCACCTTTTTGGTTTTGCCAAAGAAGGCGGCGAGATCATAGAAGTGTTTTTGCTCCCAGTCGTCGAATGGATGGTCGTGGCACATTGCGCAACCAATTCGAACGCCAAGGAAAATTTGAGAAGTCGCTGCAGCAAGTTCCATCGGAGCGGCATCATCACCGAGGATGTAGCCGACGGCCGGATTTGAGTTTGCGCGTCCAGAAGCACTAATAAGTTCACGGACGAGTTGGTCGTAAGGTTTTCCCTGATCAAGTGACCCATGGATGTAAGCGAGTAGTTGATTCCCGCCGGTCACGTTGGAGCGGATTCGCAACATGTCGGCCATGAAAATGGTCCAGCGGTCAGCAAAACGGGGATGAGAGGTGAGTTTCTCGATGAGCTTGGCGCGGCGTTTTGGCCCCCATTTCTCATATTCTCGGACCTCCTTCATGGTCGGAATACGGCCGATTAGGTCGATGGTCGTTCGTCGGAGGAAGGCAGCGTCACCGATAAGTTCTGTTGTAATGACTCCGGTGCCGGTATTCTCGCGTCGTAAAAGATCGTCGAGCATGGTGGCAGCGTCGGCATTGCTAGAAGGGGTTCTTGTGGGCATGGCAACCCGTTTAGGCATCTCGGGTTTGCGCTCTGTGAGGGTGACGCCTTTCGGCCATTCTGCGCCTGATTCGACCCAGGCATCAAGAATGGCAACGTCCTCAGGTTTCAGGGCCCTTCCTTCATCTGGCATGACACCCTCATCGATAGGGCGAAGATGGATTCGGAGTAAAAGTTCACTTTTACCGGGCTTACCTGGGACGACGGCCTCCGCGGTGTCACCGCCCTCCATTAGCTTTTCATAAGTGTCGATTCTCAATCCACCCTTGATCTTGGACTCGGTGTGGCAGCGAACACAATTGGCCTCAAGGATAGGCTGAACTGCCGTCTTGAAGTCGGGTCCGGCAGCGAACGACGGGAAGAGAGTCGCAAAAGCGAGTAAAGAACCGGTAATGAATGGGTTATTGCTCAATTGTCAAATTAGAGTTTAGGTAAAATACGGATTTATTAGCTACTTCGCTGGGAAAGAAGACCTTTCGCCTTAATTAAGGATTATCTAGACTCTTTTGTGGGTGAATGCCAGAGAAGTCTTCTTTGAAAATCACAAAAGATTGGATTTCTGACTAGTCTTCTTTTTAGGGAGAAGAAATCAATGGTCTGGCGCTACCTTCGATGAGATCTCCCAAGTCGCTATAGACGAGGGGAGCTTCAAAAGGATACGAGAATGGGGCTTTAGGCTAAGCTGATGACCTAGGAGTCGCAGTGGCTCCTGAAATGGAGCTGATGAGGGTGAGGAACGGGAGTGGTCGGGGCGACAGGATTCGAACCTGCGACCTCTTCACCCCCAGTGAAGCGCGCTACCAAGCTGCGCTACGCCCCGACATCTTCCTTTCGGCCGGCGCGTTTTGCCAGAGATGAGGTTTTTGGCAAGA
This sequence comes from Akkermansiaceae bacterium, assembly GCA_022424905.1. GTDB lineage: Bacteria > Verrucomicrobiota > Verrucomicrobiia > Verrucomicrobiales > Akkermansiaceae > SW10. The sequence continues at coordinate 17,064 of JAKMGP010000155.1, read as the reverse complement.
AGTTTTCGTGCCTCTCCTGGAAATCCTCGTGAGCTTATTATGGTGCTGGCAGAGCTTGAAAAGGGTTAAAAACTGGCCAATTTTGATTTAATCCTCTAATTCTCAACCCCGCCGATGAATTTTTTCCGATGGCTTACGTCCAAGCAGTTGATGGCGCCCGCTGGGACCTCTCCTGATGCTGGGGCTGGTGATGACGAAATTTCTGATCACCAGCTTATTGAAGCATGCCAAAAGAGAGATGCTAAAGCATTTGAAACCTTAGTGATACGCCATCGCGGAAAGGTTTATGCAATGGTTCAGAATATGATCAAAAATGAGGCCGATGCTTGGGATTTGTCCCAAGAGGTCTTTCTGAAAGTTTGGAAGGCTCTGCCCAAGTTTGAGGCTAGGGCTAAATTTTCGACGTGGCTTTACCGCATTACCCATAACGTCGTTTACGATTGGCTGAGGAAGCGGAAAATTGAATCGGCTGGAGAGTTAGACGATGGGATTCTTAACGAAAGTGATATTGCGGCAGGTGCTCGGACTACTCCCACAAAGATAGCGAGACCTGACGATGCGCTTGCGAACTCGGAGCTTGGAAAGAGAATCAATATCGCGCTTGCAACTTTAAATACGGAGCATCGCGAGACGATCCTTTTGAGGGAAGTTCAAGGCCTTGATTACAAGGAAATTGCTAAAGTGATGGGATGCTCGCTCGGAACCGTCATGAGCCGTCTTTACTACGCCCGAAAAAAACTAAAAACCCTACTCTGTAATGAAAAAGGAAAAGACTGAAGAACTATTCGTGAAATGGATCGATGGCCAGCTGACTTCTGAGGAAGAGGTTCAGGTGGTAAGCTTGTTTCAGGAGAATGAAAATCTTGAAGCAGAGCTTCAGGAGATGAAGTCAGTTTCAGGATCCGTGACTGAAGAAATTCCAGCATCGGTTGATCCACCCTACTGTGATTTCTTTAATAGTCAGCTGATGCGTAAAGTTGAGCTTGAAATCCAGTCACGAACTCCCTCCGAGATGAGGGGGCGCCAGGCGAAATCGTTCCGATGGGCTTGGGCTCCGGTGGGTGCTCTTGCCTTGGTCCTTTCATTTTTTGCAGGTCACCGGATTTCCCGACCTGCTACGGTAACGGTTGCCCAGGGGCAGGAAGATGGTCGTCTAATTCAATTTCTTCCAACGGTTTACTTCGCTGGAGAATCATTAGAGGCCGAAGTGATTGCTGACAGTGATGGGGATGTTTCCGCTATTTTTGTCCATGGCCTCGCCGCAATTCGCGATGATATTGATTTTGCAACTGTCACAACAAGCACCGAGTTGCCAAAGAGCTACGCTAGGTCTGAAGCACGTCGTTTTGACTAAATGGTTATGAAGATTTCTCTCCTTTATCTTGTTCTCTGTTTTCTTTCCCCAAGCTTGTGGGCTGAGGACCCTGGGATGAAGTCGATTGGCGCAATGAACGTTCAACTTTTTTTCGCGACCAATGAAGATCCTGCTGCTGCCGGGGGAATCGCCAAAAGGGTTCCGGAAATCGAACTTAAGAAGCTCCAGGCGATCCAGGGGCTCGAGTTTAAGCACTATCGATTGATGGGGCGTGATATGCCAGAGATCCTCAAAGGATATGAGAACTGGGCGACCCCCCTTCTTCCCTCGAAAGAAATTCTGGTGAGTTTCCAGCCGATCCGTAAGTCCGGTGATAAAAAGTTACAAATGGTTCTCGAATACTGGCAAAGTAAGCGAAAGGTTTTTAGTGTGAACCCCATTCTCACTATGGGGAAAAGTTTATATCTTGTAGGCCCAGAGTGGCGGAAGGGTCGCTTGATTTTAGCCGTGAAAATTGAAAAACTGAACGAGTGATGAAGCTGCTGATTCCATTTGTTATTGCGCTATTCGGAGTGTGTGGGTCGCTTTCTGCTGAGATGGTTTTTGAGAACAAAACGGTCGAAGTCGTCGTGGAGCCCGGGCAAAATTTAGCGATGGGGCTTTTCCCTTTTAAGATTGTTGGGGAAGACGAGAGGATCGTGAAGGCGGATGCTTTTTGCACCTGTTTGACTCCACAAGTCCCACTTGGTTCTGATCGTACACCTAAGCTTAATTGGAAGGTCGGAGAGAAAGGGGTCATCAAGGGGCGGTTTGAGACGAAGCAGTTTTTAGGGACTGTTGAGAAATCGATAAAGATCTTTCTGGCCGGCCGTGACGAACCGATGATTTTAAACTTTCAGGTGGTCATTCCGGAGTTGATTAAGCTCACCCCTTCTACCTTAAAGTGGAATAAAGGGGGGGTGGCAGATGAGCGGGTCGTGCGGATTACCATTAATCACGATAAGCCGATAAAAATCCTTTCTGATATGGGAAATAACGACAAAATCTTCCCTTACCAACTAAAGACAATTAAGGAAGGGTGGGAATATGAAATCCGACTCAAGCCAACGAGCACCGAGAAACCTGGAATGGGAATGATTAGCTTACGAACTGATTCTCCATTCCCTCGCTTTAAGCGAAGGGTTCTCTACGCCGTGGTGCAGCCAAAGGTGCCTGGTAAACCTGCGACGATCAGGTGAGATGAAACGTTTAGTCGAAACCATTTTTTGTGTGAGTATTCTTAGCTCACTTGGGGCCTTTATTACTTTCCAGATTGTCGGTGAACCGGATCGGTCCGTCGCTTGCGAGCAGGCTTCCCTGCCTGAGTATTTCGTTTGCCTTTCAACTATCAGGGAATTGAATCCCGATCAGATTTTATGGGTTGATGCCCGTCCTCGTAAGCAATGGGAAGAGAATGGGGTGGATGGATCGATCTTGTTGAACGATCAGGAAGATTGGATCGATCTTGAATTTAATTTTATGGGAAAGATGAACGAAGACTTTAAGCCAATTGTGGTTGTTTACTGCAATCAGTCTGGGTGCGGATCTTCTAAATATGTTGCAAGGCAATTGCGAGAGAAGCATGCCGAGGCGCTTGGGTTTCAGGTCCTTGTCCTTGAGGGGGGGATCAACGCCCTTAAGTCAGAGGACTAGTTGATTTCATGGAGTAGGCCTTAAGGTGGACTTGTAGTAATGGTCTCTCTAAACTTATTCCTGATCTTGGTTGTCAGAGTTAAGCGGCAAGGAGGGTTTTGATTCTCACAGAAAACGGGTTGGGATTCATTAGCTTCGTTTACAATTTATGATGATGCGTTTAAGATTCGATCGTGAAACGATTGTACTGGTTTGTTCTGGATTCCTTGGGGATTGGCGGAGCACCAGATGCTGAAGAGTATGGAGATGCGGGCAGCGATACCTTGGGGCATATCGCCGAGTGGTTTGTAAAAAATGAAGGACGGTCCTTAGATCTTCCAAATTTAAAGGGTTTGGGGCTGGGTGCTGCTTACCAGCTGGTCCATCGGCAACAACCTATGGGGTGGTTCGAGGAATGTCTCACAGGAACATTTGCAGCGGCTAGCGAAATTTCTACGGGGAAAGATACTCCGAGTGGGCATTGGGAGATGGCTGGGGTTCCAGTGAATTGGGAATGGGTCTATTATCCGAACACCCAAGAGTGTTTTCCACGGTCCTTGCTGAGTGAGATTTACTCACAGAGTGGATTGGAGGGTTCGCTTGCCAATCGTCATGCTTCGGGGACTGTCGTGATTGAGGAATTTGGGAACAAAAGTGTGCAAACTGGGATGCCCATTTTTTACACTTCAGCAGATTCAGTTTTTCAAATTGCGGCACACGAGGATCATTTTGGTTTGGAGAGGCTCTATCAACTTTGCGAGTTGGTTCGCGGGCTTACCTTGGAACCTTTGGTAGGACGCGTTATTGCTCGCCCCTTTATTGGTGAGTCAGGAGTTTTTGAGAGGACGGGAAACCGCCGTGACTTTGCGGTCCGCCCTCCCAAACCAACCGTATTGGAATTGGTCAAAGATGCTGGGCACGAGGTGATTGGACTTGGCAAAATTGGAGACATCTTTGCCCATGTTGGAATGACCAAAGAAGTGAAAGTAAATGGACACAGTCAGCTTTGGAAAAAAACGCGGGAAGTGGCTGCAGAGGGTGGGTTGATCATCACAAACTTTGTCGATTTTGATGTGCTTTACGGTCACCGAAGAGATCCGCGAGGCTATGGGCTAGCGCTCGAGGAATGGGATCGTGAGTTGGGGCGTTTTCTTGAGAAAATGTTATCGGATGATGCCATCGTGATCACAGCGGATCATGGGAATGATCCCACCTGGAGTGGGACTGATCATACTCGTGAACGGGTTCCAATCTTAATGACTGGCGGGCAGTTTTCGTGCCTTGGTAACGCGGGCCTCCGTGATTCTTTTTCGGATATTGGGGCTACGATCGGCAACTTCTTCGGGGTCGAGATGGACGAAGGAACCGTAATTGAGTAGTTCTTAGCTATGGCAACTCCTCACCTTGAAGCAGATCCAGATGGATTCGCAGAAACCATTCTTCTCCCGGGCGATCCTTTACGTGCAAAATTTATCGCGGATCATTTTTTGAAAGACTGTCGGAAAATCAATTCAGTACGTAATATGTTGGCTTACACCGGGTCCTATAAAGGGGTGCCGGTGTCAGTAATGGGGACTGGGATGGGGATCCCTTCCATTTCGATTTATGCCAAGGAGTTGATCACGGAATACGGTGTGAAAAACCTCATTCGAGTCGGGAGTTGTGGGGCCGTGTCCAAAGAGGTCCAGGTTCGCGATGTCTTGATTGGAATGGGAGCTTGCACGGATAGCGGGGTGAATCGGAGCCGATTCGGGGGGCATGATTTTTCCGCAATTGCTGATTACGATTTACTGTCAGCTCACGTCGTTGCGGCAGGTGAACTAGGGATTCCAGTGAAAGTAGGGAATCTTTTTTCAGCAGATCTTTTTTACACTCCTGATGTAGGAATGTTCGATTTAATGGAAGGCATGGGTGTTTTAGGGGTTGAGATGGAGGCTGCAGGTCTTTTTGGCGTCTGCGCGGAATTTGGTGCGAGAGGCATGGCAATCTGTACCGTTAGCGACCACGTGCGAAGCGGGGATACTACTACGAGTGAAGAACGAGAGGTTAGTTTTACTGCGATGATGGAAGTGGCTCTCGAAGCAACCGTAAAAATCGCATCATGAGTGATCAACTTCTTATTGAAGAGGCAATGGCAGCTAGATCTGCTTGTTATTGTCCATATTCTTCGTTCCCGGTGAGTGCTGCTTTGCTCGCTGACTCTGGGAAAATTTATACGGGGGTTAATGTTGAAAATGCTTCCTACGGTCTCACGATTTGTGCGGAACGAGTTGCCGTCGGTTCTGCGATTGCTGCGGGAGAGCGAGCGTTTAAAAAGTTAGTCGTTGTAGTGCGAGGAGGGGGCACCCCATGCGGGGCATGTCGACAAGTGCTTAATGAGTTTTCGCCCGAGTTACCCATCATCATGGTTGATGAGCTAGGGAAGGTTAGCTCATCAACAACTTTGTCCAAACTTCTTCCTCAGGCCTTTGGTCCACAGTCTCTCTGACTCCTGGCAAAGGCTAGTGTTTTAAAAGCCGGGATAGAAATTCCTCGGGCGAGACGTGGCCGCTACCGTCCGTATCAAGGCGGCTCCAAACCGCCTCAAAAATAAAATCTGGAAGACTCCTTACTCCGGGGATTGTCAGATATTCCTCGCGTGATATTCGATTATCTTCGCCTGCGATGGATGAGAACTTTTGGAGCCTTCTATGATCGATTTGTTCCCTTAGGGCAGCGCGGGCCATCATTATCTCGTTCTCAGAAATTTTGCCATCTTGATCTAGATCTATGGAAGTTCTCTTTTTCTCGCGTAATTTTGCGCGAAGATCCCGGATCGCTTGACGCTCTTCTTCGTCAATCAGGCCATCTGAATTTGTGTCAAAATGTTTCAAAAACGCTGGAAGAGATCCGTTACCAAACACCTTCTCTTTCGAGAATGCGGAGGCCGCAATCGTTATGAGAAGAAGGGTAAATATTCGCATCGGATCTGGAGTTTCGATAGTTTAGGCCGCGACTAGAGCATGCCGCGTCTAAAGTTGTTTAAACATAGTCTCATTCCAATAGGGAAATACTAATTCGGAAAAATTGACTGTCATGTTGTGGAAGTGACACGGTCACGCCTTTGCCAGTTCCTGTCAAGCCGGGTTCGCTAGTCCAATTTTGAAGGTCGATACTTTTCTCGATCTCGTAAAAACGTCCAGACAAAGAGGGAAAAGTCACTTGAACCATCCCTTGTTCGAAGGACAAGTCGGGTTGAAAACGTGATGAACCTGAAAGTGGGTTCGTTCCGGTAAGGAAGGTTTCGAAATAGTCGTCTTGACCATCTTGGTCGCTGTCTGCGAGGGCAGGATTCGTTCCGTTTTCAAGCTCCTCTTGATCTGGGATTTGATCCCCGTCTTGGTCCTTGAGTGGTGTAATGACGAGGTTATCGATGCCGAGCCCTTGGGGTTCTGGGCTGGCTCCAAAACTTTGCCCCATATTGATTTCCCCGGGCGTGTGGCTGCCAGGCTGAATTGCCCATTCAAAATCTTCGGCAACCCGACCACTTCCAACCCGGGAGATGCTCTGTTGGCCTGCAGGCGTATTAGGACCTTGCGCTACGCCGACCGTGCGAGAGGTCATCCCGGCAGCAACTCCATCGTTTGCCGTGAAAGTTCCTTCGTAGCTAAGAAACTCACGAACCACGCCATCAATCTCAAGGACAATTCCATCTGGGCTACCGTTCTGAATTCCAGAGATTTCTTTAAAGTAAAAAGCGGGTAATCCGGGTGTGTTTGATGGGCCTGGTGTGAATTCGTCTAGGGAAAAACTCGATCCATAACTTCGTCCATTGTTTCCGTTGTAGAGATGGACGACAGCCGACGAGAGTGCGCCGACGAATGCCGGACCGACAACCACTTCAATGAACTCTCCGACGTCGCTTCCGCTGTTGTCGTAGTGAAATTCATTGATGAAAATATCAGAGCTAGCTGAGTCACTTGGAGCTCCGGGTATGACTTTGATTTGTAGTTCAAATTGATCGCCACTGTTCAAATCAAGGTTCCTAAAGTAAGACGATTTTAATTGGGTGACGAATGGGGAAAGTTGACCATTCTGACCCACGGTAGATGGTTGGAAATCCAGTTCAGGAATGGCAATCTGCTTACCGTCTTTAAGGAGCGAGATTTGAAGTCTGTCTTCGGATCCATTGGTGAAGCGCCTCCAGTGCTGTGCCTCAAATTCGATTTTTAGGGCCGGGATAAATTGCTCTGAACTATTGCGAAAGCTTGTTTGAAATATAGCCTCTGAAGGTGTCAGGATTCCCAAAGCGTCTTGGTAGGATCTTGCGCCGATAAGGCCGGAGCTCCCATTATCAAAACCAACCCAAGTTAGGCCTCCATCCGACCAAGCGGCAAGAGATTGCTCTCCTTCAAATCCCTCGAAATCTTCGCTGATGGGGGTGGTGGAATCTGAAAAAGAATAGAAGGAAGGATCGGTGTTTCGAATTTTAACGGAGGCCACACTCCCGATGAACCCGGCTGCTGAAGCTGTGATTTCGATGGTTTGATCGCCGTCGTTGATCTTATCTTTTCTTGGCTGAAGGGTCGTGGTCGCTTGTGTGCTATTTGCCGGTATTGTGAGAATCTTTTGTGTGATCCTGCCCTCTGAAGGGTCGTTCGATTCTAGGGAAACCTGAACAGTGCTTGTAGCAGGTTCAGCGAGGGTCACAGTTACTAAAGAAGCAGGCGAGTTTTCATCAAGAATCGACCGAGCTACGGTAAGGTCGAGCCGCAGGCCTCCATCGAGTTCAAAGTCTCCGAATACTGGGTAGTGATCTGAGGCTCTGTCGCTGGTTGCTCTGGGAAGGGGATTGCCTTCCTTTGGAAGACCGGGATTGGAAGCATCCAACGCGCTGTTGTAAACTTCTGTAGCGGGCGTGCGACGAGCGATGGAGTTAGATACGAGAATGTAATCTAGGATTGTATTCGAGCCCCTGTAAGTGTCAGTCGTGACGCCGTCTTGTTGACGAAACCCGGGATTCGCTAGGTCTAGACGAGTGAAGTAATTCGTTGGATTCGCGAAATATTTGACATCAAATTCTATATCGTTACCAAGACGATAGCTTTGTGGAAGGCCGGGGGGCAAGCTGTCGAAAACGATGTCATTTCCGAGAAGATTAAAATCACCCAACACGAAAATATTATCGTCTTTGTCGAGCCCTTCCTCTTCGAGATATTTTCCAATTCGGAGCATCTCGACTGCTCGTCGGAATGGGTCATCTTGGTCGAAACAACATTTTAGATGGGCGGTTACGATCGTGGGATCATTGTCGGTTCCTGGAACGTCGATGCTGACCGCGGCTGCAGCTCGGGTCATGTCATTTGCCCCAGGTGGAGAAATGATACTTTTGCTGGAATTCCTGTTAAACGGGAACTTGGATAAAATTACAACACGGCTGCCAGTATCAAGAGCTGTTACTGGAGCGAAGACAAAAGAGTAACCCATGCTCTGTGCAAGCTGGTTCAAGGGGCCGTTCAAGTCATTTCCGGTGACCTCCTGGAGAGCTAAGACATCAGGGTTGATTCTCGCGATTACGGCTTCCAGTTCTTCTCGGCCATTGGCGCCGGTGTTCCCGATCCCACTGAGGACATTGTAAGTGGCAATCCTTATCTCGATAGCGGAGACTGAGGGGATACCTAGCCATAAGGTAAGGAGGATGAGGCGGAATCGAGAGAGCATTATTGAGAAAGGTTGGAATTCAAAGGACTACGCTGGGCCGTCATAGGGAGAGGTCTTATCCGAGGAATAGGCTCAGCGTGATCGACTTTAACTTGTTTAGTTTGAATCTTCAGGGAAACGAAAAAAGTTTTTAACGACCTCTTCGGTCATCGTTGCCAGTTCATCAATTGAGAGGTTGCGTTGATGTGCGATGGCTTCTGCTGTGATACGAGTAAAGCTTGGCTCACATCGCTTTCCGCGATGAGGTGTCGGAGATAGATAGGGCGAATCGGTTTCCACCATAAACGATCTGTCAGGAGCTGCTTGAACTGTTTCGACGACAGTGTGGGCATTCTTAAAGGTTGCGATTCCTGTGAATGAAATAAGACCGCCCAACTCAAAGACTCGTTCCGCTAGTTTAGGTGGCCCCGGGAAACAGTGGAAGACGGCGCGGACGTGGTCGGAGTAGTCGGCGTAGATTTTGAGGGAATCGTCGAAGCTGGCGCTGCCTGATTTATCGCGAGTGTGTATGACGATGTTGAGACCGGCAGTCTTTGCGATCTCGAAATGACGGCGGAGGAAGTCGCGTTGGCGGGCGTGGTAGTCTTCGTTGGTCCAGCCGTCTGGAGCGGGATGGAAGTAGTCGAGACCGGTCTCGCCAATCGCGGCGACTTTTGGATTAGCGAGGTGGGGGGCGAGGAAGGATTCGAATTCGTCGCGTGTTTCGTGGACATCGCAAGGGTGAATACCAATGCAGGCGGAGACACCGGGGTTGTCGTGCGCGATCTGAAGATTGATGGCGAGATCGGACTCGTTCGTGGCGAGCGTGATCATGCGGTGAACGCCATTCTCCGTGGCGCGCGAGATGATGTCGGGAATTTCTTCGGGTGAGAATCTCTGAGAGCCGAGGTGGCAATGCGAGTCGGTGATCATTTACGACTGAAGGTGGGACTTCTCTTTACTGAAGATGGCATAAGGAACAAAGAGGATGGCAGCTCCTAGCATCAGGCTGGTGAAGAACCAATAGTAGGCCGGGCCTTCGAGCTTTGGTTGACCACCAGTGTAGGCAGTTTTGGTAATCGGAGAGTCGGCTTCCTCAGTCTCTTCTGCGACCCCGAGAAATTCCCTTCGTTTTTCGAGCCAGGTTTTTTTGGTCGATTTTTTTCCGGCGGGAAGGGCTTTGTCGGGAGCCTCCATGATGAAGCCAATATCCCATTTGGTGCCGGACTCTTTATCAGGTCCGTTACTGGCGAGACGAGCGGTGCGAGAAGCAAGTCTCGTGTAAGTGATCTCAGATCCCCACCTATCGGTAAGGCCAGAGAGAAGCGTCTTGGCTTCTTCGGTGGTAGGAAGGGTGAGGTCGTTTGCTTCTGCCCAGACGGTGATTAAACTTGCGGCATGGTCTATTTTTTCCTGGTCAGGGAGTTGGCGTTTGGAGGTTTTTCCCTCTTTGCGGGTGATGATGATATCGTCCTCGTTGCCGACTGTTCCATCAAATCCAGGATGGGAGTGCTCACCGTCTTTGAGTTCTTCCACAAATGCGATCACGGGGTCATCGACCTGAATGACGGAATTAACAAATTCGGTGATTTGGTTGCCGAATGAGACCGAGAGAAGGAAGATGGCCATGATGAGTGACTTCATATTTCGTGGAGCCTGAGTATAGGAATACTCTAGGCAAACGATTGAGACCATGACTTCGGCTGCGGTTAGAAAGAGATAGGCAAGGAATTGCCAACCGATATTTGGAGTGTTGCCTTTTGAGATTGAAACTTGGATGAGAGCAATAATGGAGAAGGCGAAGACGGTGATGAAGAGGCCCACGCCGATTTTTCGGAGGGGAGTGAGTTTAATGAACCTCCCGAGAGTGGGGTAGACGAAAAAAGTAAAGAGGGGAACAAGAGTGAGAATCAGAACGGAGTTGATCGATTGAATTTGAGAGGGAAGCCAATCGATCACAAAATGCCGATCCATATCCTGAGATTGGAAGATCCATGAGGATCCGGTTTGGTCGAAGAGAGCCCAGAAAAAGGCGACAAAGAAATAGAGAGGAAGGAGGCGAAGGATGACTCCGAGACCTTCCTTCGAGCAGAGTTCTCGTTTGAATTTTTTGGAATCCGGTTGGATGTGGATGAATTTTTTTCGGCCGAGCCAGAAAGAGAGGGTGGCGATGGCCATGAGGACACCGGGGATTCCAAACGCGAGGTGAGGGCCGTGCCACTCAAGAATCCATGGGGTGGCGAGCATGGAGAGGAAAGCCCCGAGATTGATGGAGAAGTAGAACCAATTGAAGACCTTGGTGAGAAGGTGTTGGTTGGATTTGCCGAATTGATCACCGACGTGGGCTGAGACGCAGGGCTTGATCCCACCTGATCCGACGCAGATGAGGGCAAGTCCCGCGAAAAGCCACCAGCCAGCGGAGCCTGATACTCCCATCAAGGCGAGGCAGGCATGTCCGACGCAATAGACGATACTGAGCCAAATGATGACGCGGTATTTACCGAAAAAGAAATCGGCCAAAAGAGCACCGAAGAATGGCGTGGCGTAGACCCACTTATTGAATTTGTGGTAATTCTCACTCGCTAGCACCTCCGACATTTGTTCGGTCGGGGCGTCTCCCATGAGCCAAAGGTATTGCACCATGAAAATGGAGAGGATCGCCTTCATTCCATAGAAGGAGAAGCGTTCAGCGGCCTCGTTTGCGATGATGTAGGGAATTCCGCCGGGCATGCCGGTGGTTTCTGTGGGAGTGGTCCGGTAGTCTTGGCTCAAAGTGATGATGTTTGGTTGGGAAGCATTTCATGCTATCAGTCGGCGGGGTCAACTACTGAATTGAAATGGCATGGCAATTTTTAGAATAGGGAATGGATCAGGCTTAATTTCGCCCTTGAAACGGGCACTTTAAATGAGGCCCGGGTGGCCGGTGCATCTTTTGGGGTGACGATCCCTGGGATCAGTCGTGAAAAAGAAATTCTCTACCACTCGATTGCGGCGGCTGCCCAGGTCAGGCCGGCTCCAAACGCGACCATGACTATTTTGTCGCCGCGTTTCATTTTTCCTTCACGGTGAGCTTCGTCTAACGCAATTGCGATTGCGGCAGCTGAGGTGTTGCCGTATTTGTGCAAATTGACGAAGACGCGATCGTTTGGAACCGCAAGACGAGAGGCGATGGCGTCAATGATTCTTAAATTTGCTTGGTGGGGGATCACGACAGCGATGTCGTCAGGCTCTAATCCGGCTCGCTCGATGACAAGGTTTGCGGAGTTTTTCATGCGGGTCACGGCATGTTTGAAAACTTCTTTGCCGAGCATCGCAAAGGTTGCGAGCCCGTCTCCGGCATTGTCTATCGTAACGGGACAGGCGGAACCGCCGCCCGGGATGTTGAGGATATGGGTTTGTTTCCCATCTGTTCCGATGTCGGTGGCCAGAATGCGACCCTCGCCCTCTTCAGAAGCCCGCAAGACGGCGGCACCCGCTCCATCACCGAAAAGAACGCAGGTGGTGCGATCCTCCCAATTTACGAAAGCAGAGAGTTTTTCGGCTCCAATGATAAGCGCGTTCTTAAAAGCACCAGACTCGATCATGCGTTTTGCGATTTTCATCGCGTAAAGGAAGCCAGAGCAAGCGGCCGAAATGTCGAAGGCAACGGCCTTCGTGGCTCCCAGCTGTTGTTGGACGTAGCAGGCGGTTGCGGGGGTGAGGGTGTCTGGTGTGATCGTTGCGACAATAATGAGGTCAAGGTCTTCCGCTGCCATGCCGGCCTGCTCGAGGGCCTTTTCGGCTGCCCTTGATCCGAGGTGAGAGGTCGATTCTCCCTCGCCTGCGATTCGGCGCTCCTTGATTCCGGTCCGGGTGACAATCCACTCGTCGGAAGTTTCAACGATTTTTGAGAGGTCATCGTTGGTCAGGATTTTCTCTGGTAGGTAACTTCCTGTGCCTGCGATAGTGACGCCTAGTGCCATGGGCTGAGTGAAGGCGATGAATGCTTGCGCCGCAAGCCTTGAAAAAGAAGTGTTTAAGATTTCTTAAGTCTCTTGCGGACTTTGGAAAGCGGAGTATGATGCGGAATGACAGTGGAATGCACGGCTCAAAGCTGCAGGGCCCCAGACTGGATGGGCGCCTCCCTGAAGTTTGCTGGCATTTACAACATCCTTTTTGGGATCTGGGTGATTGGCTGGCCGGGCGCATGGTTTGAAATTTCTGGGATGGAATTACCGCGCTATCCCTTCCTCTGGCAATGCGTTGGGATGATTGTGGGAGTTTACGGGGTGGGTTATTTGGCTGCCGCTACGGCACCGCTTAGACACTGGCCTATCGTCTTGGTGGGCTTTTTGGGAAAAGTGTTTGGACCGATAGGTTTTGTCTGGGCTGCTTCGCAAGGAGAGCTGCCTTGGCAAGCGGGTTGGATGATTGTCCTCAACGATCTCGTTTGGCTAGTGCCCTTTGCGATGATCTTATGGGCTGCTGCTTGTTTAATGGTTGGTCGTCCGGCGGTTGGTGCCCCGATGCCTCTGGAGCAAGCCGCGAAGTCCTTTAGACTTACTTCCGGGGAAAGCCTCCTAGAAGCTTCGCAAAAAGATCAGCTTGCAATCGTTTTTTTGAGGCACTTTGGGTGTACCTTTACACGGCAACTTCTCAGGAACCTGCGCGAAATGCATGAGCGTGCGGAGGAGGAGGGGTCGCGACTGATCCTTGTTCACATGCTACAAGAGGGGGAGGAAAAGGAGTTTGTCGACACCGACGGGGTAGCCAGAATCGCTGACCCCCGCTGTGATCTTTACCGGGCATTCGGGCTCGGGAAGGGGGGATTTCTGGAACTTTTTGGTCCAAAGGTTTGGTATCGCGGAGCGATGGCCTTCTTCCGAGGGTGCGGGGTTGGGATGCTGAAAGGTGACGGCTTACAAATGCCGGGCGCCTTCCTCTTCAAAAATGGCGAAATCTTTGAGGAACAGAAGGCCCAATCCGCGGCTGATCTTCCAAGTGTCGAGGCTCTTTTCGGGGCCCGAACTTAGGAGTCTCCATCAAGGAGATTGCCAAGACCTCCAAGCACTGATCCCTCACCTTTTCCAGAGGCTCCGCCTGCTCCAATGATTCGGTCAGCCATCCGTGAGAATGGTAGAGATTGAAGGTAAACGGTTCCATGGCCACGAAGAGTCGCGAGGAAGAGTCCTTCTCCGCCGAAAAACATGCTCTTCAAATTGCCAGCACGTTCGATGTTGTAATCGATCGATGGTGAGAAGCCCACAAGGCAACCCGTGTCGACGCGGAGCGTTTCGCCTTTCAATTCTTTTTTGATGACGTGGCCGCCAGCGTGGATAAACGCCATGCCATCTCCTTGGAGTTTTTGGAGAATAAATCCTTCACCTCCAAAGAAACCGGCACCAATTTTACGATTGAATGCGATGGAAACTCGCGTGCCGAAGGCGGCACAAAGGAAGGCATCCTTTTGGCACAACAGCTCGCCGCCAAATTCGGCCATGTTAATTGGAATGATCTTGCCGGGGTAAGGGGCTGCGAAAGCAACTCGGCGCTTGCCTGAAGATCCAGCGTGAGAAAAGTGGGTCATGAAAATTGATTCCCCTGTGATGGCTCTTTTTCCAGCGGAAAGAAGCTTGCCCATCATGCCTTGATGGGGCTCGGATCCATCGCCCATTTTAGCTTCAAAGGTAATCTCTTCTTCGAGATAGTTCATAGCACCGGCTTCCGCGATTACCGTTTCGCGTGGATCAAGTTCGACTTCAACGATTTGCATGTCTCCGCCCATGATTTCATAATCAATTTCGTGGCAGTTTTGGCTGGCAGTGTTAGGAGCGCCTCCGCCTGGTGGAAGAGGTGGAGGTGGAGTTATGCCAGCTGTATTTTGAAAAAATTGTGGCATTAAATCAATCGCAGGAGCCCAGTCCTTCATCCCCTCCGTCCAAAGACGGGTTTGTGGCCCGATTTCGCCTGAATTAACGAGTGGATGGATTTCTGCGTCTGAGATTTGTTTCGGACGATTTTCTTGATCCGCATAGTGCCACGTTTTCATGGGCTCCGAGTAAAGATGCGAAGTTGTAATGACAAGGCTTTTCCCAAGGAATCAAAGGTTGAGATAAGCTGGAATTCGAGGGGATTGTTTGGAGCTCAAAAATGCTCAATTAAAAGCGTTGTAGAACTGAACTTGTAGCTGAAGCCAGTGTCCGTATGCTTTAGGGGTGGTCACCATGAGAAAAACGCGGATCATTTGCACTCTCGGGCCCGCGACCGAGTCTCCCGAAAAGCTGCGGCAGATGATTGCTGCCGGGGCGGATGTCTTTCGCTTGAATATGAGTCATGCACAGCATGCTTGGTGTCGTGAGCTTGTGCCTAGAATCAGAGAAGCTTCTGACGAAATTGGGCGACCCGTAGGAATACTTTTTGACCTGCAAGGACCGTCGATTCGAACCGGTGACGTCGAAGAGAAAATCGAATTAAAGAAGGGGGATCTCGTTGAGTTTCGTAACCCAGGGGCTGACGCCAAGCTCGAGAAATCAACGACCGTGAACTACCCGGGCTTGATGTCGGATGTTGGAGAGGGGGAC
Source organism: Akkermansiaceae bacterium (assembly GCA_022424905.1). GTDB lineage: Bacteria > Verrucomicrobiota > Verrucomicrobiia > Verrucomicrobiales > Akkermansiaceae > SW10. The sequence continues at coordinate 1,839 of JAKMGP010000155.1, read as the reverse complement.
GATCTCACGGTCGATAACGGAGAGCTTTTGATGAAAGTCGAACGGATCGAGGAAGATCGTTTGGTCTGTAGCGTCGTCACTTCAGGACTGATGGGCTCACGTCGCCACATCAACTTACCCGGCGTTCGTCTGAATCTTCCGGCTCTCACCGAGAAAGATATGGCTGATATTAGGGTGGCGGCCGAATGTGGGGCTGATTTTGTGGCGGGCTCTTTCGTGCGTGATGCCGGACATGTCCGTAAACTTAGAGCGGCTCTCCAAGCCGAAGGAAGCGAGGCTGAAATTGTTTCAAAGCTAGAAGATCAGGAGGCGATTCGTCATCTAGACGATATCATTCAGGAATCTGATATCATAATGGTCGCTCGAGGTGACTTGGGAATCGAGGTTCATGTTGAGGAACTTCCTATCATCCAGCGGCGGATCGTGAAGCGCTGTCATCAATTGGGTCGCCGGGTAATCGTTGCGACTCACATGTTAGAATCAATGACGGAAAACCCGACGCCAACCCGTGCCGAGGTAACCGATGTCTCGAATGCCGTTTATGAGGAAGCTGATGCCATTATGCTCTCCGGAGAGACTACGGTGGGGAAACATCCGATCCGCTGCGTCCAGCTTATGGATCGAGTTGCGAGGCGAATCGAGCGCTCGGGCGGATTGGGTTATGGAAAAGAAGCGACACTTAGAACCGAAAAGCAAAAAGTGATTCAGGCTGCCTGCGGCTTGGCAGATTCCATCCCGCATGCTCTTATCGCGGTTTTCACCCGATCAGGATTCACCGCACACCAAGCGGCGCTGCTGCGGCCCCGAAGCCCAATTTTTGCCTTCACCCCACAGTCTTCACTTTGCTCTAAGTTTACTCTTTCGCGGGGAGTGAGATCGTTCAAAGTGACATTTGATGAGCAGCCACGCAAGACGATTGCGAATGCCATCCACTTCTTGCAGCAGGAAAGGGAGCTGGAGGAGGCGACTCCGATTATTGTGGTTTCAGAGATTCATCGTGAGGGAGCAGCTGTTGATGCCATCCTTGTTGAGCACTCCTGATGATCGCGTGATTTTGGCTGATTTTGCGACTTTGTGAAAAAAATCACAAAGTGGTTGAGGCTTGGGCCTTCAAGGTTATCCTCTCCCCGAAGCAATGACGGAAGAAAATCTTACGGTCTCTCAAGCCGCCTACGATTCCAAGATCGAAGGCAACATCATTTTCACGCGAGTTGACGCCGCTATCAACTGGATGCGGAAAAACTCGCTTTGGCCTATGCCGATGGGGCTCGCGTGCTGCGCGATTGAGCTCATGGCGACCGCATCTTCCCGATTCGACATCTCCCGTTTTGGAGCCGAGGTGATGCGTTTTTCGCCTCGCCAAGCCGACGTCATGATCGTCGCTGGAACTGTGACTTACAAGATGGCTCTCGCGGTTAAGAGAATCTGGGATCAGATGCCTGAACCCAAGTGGTGCATCGCGATGGGGGCGTGTGCCTCTTCCGGAGGGATGTATCGCAGCTACGCGGTTCTCCAAGGGATTGATCGGCTCATTCCGGTTGATGTTTATATTTCGGGATGTCCGCCGCGTCCCGAGGCCCTAATCGAGGGGTTGATGAAGCTTCAGCGTAAGATTGAGGGTGAGGAGTCCCTCAAGAGTCAAAAGCAGGAGCCAGCAACCGCTTAATTTACAATCCCATGAGTATCGAAACTGATCTCCAAGCGCTCGGGCAGACAAAGCCTATTGAATTTCGTGGCGAGACTACAATTAATGTTGGTCTCTCTGCGCTTTACCCAATTCTCGAGCGCTGCAAGGAACTCGGGTATGAAATGTTGCTCGATATTTCCAGCCTCGATCAT
>JAKMGP010000129.1 GCA_022424905.1 Akkermansiaceae bacterium | reverse complement strand
GTAATTCGAGATCATAACCATATGGCCCTAGATCAGGAGTAGTAGTGCCATTGGTGGAATCAAGGGGCCAGTAAGCCGCTAGGGTATCGTCTTCAGAAGGAAAACTATTAGGGTCTTTAGGGTCTGTTCCAGCCAAGACTTCACCGTTGTCGGTGATGCCATCACCATCGGTATCAGCTGCAAGGGGGTTGGTTCCTCGAGTTACCTCGTCCCCATCGAGTAGACCATCACCGTCAGAATCGGGATCAAGAATATCGGTCCCAAGTGCAATTTCTTGAGCATCTTTGACTTCGTCCGAATCGGTATCCGCATCGTTGGGATTACTTCCGTTTGCAAATTCATCAGCGTTTGTAAGCTGATCGTTATCCGGATCACCATTGGCTCCATTTTTTGGATCAACGGCGCCATTGTCGTTTGGATCTAGCCCGTTTTCTACCTCCCACTTGTTGGGGAGGCCATCATCATCGAGGTCTAGATTTGGTTTTACTCCAGTAAGTTCATCCGCAGATGTACCCTCTGCCAGTGAAGCAATATCGTCAGCGCTAAGAATAGAATCCCAAATAGCGACCTCGTCGATGTTACCAAAATAGTTACAACAGTCGCTTCCTCGGAGAATCCCCCCAATTGTCGTTGTAGTCGGGATGAAGTCATTAACGGCATTATAGTCAAATTGGCTATCGAAGACTCCGTCTATATAGAGGTCCATGACCTTCCCTTGGGCAGTCCACGCAACATGGTGCCAGGTGTCATCAAAGGCGATTCCGATCGAGCGGGGATGGTTTAATGAAGCCCCGGCACGAATGTAGATGTCAACAGTGCCATTGTCGGCATTGTTTGCTGTCCCAACGTTAAATAGAGGATTATTATTCGCGGACTGGGCTTCAGAAAATATTCTTTTATCTCGGTTTTGGAGCCCATCTGCTTTTACCCACATTGAGACGCTGTGGAAAGGTTGAGCCGTGATAGAGAGCCCCTCTTTCGGAGAAGGATTGATCGCTCCATAGGTGCCAGGCTGACCATCAAAAAGAACAGATTGTCCACCTCCTAGAGCCGTCGGAGATTCAGGAACATAGGAAGCTCCACCAAACAATTCTCCGGTATTTCCATTTCCGGAAGAATCGTCGAAATTTCCATCGAGTTTGTAGTAGCCAACGAGTTCAGATTGTGCGCAAAATGGCAGGAGAGCAAGAGTTCCGGCGAGAATAGGTCTCCAACAGGCGAGTGTTTGGTAATTCATAATAATTTTATTAGCAGACAAAAAACGAGCCGGTCCCTTAGGTTACCGGCTCGTAGAAGATTAGTTGAGTTTCTTGACGAATTCTCGAAACCTCAACGAGCCTAGCGCCGGCGACGCAGAGCAAAAATGAGTCCAGTCAGGCACAAGACTGCCGAAGTAGGCTCAGGAATCCCGGAAAGCGAAGTCGCACTCGCGCCACCTGCAAGAGCTGAAATTTCTCCCGTAGTAAGATCTGAATCCCAGAAGCTCACATCATCAATAGATCCATTAAAGTTACAACAATCTGATCCTCTGAGAATACCACCAATTGTGGTCGTATTAAGCTCTCCGAATGCTGGGATTGCGGAATAGTCAAAAGTTGTGTCAAAGGCGCCGTCTATGTAAAGGTCAAGCAGACCGTCAGATCCACCACTAAATGCAACGTGGTGCCAAGTCCCATCAAAAGCCTCGCCAGTAGAACGTGGGTGATTTAAGGAAGCCCCATTTCGAATATAGATATCAACGGTACCATCATTAGCATTGTTGGCTGTTCCCACATTAAAAAGAGGGTTGTTGTTTGTAGATGTTCCCTCAGAAAAAATACGCTTATCACTGTTGGCTGTGCCATCAGCATTGACCCACATTGCGACCGAGAAGGTTTCGTTTCTAACCAGCTGCAAGCCTCCTTCAATACTTCCATAGGTGCCCGCAGCACCGTCAAAGACAGCAGATTGTCCCCCGCCAATGGCACCGGCACCACCACCGTAGCTGACTCCACCCAGCATTACACCATCGTTTCCGTTACCAGATGCATCCACGAAGTCCCCATCAAGTGGGTAATACGCGATAAGGGAGCCAGATGCGGCAATTATGCCCGAGAGAAATGACAATGTCGTAATTTTATACATGGAATCTTTTAGAAACTGTTAGTTTCTTATTTACCTCATGAAAATGGTAATTTGACAAGTCGTTTTTTTGAAAAGTAGGCAATTGTAGAACATCTAAGGATACAATGGCCATCGCCTTATCTCACTCCGAGGCAAAGACAATACGCTCCAAAACCATTAAGTTTTTTAAGAAACCGTATTTTTAGCGCTTAATCAAAGGTGGTCCTAGGAAGCTGCTGAACTAGAGATTTTAAACCGAGTAGAACGCCCCCTACCCTTGACCAGCTCCGAAAGCTGTTCCGGGCGCCGACCATTGGCCACCACGACTCCGATTCCCGCTTGAGTAGCATAATTGACCGCTTGCAACTTTGAAACCATCCCACCAATCGAAAATTTACCACT
>JAKMGP010000082.1 GCA_022424905.1 Akkermansiaceae bacterium | reverse complement strand
CCATCGCAATCACTAATGTGGACGTGAATGGCCTGGCCAGCCAGTTTTGAAACTTCTTCGGGGCCATTGTCGGCGAGGACGAGATGGGAGATGTCGATGTTGGCCCGGACGCGCGGGTGGTCACATTCGCGAACGAAGCGGGACATCTCATCAATGCTGCTGAGCAGGCTGAGGCGAAAGGGTTCAAGTTCGAGGGCAATGTCGACGCCTTTGCGGTCGGCGTAGTCTCCCAGGACCCGGCAGCACTCGAGCCCCCATCGCCATTGTTCTTCGGGAGGGATGACTTCACGCTGCCAAATGTATTCGCCAAGAACTAGTAGGATATTTTTGGCACCCCAGTGGGCGGCGAGATCAATGAATTCCTTGCAGCGGGCGATGTGGTATTCGCGGACGGGGTCATTGAAATCGATTAGGCCTATTGCAACCACAGGAAGAGAGAAGATGGGGAGTTTGTTGGCTTCGCAGGTTTTAGTAATCGCAGATATTTCGTCAGTTGAAATCATAGAGGGCTCCGTAAATATATCGACGGAGTCGAATCCGATTCGTGCAATATGCTCGAGGCCAGTGACGGTGTCGACACCGGCTTGGCTAAACGCGCTGTTGATGATTCCAAGTTTCATGAGGTGAAGATCTTAAGTTTGGAGAATTTCGTCGAGAAGAACCCGTCGTTTTTCAGTTGAGCTGAGGACGGCGGCTTCGACTAGAGCAATGGTTTTTAAATTATCAGACCCGCCTATGGTTGGTTGGGTCTCGAGTTGGAGAGCACGGAGCAGCGCAAGCATGGTGCCGCCGAAGGCATCGGGGAACCAGCTGCCTTTCAGCTTTGCTTCAGTGAATTTTGACTCCCCGATGGCTGCATGACGCAAAGTCGAAGGGCTGGTATAAGGATCCTGACACCAACCAATACTTCCGATAGCGAGGCCTCGGGTGCCTTCAATGCGAAATTCGATATGAATGTCGGACGGGCAGCCTTCATGAGCAGGCCCGGTCCAAACATCATCGATGATGGTTGCGCGGAAGCCATCGGAATACTCGAGGATACTGGTGCAGATGCCATCGTGGTGTGGGAAGGTGGTGCGTGGGTCAGAGCGGGTGCTGCAATAGATCGCTTCAGGGCTGCCATGCCAGTAGCGAAGGCAGTCGAGGTGATGGATCGACATAACCTTGAGGGTAGCGGATTCGAGTTCAGCTTGCCAAGGTTGCCAGTGGGGGATTCCGCGCATCGTGATGGTGGTGAAGATCGCATCTCCAAACCGCCCCTCGCTGAGGAGTGAAGAGGCCTCGGCCACTGAAGGGTCGAAGCGCATATTTTGGTTCACTGCTAGCATGATTCCTTTTGCTTTACATGTGTCGACTAAGTTGCGGGCGGTCGCGTAGTCCAGAGCGAGGGGCTTCTGAGCAAGAATTCCTTTCACCGTTCCTCGCTGGCAGGCGGCAAGAATAAGATCGGGTTGATGTTGAGGAGGGACTGCAATGTCTAGAATTTCGATGGAGGAATCATCGAGGAGGGCCTCTATGTTTTCGTGGACCTTGGGAATATTATAAAGTTTGGCAGTTTTGCAGGCATTGGCATTTGTTCGTGATGCGATCGCCTTAATATTCAGTCCGAGTTTTCGGTAGGCTGGGAGGTGGCAATCATTGATGATAAAGCCACTTCCGATGATTCCGATTTTCTGATTGAGTGTCATCATCGTTGTTTTTGGAGTCCGGATATTGGCATTTCAGGTGTGATACGGAAGGGTGTTTTTTGAAGGGGGCTTTAAGCAGTGGAACATCTGTGATCTGAGACACCGCTCTCTGAATCTATCCAATTTTGAATTCCCACATCATGAAGCTGAGGATTTTAATCACGGTCTTCTTGCGAGCTTTGTGGAAATAGTTCACTCCGCAAGACTTTTGGAAATGTTGTGGCGATGACAGAAAAAATTGGCATCGTTTTGATTACGAGGGCAGTCTTTTCCTATGAAGATTTTCATTTGTTGTGTCGGGGCTTTTTTGGGGGTGGTTCGAGCTGAGTTGACCAAGGAAGCCGCATCCAAGATTGTGGCTGAAACGTTTGAGGGAATGGCGGCGAAACGTGAGCTTAAGATGAGAGAGGTGAAGGGCGGATTCCAATATTTTGAAATCAAGGCGGCGAAGAAGACGATGAGATGCGTGGGTAAACTTTATGGTGAGGTGGAGCCAGGAAAGCGTGCACTTTACATTTCGATGCACGGAGGAGGAGGGGCGCCGGCTCGAGTGAATGACCAACAGTGGAATAATCAAATTCAACTCTACGTTCCGAAGGAAGGTTGGTATGTTGCGCCGCGCGCACCGAGTGACACGTGGAATCTTTGGCACGAGTGGCACATTGATGAACTGTTTTCGAAGCTCATCGAAGACATGGTGGCTCTGAAGGGGGTTGATCCCAATCGGGTCTACTTAATGGGTTATTCGGCTGGAGGCGATGGGGTATATCAGCTGGCCCCACGTTTGGCAGACCGTTTTGGTGCAGCAACTATGATGGCGGGTCATCCCAATGACGCGACAGCGGATGGACTCTGTAACCTACCTTTCCGAATTTATATGGGGGGTAAGGATGCGGCGTATAAGCGAAATGAAGTCGCAGCACAATGGGGTGAAAAACTGGCAAAACTTCAAAAAGAACGAGGATGCTACGAGCACAAAGTCACCATTTACCCGGAGATGGGGCACTGGATGAAAAAAAAGGATGCTGAGGCAGTTCCGTGGATGGCAACCAAGACACGAAAGGCTTGGCCTCAAAAGGTAATTTGGGGAAAGTCAGGGAAACGTTCGGAGCGGTTTTATTGGCTAGGTGGGAAGCCGAAAGATGTCGTTATTGCTTCGGTAAAAGGCCAAGAAATTACGATCAAGGGTGCTGGTGAAACTCCTCTGACTCTGTATTTGAATGATCAACTGTTGGATCTTGAAGAGCCCGTAAAGGTTTTTGTGGATGGCAAAGAGGTGTATAATGGAAAAGTGCTAAGGACCAAGAGGGCGATTCAACAGTCTTTCAAGCAGCGGCTAGATCCTGCAATGGCGGCTACCGCGATCATCTCCTTCAAAAAGTAAGGTGCATAGGAAACGGACTGCGTAGTTATAAAAATCGCGGTTTTCTGAGATGGCGGGAATGTTGCTATGACCTGGTGGGCATGTTATCAGATAGGTCCGCCCCGGCGGATGCATGATGAATCGGAAACTGAGTGAGCGTTGGCATGGACCCTTTTGGTTAGGGGGTGTAGCGCTGGCATTGCTGCCATTTTTTATGGCAGTTGGCTTCAATGGCCCACGTGCTCCATGGGTTCTCGAGGCTGGCAGGTTTGGTGATAATGTTATCCTTGCGATTTGGTGGGGGCTGGGTGGTTCTGCCCTTGGTGGCCTGATTTGGATCAAGCTTTCGGGGCATACTATGATTGGTAGTTTTCGACTTTGGTGTGCCGAGCATCACCAGTTTCATTGGATGTGGTTTATTTTGTCAGTCGGGGTTTTTGGGTTTCATAACTACCTCTTTTTGGAAGGCTTCCGCTTTACGCCCATTGAGAAGATGAGCACGATGTTTGGACGTGTCCTTACTGGTGCGGTCATTGTTGGAATCTATTGGTTAGCTTGCGGTTTTTCAGGAGCTCTGGCTCCGAAAAAAATGCGTCGCTGGCCATGGGCTGTAGCGGCTTTTTTACCATTTGTGATGTTGGCTGATTTCGTGGCAATTCTCTATTGGAAAAACCCAATCATTAATTTGCTCAACCAGTTGGACGAAATGGGAAGCTTTGATCTTGGATCGAACCTTGCGTCAAGTGGGGTTCCGGTTCCTCCGTGGGCAGTGGTGTTTGGCTTCCTTTTAGTGGTTTGGATTTTTTATCTTCTCTTCCACTGGCTGGCTGCCCGCGATTGGGTTTCATGTCTCAAAATGCCGCGCTGGATTCTTTTGGTTTTTCTTTGCGGACTCTGGGGGGGCGTCTGGGCCGAGAAGGCAGTTGGGACGAATTGGAAATCGCGGAATGCCCAGAGGTGGGGGCATAACGTTTATGATGTCCATGTGATTGCGGGCTTTGAGCCACCGTTGGGCGTGGCGCGCTTTGATGTTAAATTTCACCCCAAAGCGATATTCGAGGCAGGAGAGCTTCCAGTGGGGGGCGATGGGAAGGTAAACTCTCCCGACATTTTCATCATCATGATGGAGAGCACCCGGCAGGATGCGATAGCGCCGGAACATGCTCCATTTCTCTCAGATTTCCGCGATAACGAATGCCAAAAGATTGGGAGAACTTGGGCTTCTTCAAATTCAACCGCCTTGTCGTGGTATGGTCTTTTTCATGGGGCCCTTCCGGTCTTTTGGGCGGGAGATAAGTCCAAGTCGGTGAGAGAAAGCAAGCTTGAGACGCCCTTCTGGTTCCTCCAACTTCAACAAGCGAAATACCGGATGGGAATTCAAACGGTTTGTGACCTCTCATATCGAAATATGGGGGCCACAAGTTTCGGGACAGATCAGGGGTTATTTGAAGTTTACGAGCAGTCGCCTGCGGGAGATATTCATTGGCAAGATTACTATGATCAGATCCCACAACGAGAAAAGGCTGCGTTTACTTCAACGATGGATTCCTTGAAGGCGGCTCCTTCCGGTGGAAACTTTCACTTTATTGCTCTCGATTCTACCCACTATGGATATCGATGGCATGAAGATTTTCAGCCGCCTTATTCTGATTTTCACGATGAAGCGGGTGTTCCAGGTTTTCCAAGCGACGAGGATATTGCCTCAATAAAGAGGCGCTATCACAACTCAGTGGCTTGGGTTGATTTTCAAGTGAAGGAATTCGTTGCGGAGCTAAAAAACCAGGGCCGATATGATAATAGCGTGATTATAGTGACTGGTGATCACGGAGAGGAGTTCTATGAAAATGGGAGTTGGTTTCATAGTTCATCACTCCTGCCAGCCCAGACTCAGGTGCCCATGCTGATCAAATGGCCAAAGGGAGTGAAAGCTCCTCCTCAAGCTTCTGCGTCTCATTTGGATCTTTTACCGAGCTTACGCGATTTGCTCGAGCTTCCTGAGGTTCCGGGCCTGCTAGGTCGCTCACTTCTAAAGGCTTCTGACGAGGAAAGAACACAGATATCCTTCGCCTGTAATACTGGGGTGAGTGGAGTTTGTATGGCTTGGTATCGTGATGGGTGGGTGGCGACTTTTGTATGGGAAAATCCTTTTTCTTACGGTCCACCAGAAGAGATTCATCTCGATGACATCATTGGGCCGGATGGCAGTGTTCTGACCCAGGAAAAGCCGTCGGAATGGTTGGATTTGTTAGGCCAAAAGTTCCCTGATGCTCCAGAGAGGTTGTTCTCCAAATTTAATCTCGTTACCGAAGAGCCGTGAGAGATTGCTTGCTAGGTTCGCGGGTGTTAAAGATCACGTCATAGTTTATGAAAGAGTGTCCCAATTCATTGAGTGTGATCGTCCCGTGTTATAACGAAGAAGATTCGTTACCGGCTCTCTTTGAGCGTATCGAAAAAGTCTCGGGGAGCTGGCCTGGAAACTACGAAATCGTTTGTATAGACGATGGTTCGAATGATCGCACGGTTAAGCTAATCCGTGAGCAGAACGAAAAGAACTCGCGGTGGAAACTAGTGATTTTAAGTAGGAATTTTGGTCATCAAGCTGCTGTTTCAGCCGGCTTGGAATCTGTTACTGGTGAGGTCGTGGCGATCATTGATGCGGATCTCCAAGATCCTCCTGAGTTGATTTCGGATTTGATCGAAAAGTGGCGTGAGGGTTTTGAAGTGGTTTATGCGGTGCGCAAAAAACGAAAGGAAGGAATCTTTAAGCGGGTTGCTTACTTTTGTTTTTATCGTTTGATGAAGTCGATGACTGATATTGAGGATTTCCCTCTCGACTCGGGTGATTTTAGTCTGTTGGACCGCAAGGTGGTCGATACTCTAGTGGCCTTTCCTGAGAAAAACCGCTTTCTTCGTGGTTTGCGGGCTTGGTCGGGGTTTCGGCAAGTGGGGCTGGAATACGAGCGTGGTGCGCGTTTTGCGGGAGAGCCAAAGTACACTTTTAAAAAGTTGTTTGGTTTAGCGAGTGACGGCCTTTTTTCTTTCAGCGGCGTTCCGTTACGTTTGGCGTCTTTCGTAGGTCTTATGGTTTCAATTTTTTCAGCCTTGGGAGCCATGTTCTTCGTGGTTCAAAAGCTGTATCCTGACCCTTTCCGAGAAATGGGTTTGCCCATTGTGCCCGGCTTTGCCGCGACGATCGTAATCATTTTATTTTTAGGAGGAGTGCAGTTGCTTTTTTTGGGGGTGATTGGGGAGTACTTAAATCGGATTTATACCGAGGTGAAGGGACGACCTGAGTTTTTGGTAGCAGAAAAAGTGGGGCTTGAGAAATCTTCATAATGAATGTGATTTCTGGACCGGTTTTATTATCTCCCTTGAGAATTCGGGGGCTATCGATTGCGCTGTTTACGGTGATCTCAGCTGCGCTTTGGATTGGGTTTTCCGCAGATACTTACTTCGCAAGCGATGGTTCATTTTACTTCGCGATCATTCTCGATAACGCCACTTTTACTCACGTTTCTCCGTCTCGTGCCCATGCTGAATATCTCACTCAGTGGCCCCTTGTGCTGGCTGTTCGTTCTGGAGTTACCGATTTAAACGCTTTGGAGATATTTTTTGGTTTGGGGGTTTGGTGCCCTTGGATTCTTTCTTTTGCCATTTCGCTGTATGCCACTCGCGAGCGACCAGCGCTTATTTTCTTTTTTTTGATCTCCATGGTTAGCCTCAACCTGTCGTCATGGTGTCTCATTTATGGTGAGCATCTCACCCTTCTCTTGCTGGTCTGGCCTATCTTTTATTTTGGAATCATGCGCCGCCGGCTCACGTTTTTGGAGCAGCTTTTGACCGCTTTGCTTCTGGTGGCCCATTTAAAGCTCTATGAAACTGCTTTGGTTTCAGGTGTGATCTTCACTTTCATTTTTGCTTTTCGGTCTTGGCTTGAAAAGAATCCCCGCGAGAGATGGGGGAGCGGGGTGTTAGCGGGCTTGGCTTTGGCTTCGGTGGTGATCGCCGTAACGTGGATTCTTTTTCCACGGGATCTTGAGAACCGTGGACATTTTCTAGGGGCGATTGTAGCTTCTCTAGCCCATCCCTATCCTTGGATAGGGCTTTCCTATGTCACCTTAAATATGGTCGGCATTATGTTTTCATCATCTCGTCTTAGATTGGCGGCTTGGATTGTCCCATTAGTCATTGGTGGTATTTCCCTGCTTTCGCCCGGGATCATGGGTGGAATTTCCTTCTCAACGAGGACGCTCACTTTAACGGCTTTGCCTTTGTTAATGTTAATCACTTTTTTATTCAGCCTTTCCCGGCTGAAGTTGACTAAGGATTTGGCCATTTCGGTTTCCTTGATTGTTGTTGGGCTATCCTTGTTGTATGTCCGCCATCTCCAGAGCTGGGTAACTTTTAAGGGAGAATTTCAGGGAATTCTGAAGGAGGAAAAAGGGTTTGTTGATCCGGCTGATCATGGAGACATCGACCATTGGGGCTGGACCAATCCGCTTCTTAGCTATGTTTGGGCTGAAGGTCAGGTCAAGTCGGTGATCTTAAATCGTAATTTTGAAGATGGTTATGAACCATTCGATCCCTTCACTGAAATGGTGATGGAAAAGTATCTCGACGAGAAACCAAGTTTTCTTCGCGAAAAGGAAGAAGAGTAGAATAATCTTCCAGTGCCTTCTGGGGAGAGGAAACTAGAGAGTTGCGAGCCACTCTGACTATTTTTCGAAGACCAAGAATTTGCGGCAGGCGAAATTGACCATTGCCGAAGACAGAATAAAGGAAAAGTGAACGACAGGTCGAGGGAGGTCCAAGTTGTTAATCAGCCAGAATGGAAAAACTTCCCCGATCGAAAAACTTAGAAGCGAGATAATTGTGAATAGGGTCAATTCCTTCTTTCCAGAGTGTCGTCCGGGAGTGAAGACGAGCCATCGATTGAGCCCATAAGCCACTAGGTTTGAGGGAATAAACGCAATGAAATGTAAAATTGCGGTATTCCATGCGAGGGCTTTATTTGAAAGCTTGTTTGAAAAGGATTGAGGGAAAAGGGTTTCACCGAGGTAGATGACAAGAGCGAGAACTATAACCGAGATGACACCACAGACGCCATATTTCCCAAATTGAATCAGGAAAGGCGCTTCGCGTGTAAGAAGGGTTTTCTTGAAGCCTCGCTCCCGAAAAAATTGCCAGGCCTTACCGACTTCCCGTGTGATCATTCGACAAGAGTTGCGAGGACCGCTTTCTGGACGTGGAGGCGGTTTTCTGCCTGTTGAAAAATGGTGTGAGCATGCGCTTCCAAAGTCTCTTCGCTGATTTCCTTGCCTCGGTAGGCCGGTAGGCAATGAAGCACGATGTGGTTAGGAGAACAGAGGGAAAGAAGATCGTCGTTAACTTGGTAGTCGCCAAAAAGTGCTTCTTTTTCATCTTGGCCCTCTTGCCCCATTGAAAGCCAAACGTCTGTGTTGATGACGTCCGCATTTTTGGCTGCCGCCGCTGGGTCAGTGGTTAGAGCGACATTGGGAGCATCGAGATGATCGATGAAATCTTGCGGAGGAAGGCAGGACTTTGGTGCAGCGACGACGAATTCGAAACCAAGATATTTGGCGGACCACATCCAAGAACGCGACATATTGTTATTACCATCTCCAATAAAGACCACTTTCTTGCCTTCCCAAGTGCCAAGTTTTTCTTGGATCGTTAGAAGGTCGGCGAGAATTTGGCAAGGATGCTCCTTATCTGTGAGGGCATTAATCGTGGGAATTCCTGAGTAGGAGGAGAAATCTTCGACGTCCTCTTGATCAAAGGTCCGGATCACAGCTCCGTGGACCATACGGCCAAGGACACGGGCGGTGTCCTTGATGGGTTCGCCGCGTCCGAGTTGGATGTCGTTGCCGGAAAGGAACATGACATTGCCACCGAGTTCACGAATCCCGACCTCGAAAGAGACGCGTGTTCGGGTCGAGGCCTTGGTGAAAATAATGGCCCATGTTTGTCCCGCAAGCGGCTGATTGGAAGTTGTACCACGAGTCGACTTCATTTCAGCAGCGAGATTGAGAAGAGACTCAAGTTCGTGGGAATTGGATTCTTCGATTGAGAGAAATTTCATTTTAAACAATGGGAAGCGCAATGAATGAGCTAGATCCGGAGAAAGTTCAAGTTTTGCCTGATGACTTTTTGAGATGATTGATTTGTAGACCGTGTGTAGGCGTTGACCTAGACCGTTCCTCTTGCTACCCAAATAGCTGTCTTAACGTTTGATGGTGTTTAGAAAGTGGTGGGCGAAGGCCATAATAACGCGGAGATCCAGAGGCTTGGGAATTGTGGTCCCTCGGTTTGCTAGGAGTGACTCTATTCCCTAGGAGAGAGGAGGAGACTGATGAGGTTTGTTTTTTTTGGAATCGAGGTACTTGACTAGGCCGATGATACCAAAGATGAGAGTGAGGATAAAGGTGACTCCAGCAACTCCGAATGCTCCGAAGATTTTGCCAATAAGGGGTAGGATCGCGTCAGACGAGACATGTGAGATCAAAATGGTGGTCCCATTAGCAGTGCCCTTCGCAGTGACTTCATAGGTTCGGTCTTTTTCCACGTGAAAGTCGGCGAGATGATGTTGGTTGGTTACATGGTTTGTGCCATTAGGCTTGGGAGCCTTATTTGTGATTCCCGTCGAAAGATCGGTGAATTCGATCTCGATTTCGTTGAGGTCGATATCTTCGTCGTCTAGAATCCAGATTGTCACCTCCCTATTATTTTTGGGAGTATAGCTGTATGTCTCTGGAGTGACGAAGGATTCACCCTTTTCGAGGTTTGCGGCGAACTCTTTTCCAGAGTTGAACGCGCTTATCCCAAGAAAGATGGTGATGCCCCCGCCCAGGAGCAGAATAACGAGGGCAGTGATGATAAAGCCGAAGCCTTTTTTTTGTGCAGCCATATTTTTAGGATGTTAATTTTTTAATTTGGAATCAACTTGGTAATTTAATGAGACTAAGATTGGCAACTGGGGCACCAAGCGGTGGTTCGGGATGCGATTGTATCGCGGGCAAGCGTAGTTTTGCACTTAGGACATGTGCCGCCCTTTTTCCAGCGGTGCTGGAAAAGCCAGTTTTTCGGGGGCACGTTAGCAACGTAGCTGCCGGGGGCGAAACCATCGGATGAGGCGGTGGTGTTTTTTTCAGCAACATGTTTGAGGGATCCGAAGGTTACAAAGCGGATCTCTTTGCGAAGCGTTGCAGCTTCCAGCGTTCCGGTTGCGATACCTGGATGTATTCCTAATCGCCAACAAATTTCATCTGCCATCCAATTGCCGATTCCAGGGCAGGCGTTTTGATCGAGGAGCAGTGCCTTAAGAGGTTTTTTGGGATGGCGTTTAATGAGTTTGCGGACATGGACGGTGGAAAATTTTGAATCTTGTGGTTGGGGTGGAAAATTGGACCAAGGGTCTGCACAATCGTGGAGCATGACACGGCCGAACATGCGGTAGTCGTTAAAAATAAGAGCGGCGTTTGTGGTGTGGAGAATAAGATGGTCGTGCTTTTGCTCTTGGTAGCCCGGCGGCGCGGTGGAGAGTTTTCCTGACATGCCGAGGTGGACTTCGAGATGAACTTCGGGTGCGAAGGTGAAGAGCATGCGCTTACCGTGGGCGCGGGAGGAGAGGAGGGTTTTGCCTTTGAGGATGCGTAGAGCGGGCGAGGGGCAATCTCGATAGATACGAGCCCTGGAGTGGACGTCGACATCGATGATGGTGTCTCCGTGGAATGCGGCCCATTGGCGGCGGGCAAGTTCGACTTCGGCGAGTTCGGGCATGTCAGGAGCGAGTCAATTTTTTGACCGAGTCGCCATCGAAAAATTCAGGAAAGAGAAGTTTTGTTTTGGTAGTCGAGGATTCTCCTTCGGCCAGTTGGAGGACCTTTCGGGTGACTGAGCGTGCGACCATGATGGGATTGGAGCGGTAATGGCTGACAGATGGGAAGAGGTGGTCGAACCAAGGCTCAAAGGTCAAAGTGATGACTGAGAGGTCACGGGGGATGCTGAGCTTGTGAGCGGCAAGCCAGGAGAGGAGGGTGAGAAGGTGGCGTGAGCGGGTGGCGACGAGTGCAGTTGGCGGTTGATCGAGGCCGAGGGCGATTTCTAGGGCGCGGGTCACGCTTTTCGAGTCGCCTTTTTCGGTCATTTTGTGAATGGAAAGTGATTCGGGATTCTTGGTGGCGGCCTCTTGAAGTCCGGCTTCGGTGGCGCGGAGTCCAGCGAGTTCGGTATCGGGCATGAGGAGTCCGATGCGGCGATGGCCCATGCGCTTTAGATGGTGGCCGGCGTGAAAGGCAGCGGAGCGCCAGTCATCGTCGATGCAGGGGAGATCGACGGAGTCGTGGCTGAATCCCCGGACGAGGGTGGGGATTTTTTTTTTGTGAAACCATTCCTGTATCTTGCGATTGCATTGGTAGAGCATCCAGACGTCGGCTTCGTGGTCCTTGATCAGGCTTTCTAATTTAGCGAAGGGATTTTGGAGGTGAAAAATTCCGGGTGAGACGAGTTCGAGTTCGTAAAATTGCTTCTGAAGAAGTTCGCGAAGGGTATCGAATTCGGCGAGAAGCTGGGGTGGAAGTTGGAGTAGCTTTTTGGGGGAGAGGAATCCGACCCGCTTGGAGGACGTGCGGGTGGGGGAAGGGGATTGGTTGAGGATGGACCGTCTTCTGCCGTGTTGGGGTTCGGAGATGACCCTTTTCTGTTCTAGAATTTGAAGGGAAGCTCGAAGGGTGTCGCGCCCGATTTGGAGTCTTTCGGCAAGAGTGCGTTCACCTGGAATAAAATTTTGGAGCTCTCCGGTGGTAATCATTTCTTCGATGATACCGGCGGCTTGCGAGGGGAGGCCGTGGCGCTTAGGAAGACGTGACATGTCGGGGGAGAATAAGGTGGTCTTTTTTGAATACCAGTTAATATTCGGGGTTTCAGGGCTTCTCTGTGACAGCATTCGTTTATGACAACTTTAGTATGGATTATTTTGGTGGTGGTCTGCTTACGGGCGGCGGGTGAAGGGTTTGAAAAATTACCTTTGGGTGAGTTTGAAAAGCTTAAGCTTGAGGGTGGAATTTTGGTTGCGCGAAAAGGGGACGCGGTGATTCATGGGGGTCATGCCAAGGCTGGCAAGCAATCGTTGCGTTTGCTTGGGGGTGAGAAACGTGAGGTGAAATTTGTTTTTGAGGAGTCGCTTGGCGAAAAGGGAATTTTGTCTTTTTGGTCGGAGCGATGGACTTCGAGAAAGCCATTTTCGTTTGGGATTGAAGCTTTGGAGAAAGATCGCTGGAGCGAGATTTACCGAGGGGATAAGGCGATTCGGGTGGGAGGTTTTTCAACTTTGGTGGAGGTGCAGTTAGGGGCGGAGGTAAAGGCTCTACGATTTCGGAGCACGACTCCGGAAGCGAGCGGGATTATGATTGATGAGCTCAGGATTGAACCGGTGAAGCCAATGGTGGTGACGAAGGTGGCCGCAATCCAACCGGTGGTGCCTGTGTTGGTTCGTAAGGAGGTGAACCCAGTAGTGGGATTACATTTGGTGGCGGAAGGTCGCACAGATGCAAAGGAGGTTGTGAAGCTTCGGATCGGTTTGGAAGGGACTACGGAAATTGATGCGGTGAAGTCGGTGACGATTCTTTTCTCAGGCAGTGAAGCGAAGGCGGGAGTTGGTGAGGTTTTTGGGATAGCAAAGAAGGATGGGAGAGATTTAATTTGTGAGGGGAGTGCGAAGCTGGTTACGGGTGATAATTATTTTTGGGTCTCGATTGAATTGAAGGAGAACGCTGATTTGGATGGAAGAGTTGATGCACAGATCCTTTCGGTGGAGTGGAGTGACGGCGCGACTCAGAAGCCGGAGGTCACTTCGCCCAAAGGAAATCAGCGAATTGGTTATGCTCTGCGATTGCACGGGGATGACGATTCGAAAGCTTATCGGATCCCAGGGATGGTCCAGACGAATGGCGGGAGTTTGATTGCGGTTTATGATGTTCGGTGGCGCGGGGGTGGCGACTTGCCGGGTGACATCGATGTGGGAATGAGTCGGAGCACAAATGGGGGGCAGACTTGGGAGAAGATGAAGGTTATTATGGATATGGGAGATGATCCTAAGTGGCGCTTTGATGGAGTAGGTGATCCGGCTATTTTGGTGGATCGTAAGACGGGCAGGGTTTGGGTGGTAGCGACATGGAGTCACGGAAACCGGTCATGGAATGGTTCGGGTCAGGGAATGACGCCGGAGCAGACGGGGCAGTTGATGATTTCTTATAGTGATGACGATGGAGTAAGTTGGTCGAAGCCGCTTAATGTGACTAAGCAATTAAAGAATCCGGAGTGGCATTTTCTTTTGCAAGGGCCAGGTGCGGGGATCACGATGAAGGATGGGACTCTCGTATTTGCAGCCCAATTTCAAGCCGGCCCGAGAAGGACGCCATATTCGTCGATCATGTTTAGCAAAGATCATGGGAAGAATTGGGAAATTGGGACTGGGATTAAGTCGAATACGACCGAGGCCCAGGTGGTGGAATTGAAGGACGGATCATTGATGCTGAACTGCCGTGATAATCGTGGTGGGGCGCGGACGGTGGGTGTGACGCGTGATTTGGGAAAGACCTGGGAGCTCCACCCGACTGATCGCAAGGGTCTGCGTGAGCCAGTTTGCATGGCGAGCTTGATTCGGATTGGTAAGCGTTTGTATTTTTCAAATCCGAATACAACGAGGGGTCGGTATAACACGACGATTAAGGTTTCGGAAGATGAGGGGATGACGTGGCCGGAGAAGTGGCACACCCTTTACGATGCTCGGCTTGGAAATGGTTATTCGAGCCTTGCTCCGGTGGGAGATGATAAGATCGGAGTCCTTTATGAGGGGGTGACTGAGTTGTATTTTATCCGTTTTCCGCTTAATGAATTATCAAATTAGAAGAGGGGTTTAACTGAATTTTCTGACACCGAGCCTTTTTTCATAAATGGCACATCTCCCACGAATGATGGAAATGGAGTGAGTCACGTTGAGATTGATGTGACCGGAAAGGTTCCCTGGAAGATTTTCTTTCCGGTTGAGTAACCCTAGGAAAGGCCCGATTAGTTTTTGGTAACTTGGAGGCGGAAGAATTGTGGGGAAATGTTTCCTTCTGAATTTGAACGCCACGTCGCAGTTATGCTTCCGTCCCCATTTTGAGTTTCACTCACAAGGATTCGCTCGCTGGGGGAATTGGACCAACTTTGAAGATCGGATGACCAGAAGGCATCCGGGGTAATGTCGTCGGCTCCAATCGGATAGGTGATGGAGAAAGTCGGGTAGATGGACCCGTCCGGAAGATTGATGGTGTTGAGTTGGTAACTGCTAGCTCCTTCGCTTGAATTGGAATCGGACGTTCCGAGAAAGTGTTCGAGAAGGGCGCTCAGTCCGTCGCCGTCGTTATCGAGGTTTGCGATATCGGTGAACGGGGCTCTGTTGTCGAGGTCTCCGGGATTACCTCCGGGAAGTGAGCTGCAGCGCCAGTTTGCGGCTTCATTGTGATCCGGCGAAGTTTCAGGATTCTTGAGAACAAGACTATAATTTCCGCCATCCGCGCAAGTGGGCCATGGAGAGGCGTCTGAATACGAAAAATTTAAAAGTTCTAGGTTGAGCAAGGTGTCACGAATGATGATTTGGTCTCCCGAGTTCCCAAGTGAGCCGGAGAATTCGCCGGTCACAGGATGATCTAGACCGTAGCGGGCGGTAAAAGCGTCGAGATTATCTGCCACGATAATGCGGTTTCCGGCAGGGAGAATGATGTTAGGGAAGGTGAAAGTGATTCCGCCGTCGAGAGCGAGGGTCGAGAGGTTGATGGCGGATGATCCGATGTTCATTAATTCAAGGAATTCGAAATCTTTGGCTTCTTCAAACCCCAAGGCGTATTCGGCCGGTGTTGGGTCGAGAGGGTGATAGTGAATTTCGCTAACGACTAGTTGGGGAAGGTCGTCTGTGCGGAAGTAGTTGAGCTCGACCGGGCCACTCCAGCGTGAACCATCTTTGGTCCGGGCCATGATTCGAGTACGGGAATTCACGGTGATAGGAGCGGAGTAAATGGAGGCGGAGGGAGAAGCGGCGCCACCGTGATCTCGTGGATCATTGCCATTGGTTGTAAAATAAACGATGCCTCCTGCGGTAGGTGTCATATTGACTTGGATGGAGTTCTGAAACACTTCGAGTTCAGGGGACAAGGAGGGAAGGGGTTCATATCGGGTGTCTAAATAATTAGCTCGATCCACAACCCAAGTGCGGAGTGAGGAGATGCGGCTTCGCCAGGTGGAGAACCTCAATCCGCTGGCTGAGACTTGTGCTGCGTTTGGTCCGGTGGCGGCGGTGTCGACGAGATTTTGCAGTGCAGTATCGGTAATGGTTTCGAGGCGAGCTTTTTGCCAAAGGTCTTGGTGGATTTGTCTAAAGTCGGAGTCATCAAATAGACCGTCATACCAGTCTCGGTCCGCTGCCCAGAGTGGAGTCGATCGAGCAGAACCCTTCCATGTGTAAGCCCGGTCGAAATCCCAGACGGGGCCCATTTGGATGAGAGATTGGGGATCCTCTTGGTAAATATAGGTTGAGAGAACGTGTGCGTCTTGGTTCTTGGCGAAATTATGAACGGTGAAGGCACGAGCCCAGCTTTCGGGATCTAGGTGGGCTCGGTATCCGATTAGGGGGTCCGAGGAATTAGGCGACCAGACTGCGGCGTCCATCGCACGGAGCTTCGATTGGATGATGCTTCTTTGATCGTCGAGAATGGAGTAGCCGTCGGGGCTGTGGAAGTTAAGATAGGAGTGATAATACTCTGAGATGTCGTCGACTGATTGCGAGCCGCCCGAGTTTTGCTGGTCGTCGGGGATCTGAAGGATTCCGTTTGGTCCAGCGGCGTGGAAGTTTGGTTGGATGGTGTCGGCTGGAAGGTCATCGGGAATCGCTGACATGCGGTCAATGTTGAGCATCCATCCTCCGTCGTTAGCGAACTCGTTTAGCTTCTTAAAATTTGCCCCTGCGCGATTACGTCCGATCTTCTCTGAGAAAATGTAAAGGCCTTCAAGATCTGAAGGCCTGACCTTTCCGCCATCGGTGTTTTGGAAAACTGCAATGACTTTGGACTCGGGTGCGAGGGCTCCGATGAGCTTGGCGAAGCCAAAGGAAACGGGATTGTGAATAAGGGCGCGGTCGTAGACCGGGTTAGGCGCATTGAGGATCCAGTCTGCTTCCTCCTTCATGCCAAAGGGGGAAAGCTTACGCTCGGTATCATCGTCGTCCCAGAACTCAACTGAGAGGGGTTTACGTGGGAATTGACTTGAGCTGGATCCACGAACCCGGCAACCACTGCGGCTTTCTAGAGTGGCGGGTTGAGAAAAGGGTTGCCCGTTTGGAGCGGTTTCAAAGATGCTCATGACGTTCGCTTGTCGCGGGCGCTGTCGAATGTTCCGGCCATCGTTCGATCGTCCTTTATTGGGGTAGGCGCCGGCTCCGAAGTTATCCATGATAAGAACGGGAATATCCGAAAGATAGCCGCTGAGAGAGGGATCAAGAAAAGCGTAATCACCAGTAGCGACGGGGCCGGGGGAGCGATTAGTTTCGTAAGCTCGCGCTCTGAGCTGGCTGGGATCTGAAAGGGTGAGAGGGGCAGAGTAAAGAAAACTCGAGGTGTTGGGTGTAGAACCGTCGAGAGTGTAGCGGATCACGGACGGGTTTTCGGTCGTGAGTTCGACGGTAATATCTCCGGTTTTGACGCCGGAAGGTTCCGAGAGAGTGACTTTTCCTGATGGGGCGCCCATGGGATCGGGAGTGTTGTTGGCAGCATTGATACTTCCCGGCGTGGGTGAGGAAAAATAGCCGATTGTTGAGAGGAGGTTCTCGCTAGTGGTTGCGATTAACTGAGGTCGAATGAGGAGATCGCCACTGTTGGAAAATTGATTGAGCCCATGGATGGCGAGGAGGTTATTGTCTGGATTGAGAAGTTCAAGATGGGCCGTGAGATCAAAATCTTGAAATTGTAAGGCTTGGGAATCGGAGCGACTGGTGGTGGAGTTGGAATTCCAGTTGAGAGTGGCGGGGGCGTTGGCGGAAGCGATGGGGGTTCCGTTTAAGAAGGCTGCGAATCCATCGTCATACTTCATTCTAAGGGTGATAGATGTGAGAACGGTGGGATCAATACCATCAGGGAAGGGGATGCGAAGATAAACGGTAGAGTTGATGCCCCAGGCTTCCGCTTCGAGATCGAGGGAGATGTCGTCTTCAAATCCATTGCCTCTTTCGAATCCGACGCCAAGGTTGCCCTCCAGCCAAGAGGAATCGTCGAAAATGGACTCTTGCCAAGAGTTTCCGATGGCTGCGTTGTCTGATGAATCGGGGATGAGGACGCGGGTGGAAGCGACGTCGGAGATCAGCGCAAGTGTATTGCTGGCGGGAGTGGTGCCATAAGAAAAATCAGCGACTTGAGCTGGGAATTCGAAGGACATGGACGGCGTGCCCTCAGGGGAGACGATAGAGAGTGATTCTCCACCCGCTGAGAGTCTAAAATTGGTATGGAGTTCGGCGCCGATTGCCTTTCGGTTTTTTCCGGATGCGAAGACGACGAGGTAGGCATCTGCTTGGAGCGTGATCGCTGGGAAAGTCCACTTTGAGAGATCGGACGGGCTATCCGTGAGATTCCAGCCGACTAGGTCGATAGGGGAAGAGGTTGGGTTGTGAATCTCGACCCAGTCCGAGGTGTCTCCGTCTTCGTCGAGAAGTCCATTGATATTGCTGGCAACAAACTCCGTGATTACCGGATTGGCGGCGATGGGAGAAAGGCCGAGAAGAGAAAAGAGAATGAGGCGAAAAATGAGCACGCCTAAAAATAGACGATGCCCTCGCCAAATCAAAAACTGGAAGCTGGTCTGCTTGTGATGCCAGTTTTGCAAAAGTGCACGCTACTCTTTGGCTTCGTTGGCCATGGCATCAAGGTCTTTCAGCTGAAAGCGACTTGAGATCACGTAGGGAGCCTCTCCTTTAATCCAGTGTCCATAAGTCGTTGTTACAAAGGTGCCATTGGGGAGGATTTCCACTCCTGGATACGAGGTGTCGTAGTTTTTAGTGTTGTCCTTGAGTCTGAAAAAATATTGTCCGGAATTACCCTCAACGAGGTCGTCCCAGGTCCCAACCCAACCGACCCAATCTCCTTCGAACGAACGCTCTTTGGCTTTCGCTTTGGGCGAGATACAACGGTAGGAAAGGAAGAGGCGGCCGTCGGGTCCATATTTTCCGGTGTGCCGATCGCCGGTGAGAGCGAGGGGGAGTTCACGGGGAGAACTCCATGTTTTTCCTTCGTCTTTAGAGAAAATAATATGGGAGTTTTTGCGCCGTGCGTTCTCACGAAGGAGGACGGCGAGAGTTTTTCCATCGGGAGATCGAATGCAACCGGGCTCACAAAGATGGACATCGGATGATCTGTAAACAGCTTCGGGCTGTGACCAAGTTAATCCGCCGTCGGTGGACTTTGTTTGATAAAGAGTGAAAGTTCGGAGTTTGTTTTTGATTGGCTCTTTGTTGAAGAAGCGGCCGTCGTCGTGAAACATCGCGAGGTAGTGGCCCGGCCCTGTTTTGAGTGCCTCCACAAATCCCATAACCACAATCCCTCCCCATTCACCGGCGGGCTTGAGCTCACTCCAACTGTTACCATCATCCTCGCTGACTGAGAGACGTGCGGGATAGAGGCCAGACCAGACGATCAGCCGCTTTTTACCATTTGGCGAGATCACTCTGTGAATGGTGGGAACCTCTTTAGAACTCGCCCAGCTTTTTGGGGTTGAAAGGCGTTTACTCCAGCTGAGGCCGCCATCGGAGCTACGCTTGTAAACGATTTGGCCTTTCCCATGTCCCTTTGGGTAAACGCAGAGGATCGTCTTGCCGTCTTCAAGTAAGGTTGTTGTAGGGTGGCCAAGATACTGGTTTTGTTCACGATCTACGATGACTTGGTGAGTGGTTCGGTCATTGAGATCGAGAGTCACAGGTTCCGACGCGAGGATGAGCGAGGGGAGGAAAAGCGGCAGTCGAATAAAGTTCATGAGTTAGGGAAACGGACGATACTTTGGAAATATTTCGCTATTGGGAAAGTGGGAGATTGAATTTAGGCCTGCCTTTATTCACCAGAGGACAAAGAAATCCAAACTGGTTTTATAAAAAGACCTGCGGGAACTTATTAATGATGGAGCAGACGGGGATAAAAAAGGTTCAGAACAAATCTGCCTCATTATGAATTTACGAAATCTTCTTCCTGCTTTCTTTGCTGGTTCTCTTGCTCAGAGTGCCGTGATAATCGACGTTCCCTCAAGCGGTGGAGGTGCCCAAGCCAATCTCACCATGACCCAGACTTTCACGACGGGAACGATTGGGTCCGAAAACCAGCTCTCTGAGATAGGTATCTTTGCGGCGAATGTTGTGAATGGAAACGAAGCTCTTGGGCCTTTCACTATTGAACTTTGGACTGATGCAGACGGTAACGCGGAAACTCAAGGCTTAGGGACTTTGGTTGCTGCTTCATCAAATCAGATCACCCTAGGAACTGCTGGAGCTCAGGAGGTTGGAACCTTCTCGGGTGGGCTCTTAACCGATGACACGGTCTACGCCCTAATTGTAACTGATGGCACATCAGGTACTCCAGCTCTTGGACGGTTTGGTTTAAATGGAGCGACTGCTGGCGGACTTTTGGGAACCAATGGGAGTCTATTTCAAGAGGCTAATCAACCTTTTGGCAACCAATACGAATTAGCATTTAATGTCACCACGGTAGCTCCCGTTCCAGAGCCAACCTCCGCTTTCTTACTCGGTTTAGGTGTCTTGATGGTTGGCATGCGTCGGCGTCGGTAATTTGCCCGAGCGTTTTCAGGTTCCGCGCTTTCGATAGAAGGTGCGGAATTTTTTTGTTCACCCATAACGTTGTCTTGTTTGGAGTGGGCAAAATTTTTGCGTTCGGGATTTGGCACGGGATGCGCTACGACAGGCGTGATGGGTAATGAAACGATGAAGTTAATGGTGGTAAGCGACCTAGATGGGACGTTGCTAGACCATAACGATTATTCGTTTGACCTTGTTCTGCCTGTTTTAGACCGAATGGACGAAGCGGGGATCCCTCTTGTGGTCAATACCAGTAAAACAAGAGCGGAGTGGTTAGCGATGCGGGGAGAATTGGGAAATTTTGATCCTTACGTCGTTGAAAATGGCTCGGCTATTTATGATGGCGAAAAAGTTGAGACTTTTGGAGTTTCGCGTGCCGAAATTCTTGATGTTCTTAAGTCGTTGCGAGCGAAGTTCAAATTTAAGGGGTATTCCGATGTTGGGGTGTCTGAGATTATGCAGTGGACTGGTCTGAGGCGGCAGTCTGCGGAACGATCCGCAGATCGACATTTCAGTGAACCATTAGTCTGGCAAGATTCGCCAGAGAAGGAGGATGATTTTTGCGATTTAATCAAGGAACGTGGCCTCAGGACTCTTCGTGGGGGGCGTTTTCTTCATGTTCTTGGCCAGACAGATAAAAGTAAACCACTGCAGTATTTCCGAAAAGAGAAGGTAGCAATCATCGCGCTGGGAGATCGCCCTAATGACCTAGCGATGTTAAAGGCTGCGGATATCGGGGTCATTATCAAGGCCCCTGGCGATTACGTCTTAGAAGCAAAGGACATGCTCCTCAGTAAGGAGATTGGACCTCGCGGGTGGGCTGAAATAATGACTCAAATTCTCGATCGACTTCAAATCCCACAATCAAGAACAAACAATGGCTGATTTTCATCAAGGGGGCTCTGTTGCCACGCTTCACAATCTGACTGCTAGACCTCTGGCAGAATTGGAGGCCGAGCTGGTGGGCTTTTCAGAGAAACGACCAATGGGTTTGTTGCTGCCCTCGCTCTTTTCTGAACTCGAAACTGAGGCGATGCCAAAGATTCTCGATGAGGTGAAGAAAGTTCCGTATTTAAGCCAAATTGTGATCGGTTTGGATCGTGCGAGTGAGATTCAGTATCGTGAAGCATTGGAGTTTTTTGGAGAACTCCCGCAGCATCATCGCGTGCTTTGGAATGACGGGCCTCGCCTGCGCGCCCTAGATGCCGAGCTCCAAGAGCAAGGACTTGCTCCGGAAGAAGAAGGGAAAGGAAGAAACGTCTGGTACTGCCTAGGGTATATGTTAGCGACCGACAAGGTGGAGGCGATCGCGTTGCATGACTGCGATATTGTGACGTATGATCGCTCGCTTCTAGCTCGTTTAATTTACCCAATGGCTAACCCTCAATTCAGCTACCAATTTGCGAAGGGGTATTATCCGCGGATTGCTGATGGAAGTCTTAATGGTCGCGTGACGAGGCTCTTAATTACACCTCTTTTACAGTCGCTCCAACAGGTATGCGGGGATAGCGATTATCTGAGTTATTTGGATGGTTTCCGTTATCCTCTGGCAGGGGAGTTTTCATTCCGCAAGGGCGTGATTCCGGATATTCGCATGCCGAGCGATTGGGGGCTTGAGATGGGGACGCTCTCAGAAATGTTCAGGAATTATTCCAACAACAAGCTTTGCCAAGTCGATATTGCCGAGGTTTATGACCACAAGCACCAGGATATTTCAGTTGATGATCGAGCAAAGGGATTGTCAAAAATGTCGATTGATATTTGTAAATTGGTTTATCGCAAGATGGCAGTGATGGGTACGGTTTTTAGTAAAGAGGTTTTCCGTACCCTTAAGGCCGCCTACTTTCGAAATGCTCTTGATTTCGTGGAGCGCTACAAGAATGACGCGATCATGAATGGCTTGGATTTGGATGTTCATAAAGAGGAGGAAGCAGTTGAGCTTTTCGCTGAAAACATTATCGCTGCGGGTAAAAACTTTTTAAGTTCGCCGCATGAGAAACCGTTTATCCCAAGTTGGTCTCGGGTGAGAAGTGCGATGCCTGATATTTACGAGCGCTTGATCGAAGCGGTAGAGGAAGATCAGAAGGAATTTACGGAAAAATGAGCCCGCTAGACCACCTTAATCTTCGCCTCGAGACTCATCTTACCGCGATATATGGGGAGGGGGATCACTCGGCTCTGGTGGGGCGCTTGATTGATGCGATGCGCTTACATGAGCACTTTTTTGAGCCTGTGCCTTTTACCAATTATTGGTCGGAGAAGGATGTTGCGCTAATCACTTACGGGGATTCTCTTATCCCAAGAGAGGGAACACCACTCAAGGAATTGTCTTCGTTTGTAAGTGAAAGGTTGGGCGATTCGGTTTCGATTGTTCACGTTTTACCCTACTTTCCTTGGACGTCAGACGATGGCTTTGCGGTTGCTAACTACGACCAGGTCAATTCTGATTTAGGTGATTGGTCTGATCTAGAAAATCTCTCGCAAGATTATCGGATCATGTCCGATCTTGTCGTGAACCATTGTTCGACTTCGCATGAGTGGTTTCAGCAATTTAAGAAGAATGAGGAGCCGGGGTGCCGCTTTTTTGTGGAAGCGTCACCTCTCGATGATTTGAGCGAAGTGGTGCGACCGCGAACGAGTCCACTTTTACGACCCACTGAGACGTCATCGGGAAGAAAACATGTGTGGTGTACTTTTGGACATGATCAGGTCGATTTCAATTTTCGTGATCACGATCTCCTTGTTGAGTTCGTTAAAATCATTCGGATTCATCTCGACCACGGGATCAGTATCTTCCGCCTTGATGCTGTGGCTTTTGTTTGGAAGGAACCTGGAACGGAGTGCATTAATCTTCCGCAGACCCACGAATTGGTCCGTTTGTTTCGGACTTTAATTGAGCACGTCAAGCCTGATGCGGTAATCATCACTGAGACTAATATTCCGAATCAGGAGAATCTTTCTTATTTTGGAAATGGAAATGAAGCACATGGAATTTACAATTTTTCGCTTCCGCCGCTTCTTTTGTATGCCCTGACTTACGGAGATTGTCGCTGTTTGATTCAGTGGTTGATGAGGATGCCTCCGGCCCAGCCAGGAACGATGTATTTTAATTTTATTGCATCGCACGATGGGATCGGGCTCAGGCCGGCAGAGGGCTTATTGTCGCATCATGAGATTCAATCTATGGTGGGCAAAATGGTTGAATATGGCGGGCTGATCTCTGAGCGGGCTCTACCCGATGGGACTGAACGCCCATACGAGATCAATATTAGTCTTTTTGACGCACTCCAAACCGAAGAGAAATTCCTGTGTGCGCATACTATCTTGTTGGGCTTAGAAGGAGTCCCAGCTTTCTACATTCATAGCCTTCTTGGAACACGGAATGATCGAGAGGGTGCGATCAGTTCTGGGATGAACCGTCGGATTAATCGTCATCAATGGGATGCGGACGAGTTGAGGTTCGAACTCGACAACGAAAAATCTCCTCATGCCAGTGTTTTGAAAAAGTTACTGGAACGAATTGATTTGCGAAGGGAGCAAGCTGCTTTTCATCCAAACGCAACTCAGTTTACTCTCCACATGGGAGATCAGGTCTTTTCTTTCTGGCGTCAATCGGTTGACCGTCGAAGCAATATATTTTGTCTCAACAATGTTTCAGGTGAGGAACAACGGATTCCGGTAGCAGCCATAAATTTGATTTCGACCGAAGAGTGGTTGGATTTAATCTCGGGAGATATTTTAGAAGATGAAGAGGGTGAGCTTGTGCTAGCGCCCTATCAATGTATCTGGCTAGCCAATCGCCGGAAACATCTTCCTTACTGATTAATCCTCGTTGAGGCGGGCAAGGAATTCTTTTACCTCGGGAGAGTCTTCTTCGGGAGACCATGAGGCGAATTCCTTGTCTGTCTCTGGATTGTAGGGGCCCTTTTTGACTTCAAAGATTACGGTGTCCGGTTCATGGACGATCATGCCGTGCCAAACTCTTGGTTCGATATCGATGAGGGGTGATGTGGGAGTTAGATGGTGCCGAGTATGAATTGATCCTTTCGGATTGAAGATGAGAACTTCCAGATGACCCCTGAGAAGGCATATCGATTCGGTGGCTTGTTCCAAAGGGTGACAGTGCGGGCGAATATAAGTTCCGGGTTGAAGAAAATTGAGGAGGCGTTGGACCTTTGCGGTTTGTGTGCGCTGCACGGGTTGGATCATGCGAAGGCGGGAGCTTTTTCTGGAAGCAGATTTCCCTTTGGATAGAGTTCCCTCGTTGAGAGCAAAGACTTCTCCGAGGGGATTAGGTAGGGCGTTTGGCATCTCTTTTCAAGGATACTGAGGTCCTACCGATTAGGCGAACTGTTATTTAGGGTGGATTAACTAATTTTCCGAGGTATCGTTTTTAACATGAACATCACTAAAAATGTTGTCGCATATTTTGTAGTTGGCAGTTTGACCCTGACGTCTTGTCAAACGGCAAACCCATACACCGGTGAATCCCAGCAAGCGAAAGCAACAACTGGCGCAATTTTCGGTGGATTGTTTGGCGCTGGGATTGGAGCCTTATCTGGAGGTAGTAATGCGGAAAGAAAACAACGGGCATTACTTGGAGCTGGGGTTGGTGCCCTTGCTGGAGCTGGAATTGGGGCTTACATGGATAAGCAGGAATCCGAGCTTCGTCGCGAACTCGAAGGGGCCGGCGTTGGGATTAGTCGTAATGGAAACCAGATCACCTTGGTGATGCCGGGGGATATCACTTTCTCGACAGGAAGCTCGGGTATTGTTGGTCAGTTTTATCCGACTTTGGCCTCCGTTGCGAAGGTTTTGAATAAATACAATAGGACGATGGTCGCGATCACCGGTCACACTGATAACGTGGGCGCGCGCGACTATAATTACCGGCTTTCCGAGGCCCGTGCCAACAGTGTGGCTCAGTTCTTGCAGACTCAAGCAGTTGCGTCGCAAAGATTTCAAGTGAGTGGGCGGGGTATGGATCAGCCGATTGCCAACAATAATACCGCCGCAGGTCGCCAGGCTAACCGCCGGGTGAGTATTCAGTTGGCTCCCCTTAATTAAAAATTTCCTAACGAGGACAAACGGTGAAGTGGTTTCTCTACTTCGCCGTTTTTTGTGGGCGTTTTGATTGGATAAACTACGAGATTGGGCGCACCCTCATGGCGCTATCCAATTTTATGAACCACCTTCTCGTCTTAATTTGCGGTCTGTCCTTCCTGCAATCCTGCACTCAGGAGGCACAAAATGAACGAGCTCGTTCATCCCTTTCTGAGGTTCAGTTCATAACTCCTTGGCAACCAGGGGGGGGAATGGGGCTTTATGTGCGGGCAGGTGGGGAACCACATCCGATTCAGGAAAATATTCGAAATTTTACGATGATCACTAAAAGGCAGTTTTCGCAGAAAGGCATCCCGGCTAATGCTATCGCTGCCGCGAGTTTTCTTGAAACTGGGGATTCCAAGGATGATCTCCAGGCAATTTATGTGGTCAAAGAAAATGGTCAGGTTCAGGCTTTTCGAGGATATTTCGTGCCAGGCTTTGGGGGACCGGTAGAGTGGGAAAAGGTAAGCCTCTGATAGGCCGAGGCTTTGTAAGGGTGCCCGTAGCAATTAGAGCGAAGCTTGCAGGCTCTCTGCGTTCTGTGGCTATTCTAGCCGGCCTTTTAGATGAATTCCTGATAGGTGGGTTTAATGATCAATTCGGGGACGACGACGTGTTGGGGGAGCTGAGCGATGGCGACAATAAGGGAGGCGATATCCTCGGGGTGCACCATGCGGGCTTTTTGTTCGTCTGGGACTTTGACTGGGCGTTCGTCTAGGATAGGGGTGTTAATTTCACCAGGAAAGATGCTGGTAATACGAATACCATTTCCAGCTTCCTCGGCGTTGATGGCAGAAGCCATGCCAGAGACACCAAACTTGGAAGTGGCATAGGCCATGCCGGCAAGCGGGTATGCACGTTTTCCTGCGATTGAGGAGATATTAAAAACGAGGCCGTCTTGCCGTTCGCGCATCGCTGGAAGGGCGGCGTGTATGAGGTTGAAAAAGCCAGTGCAGTTGATAGCGAGTAGTTTATCAAAGTCCGCAGGTTCAATTTCGCTGACCTTGCGTTTTACAATGTTCACTCCGGCTGAGTTGACAAGGATATCGGGCGCGCCAAGTTCGGAGATGATTGCGTCGACCTCTTCTCGCTTTGAGATGTCGCACTTGCATGTGGAAAGTTGATCTCCGGCGACTGCTTCGAGCTTTTCAAGATTGCGTCCGCAGATGGTTACGGTAGCTCCAGCTTCAGCGAGAGCCTTTGCCGTGCCAAGTCCAACTCCGCTTCCACCTCCGGTTACGAGGGCTGTTTTTCCTGTGAGTGGTCTCATTTAGTCAAAGATTGGGAAGAAAGTGTTGAAGGCTTGTTCTCCGAAGATGGCGGGATCGTTGAAACGTTTGTGCTGATCGAGAGCAGAGATCGCATTGAGTTCTTCGGAGGTAAGAGTGAATTCGAAAAGATCGAAATTTTCGCGTAAGTGGTCGGGTGATTGTGTTTTGGGAATGGGGATAGTGCCACGTTGCATGGCCCAGCGAAGGGCGACTTGAGCGGTTGATTTGCCATGGGTCTTCGCGATTTCTTCGAGGACCGGGTGGGAGAGAATACGCTCGTGTTCCTCGGCCATGCCAAGGGGGAGATAGGAGTCTGCTCCGAAGGGCGAGAAGGCGGTGACCGCGACGTCCTGTTCCTGACAGAAACGGAGGAGGTTTTCCTGGCAAAGGTAGGGGTGCATTTCGACTTGCAGGACGGCTGGCTTAACGCGGGCGTAGGCAAGAACCTCACGAAGCATGGTGGTACCGATATTAGAAACTCCTATTCGTTTGGTGAGGCCAGAGTCGATGAGTTCTTCCATAGCACGCCACGTATCGTAATAAGATACGGATATTGGCTTCATGGCTTCGCCTTCGGCGGTCCAGCCGGGAGGATACATTTCGTCGAAAGGAACGAATTCGAGCGCGATGGGGAAGTGGATGAGAAAGAGGTCGAGTTGTTCGAGCCCTAGATCGTTGAGGGTTTTTTCGCAAGCGGAGCGAACATGTTGGGGCTCGTGGTAAGTGTTCCAAAGTTTGCCGGTGACCCAGAGGTCGTCGCGGGTGCACAGTCCGGCTTTGATGGCGGAGGCGATTCCTTTACCAACGAGGGCTTCATTGCCATAGTCGGCGGCGCAGTCGAGGTGTCGGTATCCGAACTCAATTGCTTGATGGACGATTTGTGGGGTGAGTTCTTCCGGGATTTTCCAAGTGCCAAGACCGGGAGAAGGTAAGGCTGAGCCATCGGGAAGGAGGTGTGCTGACATGTCGCCAAGAGCTTAGGAAAGGAGAAGTGCTTCCGACCAATAAAAAAGTCACTGAACGTAAGGTAGGTTGGCTTAGAATGAAAAATGCCAGGAAGCCGCGGCAATGAGGGACAAGCTGCGGCTGCTACGTTTCCGTCCTGACCGGGTCCACAAGCCCACACTCCGCGGCTCCTGACGAGGGAGAGGTAAGGGAGAGCTGCGGTAAGGGCAATGATTTTTCTTCGTCAGTCGCAGAAAGTGTCTACGAACGCGACGAATAGAGCATGACGAAGAGGGTGAGATGGTGGTGAGAAATACGACTAGAAAACCGTGAAACGAGATAGGTGTCATTCACGTTATTTCGCTGCGTTCCAGTGAGCATCCATTTGTTCGAGAGTCGCTTCTTCCAAAGTTATTTGGTCTCTTTTAAGGCCTTTTTCAATCTGCTTGAACCGGTGAAGAAACTTCTCGTTTGTGCTTTCGAGCGCTACCTCAGGGTCAACCTTGAGCTTACGTGCTAAGTTTGTGACAATGAAGAGGAGGTCACCAATTTCGGCCTGGAGTGCTCTTGAGGCAGGAGCTCCGTTTTCGTGCTTCGCTAGTTCCTCTCGAACTTCGGCGAGTTCTTCGTCGATCTTCTCGGCGATGCCGGTGGTATCTGGCCAGTCGAAGCCCACCTTGCTGGCTTTCTTCTGGAGTTTAGCTGCTTTCAAGAGGGCGGGAAGCCCCTTGCCGACCCCATGGAGGTAGGGCTTCTCTTCGTGGCCTTTTTCGGCTCGTTTGATGTCTTCCCATTGGGCGAGGACGCCATCGGTTCCGCTGACGTTAGAATCGCCATAAACATGGGGGTGACGGCGGACCAACTTGTCGCTGATACTGCGTGCAATGTCATTGAGGTCGAAGCGTCTTTCTTCTTTGGCAAGCTCGGCGTGAAAGACGACTTGCAGGAGGAGGTCCCCAAGTTCTTCCTGCAGATTTTCCTCGTCGTTGGCGCGAATAGCTGCAACGGTTTCATAAGTTTCCTCGATGAGGTTGGAAACAAGTGATTCGTGGGTTTGTTCTGCGTCCCAAGGGCAACCGCCGGGAGCGCGCAGCCGGTGCATGATGGCGCACAGCCGCTCGATTTGGCGGCTGGGCTCAGCGCATTTGATCATTTCGTCGTCTGTCATGACTAGCGTCGGGCTTTGTCGAGCACTTCTTTTTCCTTCTTAGTCAGGGATTGAATGCCCTGAGCGCTGATTTTGTCGAGGATACGGTCTACTTCTTTATTCAGTTCTAGAGGAGAGCGATTGCTTTCACGCAATACAGTGGCGTCACGGGTTTTTCGAATCCCCTTTTTGGTTGTGCCTGATCCGACCCGGGAAAGTTGAATCACAAATTCCTTAAGGGGCGGTAGCTTGAGGACCGCAAATCCGAAGATCGCTCCGCCGAGGTGGCCAGCGCTTCCTCCGGCGTTGTGCCAATTTAAAATGACAGCCAAGGATTCGATGATGAGATAACCAATCGCGAAGGTTCGCATCTTTAGTGGGATGACGAAAAAGAGGAAGATCCGTGCGTCAGGTGCGATGAAATAGAACGCGGCTAGTATTCCAAATAGACCGGCTGAGGCTCCTACCATCTGAACGGCGGGCGTGTAGGCGTCAAAAAATCCCGGTAAGAAAAAAAGTAAAGTGTAAAAGAGGGCTCCAGCCACCCCACAGAGGAGATAGAAGGTCAGATAGGCTCGGCTGGTCATCCACCGTTCAATGTGCGGACCAAAGAAGAGGAGCCCGAGGCAATTAGCGACGAGGTGCCCGAATCCTGCGTGGAGAAATTGAAAGGTGATAAGACGCCAGACCTGAAATCCATAGATTCCATCTTGGACGCTAAAGCTTCCAACCTTGTAAAATGTAGATTCTTGTAATCGTTCACCTGGGCCGGTTAAAAGAATTTGTAAGAAGAGAACGGTAACATTAATGATAAGAAGCCATTTGCTGACTGGGGCCCCTTCGAAGGGGCCAGGCATGCGTGGCGGGCCTGATTGATAGTCAGGTTGCATGTATTCACGATCACTGTATCCCACACCAGAGCAATAGCAGCGATTTGCAGGACTGGAAAATGAAACTTTTTCTCGAGACGATTCCGGTTTGAACTAATACGCGATGACGCTGCGCGATCTCGGATGGAATGATGACTTTGAAAAGGCCTTTAATGAGGCTTCAAAGGATGACTGGGTGCCTGGACGTTTGATTCGGGAGACAAAGATTAATTTTTCAGCCCTGCTTGATGATGCTGAGGAAGTTGATTGCGTGGTTGGTGGTAAGGTTTGGCACGATGCCTCCTGCGACGCCGAACTTCCTGCGGTGGGTGACTGGGTAGCCATTGAGTTGGGCGCGGGTGAAAACGATGAGCATATTATTCGGGCTCGCTTTCCCCGGAAGACCTGTTTTTCAAGGAAAGCTCCCGGTAAGAGTAGCGAAGAGCAGGTGATGGCGGCAAATGTCGATATCGTAGTTGTGGTGACTGATGCGGGGTCTGATTTCAACCTCCGGCGCATGGAGCGCTACTTTACGATTATTCAAAAGAGCGGCGCGCGTTGCGTGGTATTAGTGAATAAATCTGATCTTTTCGAGGCGGAGGTGAATGAAAAAGCCAGCCAAGAGATTCAGGAATTAGCTCCTGATTCGGAAGTTTATGTGACCAGTGCGACACGTCATGAGGGTTTGGAGGTTCTGAAATCTTACCTCCAAACTGGGATTACGCTCACTTTGGTGGGTTCTAGCGGAGTGGGAAAATCAACGCTAGTGAATCAATTGCTCGGCGAGGAATGGTTGTGGACCGGCGAGGTCAACGAAGTTACGGGTAAGGGGCGGCATACAACTGTGGCACGAGAATTGGTGGTCCTCGAAGCAGGGGGAATGCTGGTGGACAACCCAGGGATACGGGAAGTCCAGATGTGGACAGATGAAGATACCCTACGTGATAGTTTTGCGGATGTGGAGGAGCTGACGAATCAGTGTAAGTTCCGCGACTGTAAGCATCAGGGCGATAAAGGATGCGCGATTGAAAGCGCGGTGAAAGCGGGTGATTTGGATTTGGCCCGCTATCAGGGGTTTCTGCGCCTCGACGAAGAAATCGAGGAACTTAACTTTCGTCGCAAGAAGCGGCAAATGATTGTGGAGCGCTGGAGTAAGAGGAATAATCGCGTAAAAGCGCGGAACCGCGATGATCGGATTGAGCTCGAGAAAGAAGAGCGTGGAGAGCTTTGAGAGTTGCGCTTATTCCGGCCGTCCTCGCTGCCAGCTCTCGACTTTTCCGTTGATGAATTTCACCCAGGAAGAAGCACTAGGAATGTAGGCGACATTTGTTCCCATTCCACCATTCCATCCCCAAGGGCCCCAACCGGGACCAGCGATTCCACTCCGACGAATGCCCCAACCAGGACCCCAACCTCGTCCGCCCCAGGCCGATTGTAAGACAACAGGTGAGAGGCTGTTGTAGATCCATTGCTCGTAGCGGTTCCCATCTTTCTCGCCCTCAGCCTTACGATCGGGACTTCCCCAAGCAAGAAAGACCGCAGCGGGAGTCATCCCGTTTTTGATTTTACCAACTTCGACGAGAGCTTGTTGCTCTAGTTCTAGGGCGTGAAAAATTTTAGGATTTTTCGCGATACGAGAGTCCGGCGTTTGCGAGCTACTGCAGCTCGCCACAAAGAGTGCAAGGAAAGGAAGGACGAACAAAACTCTCATCCGATTAAGGTTAAACAGTGTTTTCTGCGTGTGCAACCGGTTTTGAAATCCTTTTCTGTGCCCTGGGAGATTGCTGCATGGGATTAGGGGCGAAGTGGAGTTTGCTCTCGGCACCATCTTGGTTGTTTTTTACTTGGTAAGCTGGTGGAGCACTTGGAGGGTGAGTTTTCCGGTGTTTTCAAGGGCGCCGAAGGTAATTTTGTCCAAGGTGTCGCCTTTTTGGTGCCAGTAGGTTGCTTCGCTGAAGTTGCCAATGAGGTGGAGGACAGGAAGGTTGGCGCGGTTCATGAGAGGGACGTGATCATCGATGATGGTCATGGGGTGTGGTTTGACCCAGTTTTGCAGGCTAAGTTTGAATGCTGCGGACTGGGTATGACTTTTAAGTTTTTGGTGGGTGTCTCCGCCGATCAGGAGGGGGATCTTTGGGTCACCGACGATGTCGAGAACGATACCAATCTGGGGTTTGACTGAGCGCTTGTCTAGTTGAGAGGCGTAGTAGCGACTTCCATAAAGTCCATCCTTACGATTGATGCTTTTGAGGATGGCTTCTTCGCCGTCAAAGAAAACGAGTTCGATATTTTGGGCTCCTTCGTTTTTCTCGGAAAGAACGCGGGCGATTTCGACGAGTACTCCGGTGGAAGATCCGCTGTCGTTGACACCGAGAAATTCAAATTCAGCGTAAAGCTTGGTGTCGAGATGGGAGCACAGGAGGAAGGGTGTTGAGGAGTTCCAATCGGGCTCTGATCCGGGCGAATAGCGGGCGAGAAGATTGGTGAATTCTTGCGGGCCGATAGGGGTGATCCCAGTGAAGCTCTGGCGCTGAGTCTTCCAACCTAATTGCGAAAGCTTAGTTTCGAGGTATTGCAAGCTCAATTGGTAGGCTTGAGATCCAATGGGCCGTGGGCCAAATGCAGTAAGAGCTTCGACGTGTGTTAAAGCATTTTCACCGGAGAATTTGTCGATGGTCTCCGCTGAAATAGTGCCTGTAATCGAAGCTCCGGAGATAGGTTTGGGCTCTTTTTTTTCCCCGCTACAGGCGATTAAGAAGATAAGGGCAATGCCGCTGGCGAAAGTGGTTTTAATCACAAGATCAGTCTAGGTCGAGACCGAGAAGGTTCAAGATTCTCCCGAGATCATCGTTGCCGTAGTATTCGATCTCAATTCGTCCCTTCTTATCGGTGTGATGAATCACAGTTTGGGTGGCGAAGTGATCGCGAAGGCGATTTTGAATCGCGGTGATATGGGGATCTACGACCTTGGACTTACTTGAAGATTTTTTACGTCCAGTTTTGTGATAATCTTGAACGAACTTCTCAGCCGAACGCACCGTCATGTTTTGTCGGAGTATCTGATCGGAAACCAAAATTTGCTCGTTGGGATCTTTGATTCCAAGGATGGCCTTGGCGTGACCGACAGTAAGGTGGCCATCAGCAAGATGTCGCTGGATGGGGGGCTGAAGATCGAGGAGGCGCATTGAGTTAGCCACGCTGGCTCTTGATTTGCCGACGCGCTTCGCGATGATGTCTTGCTTGAGGCCAAAATCTTTGGAGAGGCGGACATAGCCCTCTGCTTCCTCAATGGCATTAAGGTCCTGACGTTGCAGGTTCTCGATGAGAGCCATCTCGAGGACTTCGCGATCGCTCGATGGTCTTTCGATAACGGGGACGGTCTCAAGGCCAACCATTTTTGAGGCACGCCAACGTCTCTCACCGGCGATGAGTTCCATCTGGCCATCAACCTTGCGGATGATTAGGGGTTGGATGATGCCAAGCTGCTCAATAGATTGCCTAAGCTCATCGAGTGATCCTTCGGCGAAGTGTTTCCTCGGCTGGAGGGGGGATGGAACCAGATCGGCGATTGGCACTTGGCTTACGCTTTCGCCCGGCCTCAACTCGACTTTGGCATTGGGAACAGTGTCAGAAGAGGCGCCCCTAATTAGTGCCCCGAGTCCTTTTCCTAATGCCTTCTTCGCCATGTCGCGTTATGAGATATCCAAGGTTTTCCAGAAAAGGAAGAATGGAATCGATGCTTAATTTATCCGAAATGCTGGACTTGCTCCACAGCCTTGACCTGACACGAATCTCAGGGCATCCCAGAGGGGTGAAAAGTCCACTCCTAATTTTGTTCATCCTAACCATGAATGCGTTTTGTCAGAGAAACGACGTGCCGCTCTCAACAGTTCCCAAGCGAAACATCGTTCCGATGGAAGTGAAAGAGCGTGCGCAAGCGGCAGTTCAGGAAGTAGTTAATAAGACAATCCGCGGAGATTTTCAGGCCGCTTTGGACTCAATGAATCCTGAATATTTGAACGTGATTGCGCGTCCCTTTGGTGGGCCGAAAAGGTTAAAGGCTCAATATTTAAAGCAGATGAAGGAAATGGGACAGAACGGAGTCACTTTTCAAGCCGCTATCACTCGTAGGGCTGATATCGCGTTCGAGGTAGACTATGGTTTCGAAGATTTCTTGGTAGATGGAGAGAAAGTGATGGGGGAAGATGGAATGCCCAAGAAAGTTGCCCGCTATCGCAAATGGATGGTTTTCGTTCCGACAGTCAAAGATTTTCAGTACCTCGACCAATCGAAGAAGCCTGCGAAGCTTCGCCGCTTTCGAAAGTGGGAATATGAAATCGCGATTTCTCCAAAGGAGCAAGAGAGTTGGACCTTTGTGAATGGTAACGGTATGAACGCGCTGCAGCTAAGGAAGATCTTTAAGTTTCTTCCGAAGGAGGATAAAGAATTTCAGTTCCCCGAGGTCAAGGTTGAGGAGCTTTAGTAACTTTGTTTTAGATTTGTAATGGGAAAAAATAAAAAAAAGGATCGCAGGTATTCCGAAGATAAGCAGGAACGTCGTATTGAGAAGCTTCGCAGACGGGGTGAAAGCGACTTTGTGGAAGTCCGCGGATCCGTGATTCACGGCCGAGGAGTTTATTGCATCGAGCCAATCGAGAAGGAGCAATATTTTATTGAGTATGTCGGCAATCGTGTGAGCAAAGAGGAAAGCGAAAAGCGAGCTTTGAAGCAATTTGAAGAGCACGAGAAAAGTGGTGCGGCGGCGGTTTATATTTTCAATCTTACTAAAAAGTGGGATCTCGATGGCAACGTTGAATGGAATCCAGCCCGCTTGATCAATCATTCTTGTAATCCAAATAGTGAAGCGATTCAGGATGGAAAACGGATTTTTATTCAGGCTCTGAGGGATATCGGAGTGGATGAGGAGATTACTTTTGACTACGGGTTCGACGTCGACTGCTATGAGGACCACCCGTGCCGTTGTGGCTCGTCGGATTGTATTGGATACATTGTGGGCCGTGACTACCACGATGATTTGGCCGAACGCCTCGCTGCGAAACAGAAGGCGACCTTAAATGTTTCTTAATTTTTCCAATTTGGCAAATCCTTCGAAAGCGTGCAATCTCTAGGAAGACCATGAAAGCGATTCTATTTATTTTGGCCGTGACGAAGGGATTGGCTTTTGCTGGCTCACCTGAGAGAGCGCGTTTCATTTCGCGCGCTTTCGACCAATCTTACCAACAGTGGACTAGCGATGTTCGCACCGCTACCACTAATGATGCCCAAAACGCAGCGTGGCGACGTCGCCCAGATGAAATGGAGGTTGGTCGAAAAATCTGGGAGGAAATCCGGAATGACCTTGATAAAACTTGGACTCTTGAACCAGCAGCTTGGTTGCTGGTGAATGCGTCGACTTATGCGGTTAAGCAAGTGAGAAAACCCGCGCGACGCGGAGAACCAAGTCGCCCGGCAGGTATCATTAGGGAAGCTGTTCGAAGCAATCATCTTCTAAGTCCTAAGCTTGGTTCTTACTGTATTGCATTGACGCACGTTCAGGATCCACGATCCATGGCATTGCTCGAGACCGTTGAGAAAGCCAACCCTTCCGAGGTGGTTCGCGGGGCTTCTGCTCTGGCGCAGGCTATTTTGCACCGTCGTATTGGTGGTGGGAAGCGCGGCATGGCGATTCGGCAGGATAAACTCCGCAAGGCGATCATGGCGCCTGATCTAACCGTGGGAAAGACCACTACTCAGGCAATTCTGAGGGATGAACTCTTTCGTATGAGCCGACTCAATCTTGGTGCCGAAGCTCCCGATTTTTCGGGTGTGGAAGTGACTCTCAATAAGTCTTCGCTGAGTGACTACCGCGGGAAGGTGACCATCCTCTTTTTTTGGCATGCTCTCATGCCGGCGCATGACGAAAGTCTTGCTCTTATGAAAAAATATCAAGAGGAGTTCGGAGACAAAAATATCCAAATTTTGGGTATCAATATGGACGATCCGCGGACTTTGCGCAGGCATATTGCGGAGGGAACAGTAAACTGGACGAACTTTTCGGATTCCACGCAATCGATTAATAAGATTTACCGTATTGAACAATGGCCCTTTGTTTACGTTCTCGATGGGGAGCACAAGATTCGCTATTCGGGTGAGCCGGGGGCTTTCGTGAAAATCACCGCTGAGGATTTAGCTCGTCAGGTTGCTGTGGGTGAGTAACCCTTGAATCTTCTTTGACCAAATCTTTCAAGCGCCTCGGCTTGCGAGATTTGAAGTTCAGGTCACGCTGTTCAAAACGATGTTGTTGGATGTCGATGATTAAAACACGCCGTGTCGGTAAGATGTGTTTCCAAGATGTCAGAGGCATATCAGAAATAATGATGA
Source organism: Akkermansiaceae bacterium (assembly GCA_022424905.1). Classification (GTDB taxonomy): domain Bacteria; phylum Verrucomicrobiota; class Verrucomicrobiia; order Verrucomicrobiales; family Akkermansiaceae; genus SW10. Next base: position 1,268 of record JAKMGP010000082.1, on the reverse strand, counting down.
TAGCATCTTCGGCGGGAGTTGCTTCGATTTCGGTGAGGACGTCATGCGCTTCAGTGTGGTTAGACCGCTTAGCCTGCGCAAGGAGAGTCAGAGTGTCGCTCCAAGCCTCGGCGTGGAAAGTCTTTTGACTCTTCCAGGCTAGGAAATCGGCTCGAAGATTTGCGGGCACTCCGATTCCTCTGAGGTGTCTCAGGGTTCCACAGGCTAGTGAGAGTGAACGCTCAAACAGGTCGGTACGAATGAGGGTATGATCGGTTCCAAAGCTATGGAAAATGACAACTGCATGGTGGGGGCGTAAGCCTGGTGGGTCGTATTCCCGGACCCTGGGGCTTCGACCTCTTGCCTGAGACCTTATGGTGGCTGGCCAATGAATTTGCTTGGCTCTGTCACCTGGTTGGTAAGGGCGTAGTCCTCGGGGTTCTCCAGGAGTATCGCCGGATTGGAAGCCTCCTCCATCCCACGCGTCATCGAATTCACCGTTCGCAAAGAATTCCTCTGGGACAAGAGGCTTAGGGAAGACCAAAATCTCATGTTCAAGAGTGATTTTTTTCGAGAAACGAAATATCCCCAACGGGAAGGCTGAACTTAAAATGCAGGGGTGATCCGAAATAGCCCCCCTTTTGGCAATACTTCCCCGGAGTTTACTTGTCGAAGAGGAGCGGGCAGCAGTCCATGTCGCATGCGTTTCAATTTTGGAAACATGGGACAAGTTAAGCTCAAGGTCAGTGCTGCAAGCATCGAAAAGATTCCGCTTGTTCAGCTGGGTGAGCCGCAGGTCGAAAGGGGTGTCAGCAAAGACGCGGGAGGGGGCAGAGAGTTTAAGGTGGATGCCGCGGAGGTTCCATTTTCCGCATACTATTACCATAAGTCCTAGTAGGAGTCCGGCGGTGCCGAGTGCGATTAAGTCGCCATCGATTCGGAAAACCCCCATTATTATGAGGGTGAGCGCAACAAGAAAAAAGAGAATGCCGCGCGGAGTGACTGTCACAGGAGGAGTCTGAACAATTTGTTGATGGGGTCCAGCTTCCATGTCATCTCGACTGGTATCGGCCTTTGCTAAGGCTTGGGTGAGAAAATGATCAAGCGGGCGGGTTCAAAATCGCCTTTAAGTAGTTCCAGACTTGCCAAGATTGATCCGCTACCGAAGACTGCGCCCGCTTTTGAAACGAAAGGCCTCCGTGGCGGAATTGGTAGACGCTGTGGATTTAAAATCCATTGACCCTAGGTCGTGCCGGTTCGATCCCGGCCGGAGGTACTTCGTGCGCGAG
>JAKMGP010000333.1 GCA_022424905.1 Akkermansiaceae bacterium | reverse complement strand
TCGGCGACGCCATCATTGTCGGTATCCCGATAGGTCCAGAGGTCGAGGGTGTTGGTGATGTGAACCATGATGCGGTCATCGAGGGGCAGAACAGCTCGGGGCAGCAGGAGGTTGTCGATGAAGATGGAGTGCTTGTCATAGATGCCATCACCGGTGGTGTCCTCGTGGCGGGAAATTCGGGATTTAGGTGTTTGCTCGCCCGCGGCGTCTGCGTCCTGCATGTAGGTGCGCATTTCGACGACGTAAAGGGCGCCGTTTCCGTCCCAGGCCATGGCAACAGGCTCATGGATGTCCGGGTTACTGAGAACAAGGTCGAGAGCATAGCCGTCTTGGAGCTCGATCGATTTTTGAGCTTCTTCAATGGAAAGAAATCCTTTTTGGTAAACAGTATCGCCGGGCTCGGCAAAAAGGGGGGCTGTGAAGATAAGAGGTAATAATCGCTTCATGAGTCAGGGGTATTAATAGCGAACGGAGCCTCGGCAGGAAAAGTTTCTTTTTTGGGTGATTTTCACGAGGTATTCCTTCAGTTGCTCCCGGATCGCCCCCTTTTCCATCTCGTAGTCGTTATATCAGGAGATCTTTTACGACGTGACCGTGGACATCAGTAAGGCGGAAGTCTCGACCAGCATGTCGGAAAGTAAGGCGTTCGTGATCGAAGCCGAGAAGGTGTAAGATAGTGGCCTGGAGGTCATGGACATGGACTTTGTTTTTTGTGATGTGAAAACCGAAGTCATCTGTTTCACCGTAAGTTCCGGGTTTGGTGCCGCCCCCTGCCATAAGGGTAGTGAAGGCCTGAGGGTGGTGATCACGACCGGCTTTGCGTCCAAGAGCGGGATTGGTTTCGACCATCGGAGTGCGACCAAATTCTCCACCCCAGACGACTAGAGTGTCATCGAGAAGTCCGTGGCGCTTGAGGTCTTGAATGAGAGCGGCGGTTGCTTGGGCCGTTTGTTTGCAGTTATTCTCAGTTGAGCCTTTTACGTTGGAATGAGCGTCCCACCCCGAGTGGTAAATGTTAATGAAACGGACGCCGCGCTGGACCATGCGTCGGGCGAGGAGGCAGGCCCGCGCAAAGGAGTGCTTATCACGGTTACAGCCATAGAGATTGATCGTTTCGTCGGACTCTTCCTTGAGATCCATCAATTCGGGAGCCGAGCTTTGCAGGCGTGCCGCCATCTCATAGGACGCCATTCTAGTGGCAATTTCATCGTCGTTGATTAAAGCGTGTCGTTTGGAGTTGAGTTGGTTCACAAGGTTGAAGGTATCCTTTTGCAGGTCGCTTGAGAATCCGTCCGGTGTTGAGATATTGAGGATAGGGTCTTTTCCTTTACGGAATTGGACCCCGGTATAAGTGGTGGGTAGGAAACCGGAGGACCATAGGGCTGAGCCCCCTGAAAGACCGCCTCCGGTAGACATGACTACAAAGGCAGGAAGGTTTTCGGTTTCGGATCCTAGACCGTAGAGGGTCCATGAACCAAGGCAGGGTCGCCCCGGTTGAGAGAAACCGGAGTTCAGAAAAAGCTGAGCAGGAGCGTGATTGAATTGATCGGTGGTGCAGGATTTGATGATACACAGATCATCGGCAACGGCGCCGAGGGGAGCGAGAGGTGAGCCAAGAGTTGCTCGGGTTTCGCCATATGCTTTAAATTCAAATTGTGGTCCAAGGACTGCGGCATCGGGTTGAATGAAAGCATAGCGTTGATCTCCAATGATGGATTGCGGAAGAGGCGACCCTTCTAATTTTGAAAGTTGGGGCTTTGGGTCGAAGAGTTCGAGCTGAGAGGGGGCGCCAGCCATGAATAGATGAATGACGGCCTTTGCCTTGGGCTGAGAGTGGGCGGGCTTTGGCTCCAAGGAGCGACCGGCTAGATTGTTCGAGAGGAGGGAGGCGGCGGCGATTTTACCAAGACCAATTCCACATTCACCAAGGAAGTAGCGGCGGGATATCAATGCTTGATTCATGGGATGGCCTTAGTTTTTTGTAATGGATTCATCCAAAGAAAGGATGGCACGGGTAAGAGCCTTCCAGGATTTGTGTTTCTGATGGAAGGAGGAGAGAAGTTGTAGCTCTTGAGATTCAGGAGGTCGGGTCAAAAGCCGGCGGAAGGCGAGCGTTATTTTTTCTTCGACACTTCCTTTGCTCTTTTCGATAAGTTCGCCGTAGTCATTTGCGATTTCGATAAACATGGGATCGTTCATTAAAGTAAGAGCTTGTAGCGGAGTGTTTGATCGGTCACGGCGGGCGAGGCAGGCTTCGCCGGAACTTGCATCAAATGTGGTGAACATGGCGAAGGGAGCGGTGCGCTTTTGATAAGTGTAGATACTTCGGCGAAAGCGGTCTTCTCCCTGGCTAGGCTTCCATTTGGGACTCCCAAAAGCGACTTCACTGATGCCTGAAGGTTGGGGCGGGCGGACGGGACGTCCGAACATTTTGGAGCTAAGCAATCCAGACGCTTGTAGGGCAGAGTCGCGGATAATCTCCGCTTCGAGACGTTGGCGAAGGAAGTGTGTAGCACTGCTTGATTCGATAATCGACTGTTGCTGATAGATTGCGGAGGTGACGATGAGGCGGTGGAGTTTTTTTAGCGACCAATTTTGCTCCATGAAAGTCACGGCGAGATGGTCAAGGAGGGCTGGGTTGGTGGGGAGCTCACCTTGCATTCCGAAATCATCGACGGTTGGGACAATTCCTTCCCCAAAGAAGGCAGCCCAGTGACGGTTGACCACGACGCGGGCGGTAAGGGGGTTGTCGGGCGAAACGAGCCAGCGAGCGAGCGCCAGACGATTCCTGGGGAATTCTCTTCCTTCAGGGAAGAGAGCGTTGGGGAGTCTGGGGGCGACGAGATCTTTAGGCTGGGTGTATTCACCTCGATGGCGGAGGTAGGTTGGGCGGATGTGATCGCTAGGGCGCTCTTCCATGACGAGGGTTTGATCTCGTTCAGAAGCCTTTCTAAGCGCCTTAATTTGATCAGCTTGTTTTTTGACCTCAGGAGCTCGGAGTAGAAAGTCTTGAAGAGTCCCTTGATGATCGATCGCTTTAATTTTGGCTTTTGTTGAACTAGCGATGCGGAATTTCCCGAGAGTTGAGGCGAAGTGTCGGCCGAAGTGCATCTTAATTTCAAAAGGAGTTCCGGTTGGAATGGCTTCCGTAAGGTTGAAGACGGCAGTTTGGTGAGTCCCAATATGGTTTTTTAAGGACCACCCAGATTGTATGTCACCGTCAATCGCGGCAGAAGCAGCGGCATTACCCTGGCCATACTGTGCTGCAAAGGCGGTTTCAGATGAACCCGAGAAGACGAGATCTTTGTCGGTTTTGACTTGGAATTCAGACATGAAAAAATCGCCTTTTCGCCCTTCATAATAGGTCATGCCGGGGCCGTTCTCGGGAAGGCGTTCGTCGGCGAGTGTTTCGAGACGGATCGAATGAATAGGCTGGTCAGAGGCAGGAAAAGTGAGGGTGAAAATATCGTGTTTGGAAATGTCCCCGGCTGCGAATATCGCGCCTTCTTCTTCGACGGTAAGGTAGGGCGTGTTTGATTCTAACTTTGATGGTATGAGAATTTTCCAGGGTCCGAGGTCGGGTTTGATTTTAGCGAGCCACTCTTCATAAGCCTTTTCCAATTTTTCCTTGGGGTCGTCGTCTAATGTGGTGGTCTCGCCAAGGGATATTTGAAATGAACCTATGGTATGTTTGCTTCCGTGGTCTTGGTGTAAGGTGATGGTGAAGCAAGTTCCTGAAGAGTTTGAGACCGGCTTGGAAAATTGAAAATCAGCTTGATGGTCTTTGTGAATTGGCTTGTCAGTATCATGGATAGCCCAGCCTGTTGAGTGGTTGCCATCGATGGCGTTTTCGACAGGGAATCCATCTTGCTCAACACTTGCGGTAGGCTTGTGAAGGATGATCTTGGTGGGTTTGCTAGATCCATCGAGAGGGGCGGCCGTGACTTCGATCTCGGAGAGAACGAAGTTTCCATGCTCGGTTCGTCCTGGACCGGTGCCATTCATTGTGAAAGTTTTGAGCCGAAGAGCAGCGATTTCGGTTTGTTTGGTTTTGATTTTGACAGTGTAGGTGTCTTGATCGGGAACCTCGCCGGAGGGAGTGATGAAGATTTTTTCGATACTCAGCTTTGCGTTCTTGGCTTTTGCTGATTTTACCACGGATGGCTTGAAATTGATTTTTCTCGGGTGAGTCGGCCAGTGATTCGATAATTTGAGGAGGAGGTCATCGGCTTTGGCGAAGTTGTTTTTGTCTTTTTCGGAAAGCGATGGATCGGGGATAAGGTAATCGGGTTCAAGGGTGTTATTAAAGTAGGCCATCAGACCGTAGTAGTCGTGGTGGGTGATGGGATCATACTTATGAGTGTGACATTGAGCACAGCCGGTGGTGAGGCCTAACCAGGTAGTTCCCATTGTAGCGACACGGTCGGTCATAGCGTGGAAGCGGAATTCGAGTGGGTCTATCCCACCTTCCTCATTGAGCATGGTGTTACGATGGAATCCTGTGGCAATAATTTGCTCCGGAGTTGCGTTCGGAAGCATGTCGCCCGCAAGTTGTTCGATGGTGAATTGATCGAAAGGTTTGCCGGCATTGAGCGACTTGATGACATAGTCGCGGTAGGGCCAGATGGACCGGTCGCGGTCTTTTTCGTATCCGTTAGTGTCAGCATAGCGGGCGAGGTCAAGCCACCGTCGGGCCCAGCGTTCGCCATAGCGAGGGGACTTTAAGAGGTCGTTGACAATTGCAGTGTATGCTTCAGGCGAGGGGTCAGAGGCGAATTGGTCTGCAATCTTGATAGAGGGAGGGAGGCCGATGAGGTCGAGATGGACACGTCGGATTAAGGTGTAGGCATCAGCTTTCTTTGCGAGAGGCTCTTGGGAGAGGTGATCGATTGGATGTTTTCCAGAGGCGATCTTCGATTTTTTTGGTTTTAAAAAAGCCCAGTGTTTTTCGTATTCCGAACCCTCGTTAATCCAGCGTTTAAGAAGATCGATTTCTTCGCTAGTGAGGGTTTTGTTGGCTTCAGGGGGCGGCATAATTTCGTCTAGATTTGTTGAGACGATTCGAGACGCTATTTCTTTCCAATCTTGACCATCAGCAACGTCCAATCGAAGTCCGGCTTTTCTTAGAGACTTGCCTTTATCGTCTTTTGCATCATCAGGGCCATGGCATTTGAAGCAGTTGGCCGAGAGAATCGGGCGAATGTCCTTTGAAAAAGAAATCGCGTCGGATTCTTCCGCGGAAAAGCTATCTGGCACACTCAGAGAAGATACAAGTAGGATGAGTGCAGCGATGCGCGGGAGGAAATGCATTTCTGGATGGGACTACGGATGAGTCCCTGAAAATCTTCCGGAGAATGAGAAATCGGAGAGTAAATTCATTGGGGTGAAATTCAGGGTGGAATCCCATTTTTTTTGAATCGTTTCAATCCACTTTTAAGATGGGGGATCCATGAGTCGAGCAATGGGCGGGGTGATCGAAAGAAACCTGGGAACCGACGCCGTTGATGAGGAGAAGATCACTCTGTCAATCCCTTGGCTTTGTCTTGCAGAACCATCAATTCGATTGATTTGAACTGAATGGGTGCAGTCTCCGCCTGAATGGAAATATAGCCGCTGGTGAGAGGGGACCCATCGTTCAGTTGGGTCTTTTCGTATTTGCAAACGACTTTACCTTCGGCGATGTGTTTAAACTGATCACCTCGAACTTCGATTTCAACGGTCACCCATTGGTCGCCATGGAAAGTGGGTCCCTTGGTGTTGATGACGTGCGCCTTTGTCAAATTCCCGTTCCAATGAAGGTGAGTGCCGGGTGTGCAGATATTGAGTGTTCCACGGTCCCCTTTGCCGAAACCTCCGAGTAATTGGACCTCAATTGAGTTCGGGAAATCCTGATTCTTCTTGATCGTTTTCGGGTCCTGACAATGAAGCATAAAGCCGTTGTTTCGGTTGGCCCAGCCAGGGCCACCATTGACCTGTTTTCCGATGAAGCGGTAGGTCCCCCGTATTTTGTAATGAGAGTAGGGAGTCTTGTAATACAGGTGTCCAAACTCACCATTAAACTTCTCCCACTTTGAGTAGTCGATTGTGAGGAGACCTTCTTTGACTTGAAAGGTGTCGTTGTAATTTACGCCGAGGTCTGAGCCTGAAAATTTTGGAGTCCAGCCGTCGAGATTCTTTCCATTGAAGAGTGAAATCCAGCTCCCTTTGTCAGCCTTAGCTTTTGTTTTCTCAGCAGTTTCCTCGGCGAAGGAGATGCCGAAGGACAAGAGGGCGGCACAAATCTGGATTCTTTTCATTTGGCGAGGCTAGGGA
>JAKMGP010000332.1 GCA_022424905.1 Akkermansiaceae bacterium | reverse complement strand
CAAAAAGAAAACGGAGGATAGTTTGAAATAAAATAATTCCCCGCGCGGGTGTCTTTTTTTTGATCTGCAGCTGCGCTCATGTGGCAAAAGTTTGACGTATTCGTAGCACATTACACGGAAGAAAATGCCAATATTACATCCCCATTTTAAATCATCGACCAAAGACGTGACAAAAACGTCACAAATTGAGAGCTTTGCCTATGAATAGAATTTAAGTTACTCTGACGCACTGTGGAAAAGGTTTTAATCATTGAGGACGAGGTCGATATTGCCCAACTTGTTGCATTCAACCTTGAGAGAAACGGATATCTCGTCGATCAAGTTCACGATGGCCGAGAAGGACTAAAAAAAATCCTCAAAGATCTACCCGATCTCGTCATTCTTGACCTCATGCTACCCGGAATGGACGGTTATAAGATTCTCAAGAAGATGCAGCGTGACCCCCGCTCACATTCCATTCCAGTCCTGATGCTAACCGCTAAAAGCCAAATCGATGACCGTCTGAAGGGGCTTGAACTCGGAGCCGATGACTACCTCACCAAACCTTTTAGCCCTAAAGAGCTTATTCTCAGAGCCAAGGCTATTTTAAAACGGAATCGCGTGACCCCTGGCTCGTCGAGCTTCTCCCATGGACCTTTCTATTTCGACAAAGATAATCTCCATTTTTCTCTCAATCAAGAAGCCCTCAGCCTCTCCTTAATCGAATTCAAGCTATTACTGTATCTCTGCCAACGGGCAGGCCAACCACAAGATCGAAATGATCTCCTCAAGGTGATCTGGGGATACAGCGACGAGATTCACAGTAGAACACTCGATACTCATATGAAAAGACTTCGTCAAAAACTTGGTAAAGAAGCCGCATTTATTGAAACCATCCGAGGAGTCGGCTATCAGATTCGCCAAATCAAATGACCTACTTTGCCTTTAGTTGTGTTATCGCGCTATCTTACCTCCTATTTAGATTTAGGAAAAAACAACGGGGAGCAGAAAACGAATTAGGTCGCCTCAGGGAAAATATAGTCCGAGATGAGCGAAACCAAATGAGGGCCCAGGGCCCTGACCTGCAAGACCTTCTTGATGCACTTCCCTACCCCTTCTTTTCAATAAATAGCGAAGGAGTTTTGAATCGGGTCAACTCCCAAGCTGCGAAGATCTTCGACAACCGTGACATCCTTAATCGCAATATCCAGCATGTCTTTCTCGATAAAAAACTAAGCTCTTTGCTTTCCAAATCACTTTCAAAGTTCAAGGCTTATCGAAAGATTTTACGATTCCCACCCGATTCAGCCTTCTCCTCGTATGGCCTTGATAAGGATACTCACTGGGAAATTGATATTTGCCCGCTCTCACTTCAAGGCGACAACCGTGAATTTCAACTTACGATGAGAGACATCACAGCAAGCGTTCATTCAGATCAAGTGAGAAAAGACTTTGTCGCCAACGCTTCCCACGAACTTCGCACCCCCCTATCTGTAATCTCGGGCTATCTTGAACACCTTACTGAAGAAGAAGGCCTTGATCATAAGGAGACTGCTCAAAAAATGCTCGAGACAATGGATCGCCACGTAGTCCGCATCAACCGAATCGTCGACGACATGCTTTTAATTTCTAAGCTCGAGTCAGATGATTCCGTTCCACTCAATATAGCACCTTTTTGTATTGCAACTTGTGTTAAGGACGTCATCGAAAGACTGGAACTTGTCATCAAAAGACAAGGATCTACGATTGAGATGAAGGTCCCTGAAATTCGCTTTATGGGCGATCAATTTTACTGGACTCAAATCCTTTTCAATCTTGTCGAAAACGCCTTAAAGCAAAACCCAGATATACCACTCAAAATTCATATCAACACCGAGATAGATGAGGATGATAATCTTAAGATCCAAATCTCTGACAACGGAATAGGAATCCCCGCAAACGATCTCCCATTCATCTTCAAACGATTTTACCGGGTTGAAAAGCACCACTCCCAATCGCAAATTAAGGGAACTGGACTTGGCCTCTCCATTGTAAAGCGAGCCGTTGAAGCTCATGGAGGCAAAATTACCGCAATTTCAACTCCGAGAATCGAAACGATTTTTACTATAATCGTGCCACAAGCGAATAAAGATATCGATGATGATTGATGAGGAAGGCTTGCTATTTGTTAATAACTGCGCTTTTTCTCCTCGACCCTTTTAATGGAACCGATCCTCTAGCCCTTTTCCAATCTCTCTCGATGAGAGCCTGGTTCCGGGTTTTAAAAGCACCCTCGTCGAACCCAGCCCGTAAGCATTTTGCCAAACGGCACTCTCAAAAACATGACTCCAACCTCATTCGAGGAGCTTGCATTAGCAGCTCCCATTCAACGGGCGCTCGCCGAACAAAACTAT
>JAKMGP010000303.1 GCA_022424905.1 Akkermansiaceae bacterium | reverse complement strand
GCCCTCAAAGGTGAAACCGAGAAACTCCACGACGAATTTTATTGGAGCTCTGCGGGTGAAAAAGGAAAGTGGGCCATTCGTTCCGGGAATTGGAAACTTGTTGCAGAGAAAAAGCGCATTGAGCTCTTCAATCTTAAAAAAGACCTCAGCGAAACAACAGACCTCGCGGCAAAACACCCGAAAGTCGTTTCCGAACTCACCGCCAAATACAACGCATGGCTCGATGAAATGGCCGATCCGGTCAGCAAGCAGGCCAAACGCTGGAATTCCGAGGGTGGTGCACCCGCCCAAAAAATGTCGAACAAAGAGAAGAAGGCAGCCCGCGAAAAAAAGAAAGCTGAGCGCATGAAGGAGCGCAAAGCAAAGAAGAGCAGCCAATCTTCAGAATGCTCTAAATGACCCGTCCGGCGTGGATCGCATGTCACTTGATCAATCTCACCATGAAAACTCATCTTACATTTTTGCTCCTCTTGTTGGCAATGCTTGCTACCGCAGCTCACGAAGAGCGCCCCAATATTATTATGTTTCTGATTGATGATCAGAACCCATCGAGCATCGCGGCATTCGGGGGCGATACGTACACGCCGAATCTGGACCGCATGGCAGAGGAAGGGATGAAGTTCACCCGTGCCTACGTTAGTAGCTCGGTTTGCACCCCGTCCCGATACAGTTTTCTGACCGGTCGCTTCGCTGGTAATTCGCATAGTAAACTCTACGCCGACGCGGTCGGCGGCAAAGAGAATCAGGGCCTTCCCAATTTCAATGTCGCTCTGGAACGCGACAAGATGAACGTTGGAAATATTCTCCGTGAGGCCGGCTATACCACCGGGTTTGTTGGGAAATACCACCTCACTTCCAGTTTGGATTTTCCGGAGTTCTACAAAGGGAAAGACAAGTGGATCAACATTCCTAAAAACGCGAAGCCCGGGCCAGAAACCTCGGCTCAGTTCAAACACAACGAACGCTGGATGCGTCGCTACCTCAAGGAACTCGGATTTTCATGGGCTAAGAATGTCTACCCGAGCAATACCCCTTCGCCCTATTCCCAGCATAACCCGGAGTGGACGACGGTGGCTGCTCTGGAGTTTATTGAAGAGAACAAGGACGGTCCCTTTTATCTTCATCTTTGTAGCACCCTGCTGCACGGGCCGGATCGGTCATGGAGAAAATCTATGGACCATCCGCTCGTTACGGGAGAAGGGGAAGTTCAAAGTCTTCCCGAGGTCATGACACCTCGTAAAGAGCTTCTTAAAACGATTACGGAAAAAGGTTTCGATCCTGACAGCAATGTCGCGGGTGAAGCGTGGATCGATGATTCGCTTGGGGCAATTTTCCGGAAGCTTGAGGAACTCGGAATCGATGACAACACGCTCGTGATTTTCGCGCCCGATCATGGTCGCGATGGCAAGGCCTCCGTCTTTTCACACGGGAGTTGTCAGGTGCCCATGATCATGCGCTGGCCAAAAGGTATCCCCGCAGGGAAGATCTGTGAAGAGCTTGTGCAGAACGTCGACCTCGTCCCGACATATTTCGAACTGGGGAAAGCGGAGAAACCGAAGTCTTACCAAATCGATGGGCAGAGCCTCGCTCCTCTTTTCGAAAACGGAAAAGCCAATGATTGGCGTGATCATCTTTATCTCGAAATGGGAGCCGCACGGGCAACGGTCACCAAAGACTGGTCTTACATTGCTGTTCGCCACACCAAAGAACAGATCGCAGCCATCAAGAAAGCGACGCCGCAAAACCTCCCCAAAGCCATGTCTTACATTGGGCGTCTTGGTATCGGAGTGAGAGGGGCTGATCGCCCCGGTTTCTTTGAGGAAGATCAACTCTACCATCTGAAGAGGGATCCGAAGGAAATGAAGAACGTGGCTTACAATAAAGCCCAGGCCACTCGCATGAAAGAGATGCGCAAGCTCATGCAGCAGGACCTAGAAGCCATTGGCCGTCCCTTTGGAGAGTTCATTTCCGGAGGGAACGCCGCTAAACCCGGCCAAATCGACAAACAAATCGCCATCGTGAAACAACTCGAAATCAAAGGGAAAAAGGTGACGGTGCCGGAAGCGCTAAAGAAAGATCCGGGAGTTACCGATGAACCAACTCCGGACGACAAAGCGAAAAGAAAAGCAAAGCGTGAAGTGCGTAAAAAAGCTCGTAAAGAAGCCAAATCGAATAAGCAGAGGGCGCGGCAATGAAGAGACGAAAGAAAGAGCCCTAACGTGACTGCTCGAGCCAGGCTCTCCTCATACTGCTTGCAGATTAAGCGGCAAAGATGCAAATAAGAGCGTGAGTTTTTCGGTTATCTTACAGGCGATCCTTCCAGTCTACCTCCTAGTCGGAGTAGGGTTGTTTCTCAGGGCTGCCAAGGTGGTGACTCCGGAAATGGAAAAGGGAATGTTGAAGATGGTAATTCATTGTCTCTATCCTTGTTTAATTTTGGATAAAACTTTGGGTAATGATTTGGTTCGACAGTTTGATGTTTTGGCATGGGGCGTAGGGTTGGGATTTGGACTAGTCATTCTAGGTATGGCGGTCGCTTATTTGATGGGGCTTGGGCTCGGATTGAAGCCTGGGAATGGGCGAAGGACGTTTTGTGTTGCGGTGGGAACCCAAAATTATGGCTATATTGCGATCCCGCTACTGGGAGCACTGTTCGTGGCAATGAATGGGAACGAGCAGGTTTATGGGGTCCTCTTTATTCACAGCCTCGGTGTTGAAATTGCGTTGTGGATGGTCGGGGTGATGATCATGACGGGGTCGGTTTTTGGTAATCCCAAGCTCCTGATAAATGGGCCGACGGTTTCGGTTGTATTGGGAGTGCTACTCTCTTCTACGGGGGGCTGGCAGTTTCTTGAGGAGTCAGGAGGAGGGATCGTGGGCGCTGGCGTCCGCCAGATGATCTCATGGCTTGGAGTTTGTGCTTTTCCGATGGGACTCGTTCTGATCGGAGCGATGATGTATGATTTGATTGGAAAGAAGCAAATTTCTAAGAAGGTGGCGACAGGCTCGCTGTTAGTGCGAATCGTCATAATGCCTATCGTTTTTCTAGCCGCGGCCAAATGGTTGCCAGTGATTCCAGAGCTAAGGCAGGTGCTTTTAGTGCAGGCGTCAATGCCGGCTGCGGTGGGCCCGATTATTGTGGCGCGTCACTATGGTGGGAGTCCGGGGGTAGCCGTGCAGGGTGTTATCGTAACTTCGATTGTAGCCCTCGTGACAATGCCTTTATGGATTTCTTGGGGAATTCGTTTTGTTTTTGAGTGAGATGATTCGTTATTCGTTCCCAGTATCCTTAAATAATGAGGAGACTTTAAAATCATTGAGATTTTGGTCTGTTGCATTTTGGGGAAATTCATAAATGTTACCCCTATGGGTCGGTTGATTTTGTTTAGCGCTATTTTTGTTCTGTTTTCCCACGCTCAAGAAGTTGAAAAAACGGAGGAGAAGACTGTTCGCGGTCATGTCTTTGCTTGGCCTTTCTCAGATATTGAGAAGATGCAACCTCGCGGCGGAACGAGTCGAGGCCAAGACGTTGTGCTCGATGAGAAGCCTTCGGAACACTGGGAAAATCTTCAAAAGAAGGCAGGATCCAAAATCGAGAAGGATCGTCGGGCAATCCTAGCCTTGGCAGGAAGTTATCGAGTCAGCTTTGATTTTATTGAGACCATGGGTTTCTCGAAGGGCTACAAGCCGCCCCAGCCTTACTTTTCTTGGGGCACCGAGCATGTTCAGGTTCTTGCGTCCGAGGATCAGTTCATCAGTCTTCAGCACACTCTTGTGATGTATTTCAAGGATGAAGATGGAGAGGAAATGGGTCCGATGGTGATGAAACACTGGCGTCAGGATTGGACCTATGAAGACCCTGAACTTAAAACCTTCCGGGGAAATTCCACTTGGGCGGACGTGAAAGTAAAGCCTCGCAAGGTAAAAGGGAAATGGACTCAGGCGGTTTTCCAAGTTGATGACTCACCGCGCTATGAGGTCGTTGGTGAGTGGGATCACACTGGTGGGATTTCAATCTGGCGGAGTGATTTATGTTGGCGGCCTCTGCCTCGAAGGGAGTTCTCGGTTCGAAGTGATTACCAGGTTCTGCAGGGTGTGCATGAATTGACAATCACCACCAATGGTTGGGTTCATACCCAACAGAATCAAAAGCTTTCTCTGGGAAAGGGGGGGCAAGTTTCAATCGTTGGTCAAGAATTAGGTGTGAACCGCTACGAGCGGATTAGTGAGCCTTCACTCATGGCAGCTGAAACGACTTGGGAAAAAACTGGAGAATATTGGAAAGAAGTTCGGGAAGCTTGGGGCGAAGTCTACCAAAAGCACCCAGCCTTCTCTCTGAAATCAGAGGTCGATGGGAAAAAGCTCTATCAACTTCACTTTGGCTACGCGATGAAGCTTGAGGGTTCTGATGAAGCTTACGATGCTCAAGCTGGAAAAGCACATGCCAAGCAGACTATCGCGAAGTTCGTCCAGCCCGTAGATGCCGGAAAGGTCGGCAAATACTGATGGGCCAACTTTGGGTCATTTGTGGTCCCGCTGGAGCCGGAAAGAGCACCTACGGAAGAAAGCTGGCAGCTGAAAAGGGGGCCTGTTTTCTGGATAGCGACACTGTCACTGAACCAGTAATACGAGCTGGAATGGTTCTGGCTGGATTAGATCTCGATGATCGGGATTCCCCGGACTACAAGGCCGCCTTTCGAGAGCCAGTTTATGAGTGCTTGTTCGCAACAGCGGCCGAAAATTTGCCCCAAACCGATGTGATTCTCGTTGGGCCCTTTACTTCGGAAATTCGGGATCCTGGTTGGCGCGACGGTCTCGAAGGGCGCTTTAAGACGTCGGTTCGGGTCATTTTTGTGAGTTGTGATGATGTTGAGCGAAAGCACCGGATCGAGCTTCGTGGTAATCCACGGGATGATTTTAAACTTCGCAATTGGTTGGAATACGTTGACCAAGGGGATGTAAGGCCACCTGCTTTCACGCATGAACATATTGTGAATCAGCTTCTTAAGTCTTGATGTCCTCGGTCAGTCTTATTAACTTCATATAATGTGGGTTTGGTCGAAATTGTCTGCCGTGAAATGGGTAGACGCATGGGAGGAAAGGTTTTACGGGAATCCAAACTCGGTCATCAGTGGCATCAAGGGTGGTAAGTCGGTTCGGGTCGAGGTCTATTGCGAGACTGAGGAAGGAGCGCTTGAGATCCAGGAGCAATTCGGAGGAACGGTCCGTGAGTTAAAATCACGGAATTGGGTGGCGATGAGTGCTCCTAAGGCGGAGCCCTTGATGATTCGAGATCGTCTCATCATTTCACAGGTTGAGGTGGTGGAGGGAACCTATCCTGACAAAAAAGTCATTGTGGTTCCCCCGGAGATGGCTTTTGGCACCGGCGATCATCCGACTACTGCGACCTGCTTGAGATTGTTGGTTGACCATTCGGAGAGTGTTCCTTCTGGCTGGAGCTTTTTGGATCTAGGAACCGGGAGTGGAGTTTTGGCAATTGCTGGTAAGCTTTTGGGAGCCGGGAAGGTCAAGGCGTTTGATTTCGACGCCAAGGCTGTTGAGGTGGCGGCTCATAACATAGAGCGAAACCAAATCACTGGTATTGAGATCTTTGAATCTGATGTTTTCGAGTGGGAGAATTCCCAAAGATTCGAGGTAGTGGCAGCCAATTTATTTTCGACAGTCCTCGTCGGGGCCCTTCCTTTGATGTCAAAATGGATCGAAAGTAAAGGGCGACTGATTTTATCAGGAATCCTTGCCGAGCAATGGCAGGAGGTTTTGGACAAAGCCGAGGAATGTGGATTCCAGCTGGTCTCGAATAAAAAGATCGGGAAGTGGATGACTGCGAGTTTCGATGCTCCGTGATGGGCTTGAACGACAGAGTCACAAAAAAAATCCACGGACAAAACTCATTTGCCTTGCAAGGACGACTCCTCAGGTGCAGAAATCACCCGCTCCTCGGGGAGAAACGCGGCGATCGCTACCATAGATGTTTTTTCCCGGTTTTGGGGTATTACTTATCTAAACAACATCATGGAAAGTCTCTCAAATCGCGTAACCTCAGTGACTCCCTCGCTGACCCTCTCCGTTACCAATCAGGCCAAGGCACTCCGAGCCGCAGGTGAAGAAATTTATGGGCTTGCCGGCGGCGAGCCGGACTGTGACACCCCTGATTTTATCAAACAGGCGGCTTACACTGCCCTAGCGGAAGGTAAGACGAAATACACTCCCGCTGCAGGGATTCCTGAGCTGCGTGAGGCTCTCTCAACCAAGCTAAAGACTCAAAATAACGTTGACTACGACCCAAGCCAAATTTGTGTCACGTCAGGTGCAAAGCAGGCCTGTTTCAACGCGATCCTTGCCGTTGTTGAAGAAGGAGATGAGGTGATTATTCCTTCCCCATACTGGGTGAGCTACCCCGAGATGGTGAAACTAGCTGGTGGCGTTCCGGTGATGGTAGAGACCAAGGAAAGTAACAAGTGGAAAATTACGGCGGAGGAGTTCGAAGAAGCGATGTCTCCTCGTACCAAGATGATCGTGCTGAATACTCCGGGTAATCCTACAGGTTCGGTGTATAGCCGCGAGGAGATTGAGGGGATTGTCGAAGTCGCCTCATACGAGGATATTATAATTCTTGCTGACGAAATCTACGAGCACCTCGTCTATGGGGAAGAGAAGCACGTTAGCGTAGCTTCGGTCAACGAAGATGCCTACAACCTGACTATTACCGTCAATGGATTTTCCAAGTCACACTCAATGACCGGTTGGCGTGTCGGTTATACCGCTGCTCCCGAAGCTATTGCGAAAGCACTCTCGACGATCCAGGGGCACACCAGTTCGAATGCGACGAGCTTTGCTCAATATGGAGCACTTGCAGCGCTCACGGACGAAGCCTCAGCTCCGTTTATCGATAACCTACGGGGTGAGTATGACGTGCGTCGCCAATTTATGTTGGCCCGCCTCAAAGCGATTCCGAATGTCAGTGTCGTTGAGCCGAAGGGAGCATTTTACTTCTTTGTGAATTGCGCTGGCCTCGGCCTCAAGTCGGTCAACCTTTGTGATAAGCTTCTGACGCGCTACAAAGTGGCGGCGGTTCCTGGCGTGGCTTTTGGTCACGACATGGGTGTTCGTATTAGTTATTGCACCACCCTAGATGTTCTTAATGAGGGAATTGGTCGTTTCGAGGAGTTTTGCCGGTCTCACTAAGGAAGATAGGCGTAAGGTTTAGATTTCGAAGGGCACGGGAAACCGTGCCCTTTTTTAGGCTGGTGAATCTATTTATCGCCCTCCCAAAAGGCATATGTGTTTGCGGTGAACGTTTCT
Source organism: Akkermansiaceae bacterium (assembly GCA_022424905.1). Lineage (GTDB taxonomy): Bacteria > Verrucomicrobiota > Verrucomicrobiia > Verrucomicrobiales > Akkermansiaceae > SW10. The sequence goes on along the minus strand of JAKMGP010000303.1, from coordinate 32,489 downwards.
GGTTCGGTATCGCAAATTTCCGCAAGTTCGTGAGAGATAAACGCAAGATTTGCAGGATGATTGAGATCGTTAAAGCGGAACTTTGGATTGGGTAGCGCCATCTCAGGAGCGTCGGTTTCAACAAGGATCCGCTCAATTGGGAGGCGACTAAAGATTTCGCGGGTCTTAGCTTTTCTGGTTTGAAGAAAGTATCCCGAAAACGAAAAGTAAGCGCCCATCCGAGCGGCTTCTTTCCCTATTTCTAGTGACCCGCCAAATGAGTGGAGAAGAAAGCGGGGGAGTCGTGGGAAATCCCTAAGTTCGGACATCAGAGGACCCCAGGCTTTAAGACAGTGGATGGTGGTCGGACGATTTAGGGAGAGAGCAAGGTTCATTTGGTCCCGGAAGATTTGGTGCTGATCTGGAAGTTTTGGAGATTTCATCCAGCGATCGAGGCCACACTCGCCGAGCGTGGCATGGGGAAATCGAATGAGATAGTTTTTTAGAGTTGCTAGCCAACCCGATGAGCGGGAGTTGATCTTCCAAGGATGAAGCCCAAAGGCAGGGCGGATAAAATCCGGGAATTTATCAGCCAGTCGGGCGACTTCCGGCCAATCGGCTTCCGATGTTCCCGTCACGACACAGCCAGTGATACCGACCTCTTTCATGGTCTTGATGATCTCGCTTTGCCTACCGAGAAATCGTTGATCTTGCAGGTGATTGTGGACGTCAATCACGAGTGCTTAGAAATCAGGTCAGCCGCCGCCTTTTCATAATCGCTGTCGCTAGCGCTAGTGACTGAGAGAGTGGCAATGGGTTCGGAATAAATAGAATCTTCGGACCCAGGTCGCCGGTAACAAAGGTCGTAGTGCTTCAAAAGAATTGACTCAAGGAAGGTGGGCCAATCACAGGCGTCAATTTGACGATGCCATTCGTCGACTTGTTCGTGACCTCGTAGCCTCCGTAAGCCATCCAAGGTGTCCTTGAGTGACTGGGGATTTGAGATGAAATGCTCGTATTCGAGCGCGAGTAATTTGCCTCGCTCTGGTAGGGGGAGATCAACCAATACCACTTTCCCTTCCCCGAGGCGTTTCCATAAAGGTGGCGGACACTGTAGGCGACCAATTCGATTGGACTCGGCTTCAGTAAATACGGGTTTGTTTGGATCAAACTTCTTAAATGCTTCCCAAAGTCGGGATTCAAAGCACTTCTGACCCGGTTGCGGACTGTCGGGAGCGTTGCCTAAAATTGATCCTTTGTGGTTTGCAAGTCCTTCAAGATCGAGAATCTGAGCTCCTTGGCGATTTAGTTCATGAAGTAAGCGGGTTTTTCCGCAGCCAGTCAGTCCGCCCAGAATGATCAATCTTGGCTTGCTTGCGCCGATCAGTGGATCAAGGTCCGCGCTCAGGAATTTGCGCCAAGCCTGATAGCCTCCGGTTAGAACTCGGGATCTCCAACCAATGGCTCTAAAAATGAGGGCCATTGAGTTGGATCGCAGATTGCCACGCCAGCAATAAACGAGCGGAGCGAATGAGTTAGGATTATCCTTTAGGGTCCCGTCGAGGTGGCGGTGGATGTTCTTTGTGATCAAGGTCGCACCAAGTCTCCGTGCTTTATAGGGATTTTGAGCATGAAGGAGTCCGACTTCATGACGCTCTTGATCGTCCAAAACTGGCAAATTAATGGCGCCAGGGATGTGGTCGATCTCGAATTCAGCAGGCGAGCGAACGTCAATAATTTCAGGGAACTCCTCGAGGGAAAATGGAAGGGTCACACGCTCGGGAAGTTCCATGAAATTCAGGGTTTCACCTCAACAATAAGACTGACTTCAACGGCTACGCCAAGGGGTAAAGAGGAACATCCAACCGCAGTGCGGGAATGCTTTCCGATTTCACCGAAGATTTCGACAAGGAGATCCGACGCTCCATTGACAACCTGAGGGTGGTCAGTGAAATCGGGAGCAGCGTTCACAAAGCCTGAGACCGACACAATACGTGCGACTTGATTGATTGAACCAAGTTCTGATTTAATAACGGCGAGGCGCGTGATGACGGCCAAGCGGGCTGCCTTATTAGCTTCTTCGACACTGCATTGGGTTGGTACTTTCCCCAGATATTTTTCGTCCCCCATGATCGGGAGTCCTCCCGAGATATGCAGGAGGTTTCCGGACCGGCTGGCATTAAGGTATGAGCCTAGTGGCGTAGCGACATCGGGGAGTTTGAGGCCAAGTGAGGCTAGCTTTTCTTCAGGAGTCATCAGTTTTTCGGTAGTGGATCTGAATTATGGCTTCGTGTATTCGTTTGTGAATAGCGCAACAAATTTACGTCCGTTACGTGTGAGGGTGGCCTTACGGCCGATCCCGGTCAGACGTCCCCTCGTGTAAAATTCGTGCTTTGAGCGGGTAGTGCGGACAAAAGTGATCGTGGCCTTTGTGACTTTACGGTGGCTCGGAACAACAGAAAGTGGAATGCCCGAATCGGTAAACGAAATTTCTAAAGACGGACTATCAGAACTATGATCTCCTTTTTTTAGCCAAGGATAGCGTTTGGTGATTTCCAACTCGTCTTTTCGAGGGATCGCGACTTTAAAGTAGGGCGAAGCACTCTCAAGAAACTTAGGCAACGTCACCTTGTCACTCTCTTTTGCTGCCAGAAAAAGGGAGGCAAGATCAACACCTATGAGGTTCCGCCCATCGTAGATTCCGTGGGGTGCCTTTGTCCCGATCCAATCGGTGAAGTTTTTGGTCGAGAGCATGCAGAGTTCTAGGTGGAGGTGGGCTCGGGTTCGGCTGATGCCGGTTCCGCTATAGCCCATGATAGCGATGGGAGTTCCGCCGATGACTTTGTCACCGACCTTTGCGCTAACCCGTGAGAGGTGAGCATAAAGGCTATAAAAGGGGCCGCAGTTCCAGTCGTGTTTAATGACGACATATCTACCGTAGGTGCTTCCACCTGCGCTGTTATTGATGTAAACCACCTCACCATCTGCAATAGACCGAACCTCATCAAGGGGGTTTCCGCTGCGATCCCGTTTCGTTGGTTTGATATCGAGCCCTTCGTGAAACTTTGTAGCGATCGGGCCCTCTTTTTCAGTGTCAATAATCGTGCGAACAAATCCGTATTGGCCAGCAGTCCAGTGTTGAGATGCTTTGGTTCCTGAATATCTGAGGACATACATGTAGAAATCCTCGGGCTTCCCATCGAAGATGGCCCGGTTATCAGTGGGAAGAACGAGCTTGAGCGGTTCGGCTGCTGTGAGAGCCAGAGGGAGGAGTAGAAGAATCCCGAGAAATTTCATCGTTAGTTGTTTCGGCGGCGGTTCCGTTCGTTTTGTGCTTCTTGTGCTTCTTTTTGAGCGGCTTTGCGTTGTCTTTCGTGACCTTTGATTCTCTCTTTCCACTGCTTGCTTGTTTCTCCGGTGAGGGGCATGGCGTATTCAAATCGGATGATTTCGACCTGCTTGATTCCGCGCCAGATGACGAGCCTTCCGTCACCAACAGGTTTGTCGATATAGACGGCGTCCACGGGGCGCCCGTTTAGCATGGCGACGAGCCATTTATCTTGGTTACTGGTAGTGATGGCGGCGATTCGCCCGGCCGCAGCCTTGTTAAAAGAGAAAGTTGCCCCGTAAGTTCCATCTTCGGTGATGAAGTGCTTAAGTGAAACGATTTCCTTATTGAAAGTGACTGGGCTCTTTCTGAAAAAACGCTTTTTGTTTCCCATCGGTAGGGGGAAAACCATCTTAGGCCCATCTGATTGGTGTCCCTGTAGGTGAAAGCTGAGAATGTTTTTTTCGGGACGTTTCCCCATTGCAGCGGCGCTAGGAGCGGCGAATACGCAGGCCAGCAGGGTTAGGGTGAGGCGGCGGGTCATGCTAAGGATCGTCTAGGTGTTAGGGCAAAATGGATTAGTTTGCTTTTCCTCGCCAATGCTGGTCCGTGGACCATGTCCGGGAAAAACTGCCGTTTCGTCGGGGAGAGAATAGAGTTTCTGGCGGATGGAGTCGAGGAGTTGCTTGTGATTCCCTCCAGGAAGATCGGTCCGTCCAATGCTCCCATTAAACAAGGAATCTCCGGCAAAAAGCAAGGATTCCGAGCTGAGATGAAAGGAGATTGAGTCGGGCGAGTGGCCGGGAACATGATGAATCTCAAAGCGGTAGTCACCGATTATAAGGGTGGGACTGTCTCCAATCACTTCATCGACTTCAAAGGGTGATGCTTCGACGGGTAGACCCATTTCCTGAAGCCGCTTCTCCATGATGATTTCTGGAGCGTAGTTCTGGAATGCGACCACTTTGGCCCCCTGTGTTCTCAGTTTAGCGGCATCTTCAATATGATCGAGGTGTTGGTGAGTTAGTAGAAGGTGGGTAGCTCGGAGGGAGCTTTGATCCAAGAAATCAGCAATTTCGGCTGGTGCATCAATGACGATACAAGTGCCATTATCCTCTGCAAGGATATAGCCATTGGTTTGGAAGACGCCGCCAGTATGGACTAGAATTTTCATGAGCGGAGGAAGTCGATGGTGGGGGCTATTTCCTCAAAAGGAATACGACTACAAGTGATTCCATTTCCGGGACGATCGAGAAGAACGAATGTTTTTTGTCCGCCGGAGAATTTTTTATCCCGCAGGAGTTTTTCTATGACAAGGTCAGTAGAGATTTCATTGCTAAGTTTGAGCGGAAGTTGGTAGTGAGTGAGAAGAGCAAGGATACGCTGGCTTGCATCGGGGGCGAGGCCGGCGTGATTTTCCGAGAGTCTGAGGGCGGCTCGAATTCCGAGCGAGATCGCTTCTCCATGAAGAAGGGTGCCATAGGGAACAGAGGCTTCAATGCCATGTCCGATGGTATGGCCGAAGTTGAGAAGGGCGCGCGTTCCAGAAGTCTCTTGTTCGTCTTCTTCGACTATCCGGGCTTTGATGGCGACGTTACGAGCGATCAACTCAGAGGGAACATTTTGATCCATCGGGTCGAGAGCTTCTAGATCGGAAAACATTTCTTCATCACGAATAGCGGCATGTTTGATGACCTCGGCAAAGCCTTCCCTAAATTCGCGTCCTGGCAGGGTGAGCAGGGTGTTGGGGTCGGTGAGAACGAGCCGGGGTTGGTGAAAAGCTCCAATGAGGTTCTTTCCCTCGGGTGCGTTGACACCGGTTTTCCCCCCCACGGCGGAGTCGACTTGCGAGACGATCGTAGTGGGGATTTGGACAAATGGTATTCCGCGATAAAAAATAGAGGCGACAAATCCAGCGAGATCACCGGTTACTCCGCCGCCGAGAGCAATCACGAAGGAAGATCGGTTGTGTCCTGCCTGAATAAGTTCGCGATTCAGATTTTCAACTACCGCCATTGACTTGGAGGCCTCACCCGCGGGGAAAATGTGAGAGGAGGAAGTGTATCCCGTCTTCAGGAGCGAGGCTTCAAGCTGTTCGAGAAAATGTGGTGCAACATTATCGTCAGTGATGATCGCAGCCATCCCAGTGAGTCCGGCGGCTTGAATGCGCGAGGCGGATTCGGCGAGCAGACCTGGAGCGACGAGAATTCCGTAGGATCGGGAGCCTAGGTTGACGTGAACGGTGTTCATGGGTGACGGGAGCGGTGCCAGATTGAGGTGTCTGGTTGGAGTAGAACCTCGATAGGTAGTTCTGCGAGTTTTTGTTGGGTGATAAGGTGCTTGAGAAGAGCGAGCGAGGCAAGCGAATCGTAAAGAGCATCATGCCAGGATTTCCCGGGGGCATGTTGGCAGAAATTGTCCAGTCCCAGCGAGGTGCAGAGATCTCCAAGAGAGTGGGATTTTTCATGAGGCCAGGCGGCTCGGGCCAGCTGGAGGGTGTCGATCCAAGGCCCGAAGGAGTGGCCTGGGAATGCGCGAAGAAATCGTTTCTCTGTTCCGTGGCCATGGGCAACAATTGGGCCATTGTTTAGTTGTTTTTTTAGGACGGGCCACAGCGACAAGAGGGTTGGGGCGTTCAGGAGATCGTCAGTGGTGATGCCATGAACTTTTTGCGCGGCCCAAGTGATTTTTTGATCGCAATGAAGGAATGAAACAAAGGGCTCGTGAAGGTCTCTCTTAGCCGACCAGCTTGCGAGCCCGAGTTGCACAGGAGAATCAGTCTTTCCTTTGGCGGTGCCAGCTGATTCGAAATCGATGGCGGTAAAGATGGCGTCGCAAATCTTGATGTGTCGAGGTAACCAAAAAGTCATCGGTTGCCAAGGCTGGCGATGGCCCCTGTGAAAATCGGTCAAATTGTGACGTGAATTTGAGAAATTATCGTATTTTACCCGTATAATAGACGTGAAAATCGCTTGGATTGCAATTTTATCAATTGGGTTGGCCGTTGCGGCGGAGGAGAAGGTTGACTTCCAGCGAGATGTTCGCCCGATCCTCTCAGATAAATGCTTCTTCTGCCATGGTTTTGACCCAGAGACCCGTGAAGCGGATCTGCGATTGGACACGCCCGAGGGTGCTTATGAAGATTTGGGAGGGTATTCTGCGGTGGTTCCGGGCAAGGTAAAGGAATCAGAGCTGTATTTAAGAATTACTAGCAAAAAGAAGAAAGAGGTTATGCCTCCTCCGGAGTCTCACAAGGTCTTGAATCCTGAGGAAATTGAAACGCTCAGAACGTGGATTGAACAAGGTGCTGGGTATCAAGAGCATTGGGCCTACGAGGAGATTAAGAAAACTGAGGCTCCGAAAGGCGAGGAGATTGATCATTTCGTGTCCCAAAAATGGGGCGCTGCTGGGATACAGGGAAGTAAGCCTGCCTCGAAGGAGGTTTTGCTACGTCGACTTTCGTGGGATCTGCGGGGTATTCCACCTTCGGCTCAGGAGCGGGCAGAATTTTTAGAAGATCAGTCCCCTGGTGCATGGGGCTCATTGGTGGATCGTTTTTTGGCGGATCCAAAATACGGCGAGCGCATGGCAGTGTGGTGGCTCGATTTGGTCCGTTATGCAGACACTATCGGATATCACAGCGATAATCCGATGATGGTTTCGCCCTATCGTGACTATGTCATCAATGCCTTCAATCGGAATAAGCCTTTTACGGATTTTACGATTGAGCAACTTGCGGGTGATCTTTTACCGAATGCTAGCCTCGAACAGAAGGTCGCCTCGGGCTACAATCGGCTTCTTCAAACAACCGAAGAAGGAGGAGCGCAAGATAAGGAATATCGCGCTATTTATGCGGCGGATCGGGTGAGAAATGTTTCGGAGGTCTGGCTGGGATCAACCCTGGGGTGTGCTCAGTGTCATGACCATAAATATGATCCCTTTACAGCGCGCGACTTTTATTCAATGGCTGCATTTTTCGATGATATTCGTGAGAACGGAATCGGGAAACGGCGGCCGAACTTACGAGTGCCAGGGGCCGAAGAAAAGGCTCGTATTGCCGAACTCAAAAATGCGATCGAGAATGGCAAGGTGGAGAAACTTCTCAAAAATGATTCTGATTTTAGAGCGAAGTTTTCTGCGGGATTTAAGGAGTGGCTTGCCGGGGCCAAATTAGGGGGCTCGGTATGGCGTTCAGTAAAGTTTAGTGAATTCAAGACGCCAGAGGGCACCACATTAAAAATCCTAGATGACGGAACAGTTTTAGAAGGTGGAAAAATCGCAGCTACTGCAACTTATTCCTTCAAAATATCTTCTCCCGGGAAGGTTTCGGCAATTAAACTAGAGGCGCTGACTCACGAAAGTTTTTCAGTGAAAGATGGTTTTTCGAGAGGGAATGGGAATTTTGTCCTCACCGAAATTGAGATTAAAAAAGGGAGGGAGAAGCTTAAGGTTTCCTCGGTTACTGCTGATGTGGAGCAGCCCAACTTTCCTGCAAAAGCTGCGGTTGATGGGGATCAGAAGACAGGTTGGGCTGTTGGTGCAAATATGCCGGAAGGGCGGAAGGGAATCCGTCGTGCGGCCTTTGCTCTCGAGAAGCCTGTTGAACTCAAAGGGGGCGAGGCGCTAGACGTGACATTGCATTATCAATCGCCTTTTGAATCCCACAATATCGCACGCTTCGGTCTTTCGATGGCTGCAGTGGGCCATGCCGACCTGAAAGATTCACTTGGGCCAGCTCCTGAAGTCATGGAAGCTTTTGCAAGTTCCAAAAAAACTCCGAAAGAGAATGAAGTTTTAAGAAATTATTATCTCTCGATCGCTCCCGAGGTTCTTGCTCAAAATTCTAAACTACGGACGCTCGAGGAGGAGTTGAAAAAAATTGAAGGCGGGATGCGCAAGATGCTGGTTTCTGAGGCGCTGGAGACTCCCCGAGTCACACGCATCCTACCGCGAGGAAACTGGCTGGATGATTCTGGCGAAATCGTTCAACCTGCGGTGCCTGAGTTCCTGCAAAAAGAGATGTGGAACGTGGATGGTCGGGCAAGCCGGCTTGATTTGGCGGAGTGGATTTTGCACAAGGATAACCCGCTTACTGCTCGCTCAACGATGAACCGGGTTTGGCGTTTGTTTTTTGGTCGTGGGTTATCTCCCAATGTCATCGATTTGGGTGGCCAGGGGGAGGTCCCGACGCATCCCAAGTTGCTTGACTGGTTGGCTGCTGATTTTCGTGATGGAGGCTGGGATATGAAAAGAATGGTGAAGAAAATAGTCTCTAGCCAGATCTACCTTCAGCAGTCTGGAGTGAGTTCGTTCTTACGTGAAAAGGACCCTTCGAACAGTCTGCTTGCAAGGCAAGGCCGCTGGCGGGTGGATGCGGAATTCGTTCGCGATGGTGCGCTTAAGATTTCTGATCTTCTCAATGATAAAAAGTTAGGTGGTGAGAGTGTGAAGCCTTACCAGCCGGCTGGGTTTTGGCAGCATTTGAATTTTCCCAGGAAAGTTTGGAAGGCGAGCGAAGGAGGTGATCTCTACCGACGCTCGGTGTATACTTTTCAATGCCGAACTTTCCCCCATCCCTCAATGGTTGCCTTTGATGCTACGAGTCGCGAGGAATGCACTGCTGAGCGTTCACGCTCGAATATTCCCCAACAGGCTCTGGCAATGCTAAATGATCCGATTTTTGTAGAAGCCTCGCGTGTTTTTGGAGCTCGGATGGCTGAACATAAAGGGACGGCCTCAGAGAAAATAGCATGGGGTTTGACTGAAGCATTATCGCGGGAGGGAACCACGGAAGAGGTGGACCTTTTGGCGAAGGTTTATCAATCGCAACTGAAAAAATTTAAAGATGATCCCGAAGCGGCAACCGCCTTCCTTTCTACTGGAAAATGGCCATCAACCGCCAATGTTCCTGCGCACGAAGCGGCAGCCTGGGGGCAGGTGGGCCGAGTCATTCTTAACGCTTACGAAACAACCTCACGATTCTAGACGCCATGATTGATACGACAAACAGACGAACCTTTTTGAATCAAGCTACGGTAGGAATTGGAGCGCTGGCGTTTCAGCGTCAGCTTTTTGCCGAGGGTATCCCGGACGATATTAAGATGGCGGGGGACCCCAAGGCCAAGCGGGTTATATTTCTTTGTATGGCGGGCGGGCCATCCCATCTCGAGACGCTCGATTACAAGCCGACTCTTGCTAAGATGCACGGACAGCCCATGCCTGAATCGATTACCAAAGGACAGCCAATCGCGCAGTTGCAAGGCAAGGCTTTGAAATGTCTTGGGCCACAATGGGATTTTATCAAACAGGGAAAATCGGGGCAGGAGATTTCCTCGCAGCTTCCGTTTATCGGGAAAATGGCTGATGATATCGCGATCGTTCGATCGATGACAACCAAGCAAATTAATCACGACCCGGCTCATACTTTTATGAATTCGGGGACCCAGATCTCAGGTCGTCCGTGTATGGGTTCATGGATCCAATACGGCCTCGGTAGCGAGACTAAAGATCTTCCGGGATTTGTGGTCCTCACCTCGGTGGGTGGAGGTCAGAGTCAGCCGATTGCCTCGCGCCAGTGGCACAGCGGGTTCTTGCCTAGTAAATATCAAGGGGTTCATTTCCACTCCAAAGGAGACCCGGTGCTCTATGTCGGAAATCCTAAGGGGGTTAAGCGTTCAGATCAACGTCAAGTGATTGATGCTGTGAAAGGCTTGAATTCGATTCGTAATGGTCTCGCTGACGACCCTGAAATTGCGACTAAAATTGCGCAGTATGAAATGGCATTCCGGATGCAGGCGAGTGTCCCCGAGTTGGTGGACTTGAAAGGAGAATCGAAGGACACCCTTGAAATGTATGGTGCGAAACCCGGTGATGGTTCGTTCGCGAGTAATTGTTTGTTGGCCCGGCGTCTTGCGGAGCGGGGGGTTCGTTTCATTCAGTTGTACCATCGTGGATGGGATCATCATGGGGGAGTGAAAAATGGGGTGGCAGGGACCGCGAAATTGGTGGATCGCGCAAGCTGGGCTCTGGTGCAGGATTTAAAGCAACGAGGAATGCTCGATGATACTTTGGTGATTTGGGGTGGAGAGTTTGGGCGCACTCCGATGTCACAAGGAGGCGGTAACAACCCTGGTCGAGATCACCACATTAAAGGTTTTTCTCTTTGGATGGCCGGGGGAGGAATCAAAGGTGGCGTGACCCACGGAGCTACTGATGACTTCGGCTACAATGCAGTCGAAGATGTGGTTACAGTGCATGATCTACATGCCACAATGCTTCATCAGCTGGGAATCGATCATCAGAAGTTTAGCTATAAGTTTCAGGGTCTGGATATGCGCCTTACTGGAGTTGAACCCGGAGTAAAGGTTATCAAGAATATCGTGTCTTAGATCCGGTTTGAACGGGTGGAGAAACTTGCATCACGATAAATAGCGGGTTGCCTTACCGTCATTAGTCTTCGTGGACTTATTATTGATCGGTGCACCTACATAATGCCAAGGCGGCTAAAAAGGTGATACACTCTAAATTCAGGCGCCTGGCAAAGTGGTGCGTAGGATTTGGCAGTCTCCTTCGACGGTTAGCGGACTGGCGTTTCTCGGCAAGATTAGGGAGTCGCCGGTTTTAAATATGCACCCTTTGCGGGAGCTTATTTTTCCGGAGATCACTGTGATGATTGAAAAAGAATCGTTTGTGTTCGTGATCTCTTCGAGCTTCGAAAGCTTATGGCGTTGGACGACGAAGTATTCGCAGGATGCAAGAGAGTCGCCATCTGGTTGATCCATTCTAGGTTCGACATCATTGAAGTCGATGGAGGCCATAGATTCTTCAATGTGAAGGTCCCGTGGAGCGCCGCTGAGCCCGACGCGATTCCAATCAAAAACCCGGTAAGTGGTGTCTGAGTTTTGCTGGATTTCATAAATGAGGAACCCGGCGCCGATTGCGTGCAGTCGACCTGACGGGATGAAAATCGATTCGCCCGGTTCTGGACTAACTGCGTGGACTTGCTCTTCCACGGTTCCATCAGAGAGGGACTGTTGGAATGTCTCACGTGTACACTTATTTTTCAGGCCAATGTAAAGTTTAGCTCCGGGGTCGCAGTCGGCGATATACCACATTTCGGTTTTTGGTTCGCCCCCTAATTCATGGGAAAGGTTCTCAGGTGGATGGACCTGAATAGAAAGATCATCACGAGCATCTAGAATTTTTATGAGAAGTGGGAAACGGTCTCCGGTGAATCCCTTTCCAAAGATTGCCTCGCGGTGATTGGTCCAAAGATCGTGGAGTGATTTCCCAGCGTAAGGGCCAGACGAAACAATGGATTGTTCATCAGGACGATCGCTCATTTCCCAAGATTCCCCGTAGGGCTGATCATCCGGGAGGTTTCGCTGATAGATCGTTTCCAGCGAGCGCCCACCCCACACGCGAGTCATGTAAATCGGAGAAAATGAAATTGGTTCCACCCCTCCAAAATGGGGGGGGAGGGGCATTTCGACAAGAAAACTGAGGTTTGAGCGATTATTTAAGAAATCCAGACTATGCAGATACCTTTAAGTTCCTTCTTGCCTGATCTACCGTTCTTATGCGAAATTAGTTCTCACAGGGGAGTTGAGTGTCTCCGTTTAAGATCATGGCCAAGCAAAAAAAGCCCAGGAGGCAGCACGCGGTGTTGAAAAAAGAGGGTGGCCAGGAGTTGATTGGGATCGGGTTAATCTTGATGGGTCTATTGATTTTCTGCTCTCTAATTAGATTTACTACTGTCGACTTCGTCGATTGGAAGTTCTTCGGAAGCTTTGCTCCGGAAGGAGCCGAGTCGCGCGATACCCAAAATTTGATCGGCCCGGTGGGTGCTTTGATCGGATTCGTCTTTATTGCTCTTTTTGGAGCAGCAGCCTATTTGCTTGCGGCTGGAACGATCTGGCTTGGGTTTGTAGTGGCATGGTTTAAAAGCCGGCTGGGTCTTCATACTTTGCTTGGTTTCGGTTCGTTGATGTTTGCGAGTGCTGCTCTCTTTAGCGTTCTTGAGATTTTTGGAAGCGTCCACTTTGGAAATTGGCCAGGTGGTGCGATTGGCGAGGGTCTTGGTAATTTTGTCTTCAAAAGCCTGCTGGGAACGTTGGGATCGGCCATCGTCCTGTTGGGGGTTTATTTTGCCAGCGTGATTCTTTTAACCGGATGGCATCCAATTGCCTTTGCCCAAACCTCTTTGGTAACGGTTCGTAAATTCATTTCCAACTCACGCGCGAAGCGGGCTGCCAGGCCGGCGCCACCTGCCCCCGCAAAAAAACGCGCCAAGCGTAAGAAGGGCCAATCTGTCGATGACCCAACTCTTGGTTCAGAATCCAGTACTGAGGAAGATGGTCAGGGAGTCCTTCAACTGAGGCAGATTCCAACACCGCAAATTATTGATTCATCCCAGAAAAAGGTAGCTCCTCTTGCCGGAGCTCGGCCTTTTGAGCGTAAGAAGCCGACTCATACAGGGCTTAGCACTGAGGGGTTTGAGGATTACGAGTTACCCGGATTTGACCTTCTTGAATTTGACGAAGAGAATGATGTCGAGCCAGAAGACTTTAGCGAAGAACTTCTAGCGACCCAAACAATGATCATTGAGACCTGTCGCGCTTTTGGTGTTGAGGTGACAGCTGGCGATATCACTCGTGGGCCTACTATTACGCGTTATGAAATCTACCCCGCTATTGGCTTGCGGGTGAGCCGTATTACCCAACTTGAAGCTGATCTCGCGCGTGCCACGAAGGCCGAGCGAATCAATATTCTCGCGCCAATCCCAGGTAAAGATACGGTAGGGATCGAAATTGCGAATGATGACCGGGTGGCCGTGGCGCTTCGTGAACTTCTTCAGGATGAATCGTTTCGCAGTTCCAAGCGAAAGATTCCTCTCGCCCTTGGTAAGGATGTTTATGGAAATACCGTGGTGGGTGATCTCGCTGCGATGCCCCACTGTCTCGTAGCTGGTGCGACCGGCGCGGGTAAGTCAGTTTGTATCAATTCCATCATCACAAGTATTCTTTATAAGTTTGGCCCCGACGAACTCCGCTTCATCATGATCGACCCCAAGGTCGTGGAAATGCAGGTTTACGCCAAGTTGCCGCATCTTGTCGTGCCAGTTGTTACTGATCCCAAGCGGGTTGTTGGGGCTTTAAATTGGTGTGTCAATGAGATGGAACGTCGCTACAAGATTTTCGCAAAACTTGGAGTAAGAAACTTTGATAGCTTCAACAGCCGGGTTCGCACTGAGGAAGAAGTCCTCACGCCGGAAGAGCAAGAGGATCTTGATTCCATTGTCGACGAGGAGGCGGTTGAATCTATGGCTAAGGCTTTTGAGGATGGCGATCTCGGCCCAATCGCTTCGGAGGATGATGAGGTTCATGAAGACGATCTCGAGGTGCCGGACCGTTTTCCTTACATCGTTGTCATTATTGATGAGCTTGCTGATCTCATGCAGACCGCTCCCGCTGATGTCGAGGGAGCGATTGCCCGGATCGCTCAAAAGGCCCGTGCTGCCGGTATCCACTTGATCGTAGCGACTCAAACTCCACGTGCCGATGTTGTCACGGGTATTATTAAGGCGAATATTCCAAGTCGCATTGCGTTTCAGGTTTCGTCATCACTCGATAGCCGTGTCATTCTCGATAATAAGGGCGCTGAAAAATTGGTTGGTAAAGGAGACATGCTCTTCCTGCCCCCTGGCTCAGCCAAATTGGAACGCGCCCAAGGTGCTTTTGTTTCGGACGAAGAAGTCGAGCAAATCGTCAACTTCTGCGCGAACCAAACCGAACAGCGATTTGAAGAGAGTATCCAGAAGGTCATTGAAAGCGGTGGGTCTGGTGGCGATGGTGGTGGCGAAGAAGTCTCAGATGCTGATGAGGAGGCACTCGAGCGCTGCATGGAAGTGCTTCGTGCCGAAGGAAAGGCCAGCACCTCGCTCCTACAGCGCCGCCTTCGTCTGGGTTACACCCGTGCAGCCCGCATGATCGATATCTTGGAAGCTCGTGGCATCGTGGGTCCAGCCGATGGAGCTAAGCCACGAGAAGTTCTCATTCCTGAAGCAGGCGCCGAATAACGGATGTGGCCATTCCGCTCGGATTATTTGAGGTCATCGAGAGTGGAATTAATTTCGTTTACCAATACAGAAAAGGTGCTCTTCACCGCGGAGGAACCAATATCCGTCCGTAATAACCGGTGAGGCCCAGAGTGGTTCACTGAGCTCCATTTTAGCGACCTCCTGAAATTCTGGACCAGGTTTGACTACGGTGATCAATCCTTTTTCGGATCCAAAAACAACATGATCTCGAAAGACCACGAGTGAGGCTGAGTGCTCGCGCCCAAGTTTCTGCTTCCAGAGTAATTTACCTTCTTGAGCCTTCCAACAGGTCGCCGTCCCCGAATCTGAAACTGCGAGATAGTAACCGTTCACTACTACCGGACTGGGAACGTAGGATGGGTTCTTGCGGGTATGCCAGATCACATGGGTGTCGGTGACGTTTCCGCTGCCGGTGGGATCAATTGCCATCATATGTTTACTGGGAAATCCACACGTCATGTAGAGGTATTTTTGATCGTAAACCAAAGAGGCGACAAACTGATCGGTGGGACCGTCGATGATCCAGTGTTGCTGCCCAGTATCGGGATCGTAAGAAGCCACGCTTTTACTTCCCGAGAGAATGAGTTGGTTTCGTCCGCCGATGGTGCGGATTAAGGGGGTGCAATAACTTCGTGTCTTATTTGGTCTTGGCGTCTTCCATACTTCGTTCCCGGTCTCTTTATTTAAAGCCACGATGTAAGCGTTCCCGTCGTGGTCACCATTAATGATAACCTTATCCTTCCAGAGAATCGGGCTGGAGCAGTAACCGTGGACACTTGAAAAAATGCCAGGGCGGTTTTCCCAGAGCTTCGTCCCCTCCAAATTGTAAGCTGCAATAAACATATTCTCTTGATCAAGGAAGCTCACGTAAATTGACTTACCATCGGTCACTGGAGTGCTCGAAGCTCGGCTGTTTTTGCGGTGTACTTTTTCGATAGGCGATTCGAGAACAGTTTTTTTCCAAAGGGTCTTTCCTGACTTGATGCTGAGGCACATGAGGAGCCGTTCTCCTGAATCTTCGTCAGCCGAAACCAAAAAGAGCTCGTCGCCCCAAATAATCGGTGAAGCATGCCCCTTGCCGGGGATCTTAACTTTCCAATTTACATCCTTTTCGATCGACCACTCAAGCGGAGCTTTTTCGTCGGGAGCTACACCATCCCCGGTTGGACCACGCCATCCCGGCCATTCGCCTGCGGAGCTGTTCATCAAAAGGCTTACGAGAATAATCGTGTTTTTCAAGAAAGTCACTCCTCTCACTACGTCGAAGAGTGGGAGGTCGTTTCATTCCTCAGAAATTGGATGTCATGAGAGCAAGATCGGGGGTTGGATAACCGTAAATCTCTTCTAAGGTCCCTGAGATACTTTCTTATGTTCATTCGTTTTCTCTCTGTTCTCATTCTCGGTTTTTCCTCCCTTGGTGCGAAAGTCAGTTTCAACGACGAAATTCGTCCTTTACTCTCCAATAGTTGTTACCGCTGTCACGGTCCGGACGAAGAGGATCGGAAGGCCAAGCTTCGGCTCGACACTCGTGAAGGTGCCATAAAGGATCACAAGGGGTTCACCGCTATTTCTCCCGGAAAAATCGAGGATAGTGAGTTGATCTATCGAATTGTGACGGATGATGAGGATGAGATGATGCCACCTCCAGGAAAGGGTGAGCGGTTTACGAAGGAACAAATTGAACTTTTTAAGCGGTGGATCGAGGAAGGAGCGGAATACGAGGTCCATTGGTCCTATGCAAAGCCTGTTCGAGCTGAGGTTCCTCAGGTTGATGAGACCAAGATGAAGGTTCGTAATCCCATAGACGCCTTTATTCTCAGCCGACTCAGTAAAGAAGAGCTTTCGCCTAGCAAAGAAGCTGACCCTCACACCTTAATTCGACGTGTAGCCCTTGATCTTACCGGGCTTCCGCCTACCAAAGCGGAGGTCGACGAATTTCTCGCTGATGAGAGTGCCAAGGCATACGAGAATCTGGTCAATCGTCTTCTTGCCAAGCCTTCTTTCGGCGAACACTGGGCTCGCATGTGGCTGGATCTTGCTCGTTATGCCGACTCAGCTGGTTATGCGGATGACCCGGGCCGGACGATTTGGGCCTATCGAGATTGGGTTATTCGTGCCTTCAATGAGAACATGCCGTTCGACCAATTTACGATTGACCAAATTGCTGGTGACCTAGTTCCCACCCCAACTGAAGATCAACTCATTGCCACTGCTTTCCACCGCAATACTAAAACGAATAACGAAGGCGGAACGAGTGATGAAGAATTCCGTAACGCAGCAGTCGTTGATCGTGTCAATACGACTATGGCGACCTGGATGGGAACTACCGCAGCTTGTGCTCAGTGTCATACCCACAAATATGATCCCATCAGTCATGCTGAGTATTTTCAGATGTTTGCCATTTTCAATCAATCGGAAGACGCCGACCGACGGAATGAAGCTCCAATTATCCAGGTGATGGGTGATCGAAATAAGAAACAAGCGGCTCAGATTTCCGCTGAGATCGCAAAGCTGAAGAAGGAAATGGAGCCCGCCAACAAGCTCGATCCTAAGGCCTTTGCGGAATGGGAGGCTGCTTTGAAGGCGAAGTTAGGTCGTTGGCATGTTCTCACTCCAGAAAAAATGACTGCGCTTTCTGGTGCGAATTTCAAGGCGGGTTCTGACGGCTCTATTCTCGTGAGTGGAAAGACTGCCGTGACTGATGATTATACGATTTCCGCTAGTAGTAAGCTGAAAAAAATTACCGCAATTAAGATTGAGGCTCTTGCTTATGATAAGCTCGGGAGCGGGGGGCCTGGTCGGAATGGAAATTTTGTCCTCAACGAAATCGAACTCACCAGTGGTAAGACCAAAGCCGCTTTTTCGAATGCCTCTTCGACTTATGATCAGGAGAAATTCGGAGCGGCCTCTGCGATCGATGGTAACGCTAGCAATGATTCCGGCTGGGCGGTTGGCGGATCGCTGGGTCAGGATCATCATATCGTGATCGAGTTAGAGAAACCTCTCGATGGGCGGGATCTCGAACTTAGATTTCTGCAGCGCTATCCAAATCATGCGCTTGGCCGCTTCCGGATTTTGGCAACTGATTCTGCAGGTCCTTCCATGGCGCTTTCCTCCGAGATAATAGCAATCCTTAAAACGTCTCCTGCCAAACGTAGTGCCGCTGAGAAGGCTCAATTGGTTGCGGTTTATCGTAAGACCAATCCCAGCGCAATTGCTGACACCAAGAAGCTCGCGGATCTCAAAAAGCAACTGGCCGCCGTCAAGCCCCTCACCTCAGTTCCCATTATGCGAGACCTACCCAAGGATAAGCATCGTAAGACCCATATTCAACTTCGTGGGAGCTACTTGAGTCTTGGTGAGGAAGTTGAGCCGGGGGTGCCCCAAGTTTTCGGTTCGCTTCCCAAGGGCTCGAATCCCGACCGACTTGCGATGGCGAAATGGTTGGTGAACCGAGAGAATCCTCTGACCGCTCGTGTGGTCGCCAATCGGTTTTGGGAGAATCTCTTCGGCGTAGGAATCGTCCTTACAAGCGAGGAATTTGGATCTCAGGGCGAACGGCCTTCTCATCCCGAACTCCTTGATTGGCTTGCGGTCGAATTTATGGATGGGGAATGGGATGTTAAGAGTTTTCTTCGCCTTCTCGTCACTTCATCGGTCTATCGCCAAAATTCTCATGTCAGCGATGAGATGGCTGCTCGGGATCCCGACAATCGTCTTGTTGCCCGTGGTCCTCGGGTCCGGCTTTCCGCGGAAATGATCCGCGACCAGGCTCTCGCGGTCTCGGGTTTGTTGAGTTCAAAAATGTATGGTGTTCCGGTTCGTCCGCCCCAGCCAAACCTTGGTCTCAAGGCTGCCTTCGGAGGCGGCACCGATTGGAGCACAAGTTCTGGCGAGGATAAGTTCCGTCGTGGCCTTTATACCAGCTGGCGTCGTTCCAGTCCTTATCCTTCCATGGCGACCTTCGGAGCTCCCAATCGCGAGGTTTGCACTGTGCGGCGTGGGAATACCAACACGCCGTTGCAAGCTCTCGTGACCTTGAATGATCCGGTCTACATAGAAGCTGCTCAGGCTCTCTCTCGACGAATGGTGGCGCACAAAGGGTCGGTCGCTACCATGATTAAACATGGCTTCCAACTCTGCCTTTCGCGTTCTCCTAATGAGGTCGAAACTTCTCGCCTGATCGCTTTATATGATTCTACACGCAGCAAGTATGCCGCCGATCAAAAGCTCGCGCAGGAAATGGCCACTAATCCTATCGGTCCAGTTCCTAAAGACATCGATGTTGTAGAGCTTGCCTCCCTTACCGTTGTTGCGAATATACTTCTAAATCTTGATGAGACCTTGATGAAACGCTAAGATCTCCAACCAATTTTCATCGTATGAATCCACAGTTAGAAAGCCTGCAATACAAAACGCGGCGGCACTTTTTCAAACAATGCTCCATGGGTCTTGGCGGGGTTGCGCTTAGCGAGATGCTCGCGTCCGATGCTATGGGCTTAGAAGCTCCGGACAATCCGCTCCTTCCTAAGCTTCCGCACTTCGCGCCTAAGGCGAAGCGGGTGATTTATCTTCACCTCACGGGATCACCGCCCCACCTTGATCTATGGGACCACAAGCCCGAGCTCGTGAAGCGCGACGGCCAGGAATGCCCGGACGAATATATCAAGGGGAAGAAGTTCGCCTTCACCTCAGGAACCCCCAAATTGATGGGGAGCCCCCGTACTTTTAAACAGTATGGCAAGAACGGCCTTTGGATGTCTGACGCGATTCCGCACTTGCACGGTGTGGCTGACGATCTCTGCATCATCAATTCGATGACGACTGATCATTTTAATCATGCTCCTGCTGAGCTCTTCGTGCACACCGGCTTCCAGCAGCCGGGCCGACCGACCTTCGGAGCCTGGACTACCTACGGTCTGGGATCGGAAAACCAAAACCTTCCCGGATACGTGGTCCTCATCTCGAGTGGAGTGCAGCCGAATGGCGGGAAGAGTTCTTTCGGTTCGGGGTTTATTCCATCTGTCCATCAAGGCGTGCAGTGTCGTTCAAAAGGGGATCCGGTTCTTTATGTCACTGACCCTCCGGGCATGGATCGTAGCCTGCGTCGCTCCAGCCTTGATGCCCTCCGTGCTCTCAATGAGGCCGCTTCAAAAGATTTTGCCCATCCTGAAACGCTGACTCGCATGGCACAATACGAACTAGCCTTTCGTATGCAAATGTCAGTCCCGGAGGTTATGGATATTTCAAAGGAATCAAAGAAGACTCTTGAGTCCTATGGTGCTCAACCAGGTGCCTCGAGCTTCGCTAATAACTGCCTCCTCGCCCGGCGTCTCGCCGAAGATGGAGTTCGTTTTGTTCAGCTCTTTGACTGGGGCTGGGATTTCCACGGGACAAATCCAAAGGAAGACATACGCGATGGGCTTACCAATAAATGTGCCACCATGGATAAGCCGATTGTGGCCTTGATCAATGACCTCAAGGAGCGTGGCCTCTTTGAAGACACTCTTATTATTCTCGGCGGAGAATTTGGGCGGACTCCATTCCGAGAAGGCCGAACGGCCAAGGGAAAGGTCCTTGGTCGCGATCACTTTCCTGATTGTTACACTATGGTTATGGCTGGTGGAGGAGTGAAAGGGGGATACACCCACGGTGCTTCTGACGATCTTGGTTTTTCGGTGGCCCGTGACAAGGTCCATGTTCACGATTTACAAGCAACTTGGATGCATCTTCTTGGGTTCGACCACGAGAAACTCACCTACCGCTTTCAAGGCCGTGATTACCGCCTTACTGATGTCCATGGCAAGGTCGTGAAAGATCTCCTGGCCTAGGGCGGAGTGGCTGAATCGAAGTCATGTGGCATTAGCTTGCCATGAAGTTTCTACTAGCTAGTCTTCTTGGGATGAAAAAACTAATTGCTTGGATGGTCGCAGCTGTGGCGCCCATCCTCCTAATCACTACTGCTTCAGCAGATGAGCCCAAGGCTCCTGTGGTGAAGGCCGCAGCTGAAGCTAAAATCCCCACGCTCACTTATTATTACTTCGACGGATGACCGCTTTGTGCAAAAATTTCGGTCATCGTGAATGATCTCAAAAAGACAAAGGGAAAAGAAATCACCTTCAAAAACGTCCTCGTCGGAACCGGCAAGAGCAAAGAGGAAATCAAAAAGGCTAAGCTCAAGGGGCACGGTATTATCGCCAAGGATAAGAGCGGTAAACTCGTCGATACGATCGAAGGCCACACTTATGGCAAGAAAGAAGTCGATGCCGTGGTGGCCAAGCTCCTCGCCCAAAAGTAGTCAGAGTTTATTGTTTTATCATGCAAAAGACCGGAAGATTTCTTCCGGTTTTTTCGTGCCCTCAGAGAGTAGGGGCTCATCAAGAGGTCGTGAGGCAGGTGGAGAAACTTTAAGAAGTATTAAAGCGCTTGCTAGGCCAATTTAGCGAGCGATTCGCTGAAGGTCTGTTCTCAATCTCTGCGATTGCCGAGCGCTTAAATTGAAGGGCTTGGGATTATCGTAGCCGATCCAAACAACAATCACTTTCTCCGGGGTAAGGGTGGCAGCCCAATGATCAGTTCCAGGAAGGGATAAACCACTGATGAAATCTGGAATTTTTTTCAATCGAGAATGATCTGCGAAGGCGGGGAAAGAGGCGGCGGGGCGCGAGAAGAGGGTCCTTTCTTTCTGGATCAGTTCGCGAACGAAGACGGGGGTAGGCCGCGAGCCATTTTGGAGAAGGGTGGCGTAAGCAGTCGCCAATTCAAGCGGTGAGACGCTAAGGGTTCCCCGGTAAAGATCTTCGCCAAGTCCAAAAGTGCCCTCAAATCCAAATCTTTTGAGTAGCTGGATTGCGTCTTGAGCCTGAAGTTGACGTCCTGTAGCGACTGGGTTTCCGACAATTGGTAGGTGTCCGCGTTCGAGGGCAATTGTCCCGATCAGGGGCTCAATCATGAGCGGGCCAAGGTCCCGATGGGAATCAAGGGCTCGGTTGAAGCCGGTGGGTTTTTTTTCACGGCATCCGACCACTCCAAGAATATCTCCGTTTCGGGGATCGATAGCGATCGAAGCCATTTGGCATCCATCCGGAATCGAGGATTCTTGGACGAGCTTTTCAAGTTGACGTTGAAGCTGAAAATCAATTGAGGTGATGACTTCCAAGCCACCAGTCGTAATCTGTGTTTCGTTGAGAACGATTTCGAGAGGACGCCGCAGCACGCGTGTTCCGTGATCGGTCTCAAGATCTCCGGCGTTGGGATTACGAAGATCGAGAGATTGGGACTTGATGGCATCAGCTTGTTCTGGGGTGATCACCTCAGTGGTGATGAGCCGGTCGAGGACTTCATTGCGCTGGCGGACTGCTCCCTCGAGATTGCGCCACGGACTGCAGGCGTGTGGTGCTCTGATTATCCCGACGAGGAGAGCAGATTGGCCTTTGGTTAGCCTGGAGGTAGGGCGGCCAAAATAGTTGAGGGAAGCTTCTTCGATACCATTGAAGCCGGATCCAAAATATATTCGATTGAGATATGCCGTTAGGATTTCTGATTTTGAGAATTTTGATTCGATGCGGTAGGTGATCGCAATCTCTAGGAACTTTCGGTTTAGGGATTTCTTCTCACGTAAATCGAAAGTATTTCGTGCCAGTTGCATCGAAAGGGTGGAAGCCCCTTGGGTGAAGTCGAGGTCTTTGGCATTCCTCAAGGTCGCGCGGGCTAGGCCCAAGAAATCGACACCTTCGTGGTCCATGAAGCGGGCGTCTTCCCGAGCAAAAAGGCAGATTTTCAGGAAAGTGGGAATTTCTTCGAACTCAACAAGGCGACGGTTGGCTCCGTGGATTGTCCCGATTTCGATCCCATTACGGTCAAGTAATACGGTGCGCTCGGGCATACGGGAGGTTTCGGATAGGTCGAACTTGCTGGCGTGCCAAGCGTACCAACCAATCATTAACAAGAGGGGGATGAGTAGGGTAAGGCCGCCTTTCCAGGCAAATTCCCATAGGCGTTTTAGGATCTTCACCCATTTGCTCCAGCGCATTTGACGATTTTGGTAACTCGAGCTCATTATCGACGTTGCTTATGGGTAAGCTGGGAGAGAGGCCTCGGGATTAGCCAGTGCTGGAGGGGTGATTGTAAAAGTTGAGCCGCTTGCAGTGGTGTGTTCCACCGCTGCGAGGGGAACTACGGTCACGAAAACGGTTTGGCGATCCTCAAAAGCGGTCTCCCCAATATTTAGAATAGCAGCGCATTCCCTCTGTTTTTTAAGTGTCAGTATATTTCCTAGCTGAAAGCTTTCAGGAGTGGCGTCTTCTGATGGAAAGAGGCACTCGAGGAAGACGGGGTAGGGAAGGGGGGGGGCGACCGCATCGGGTCGAATCATGGCTTGGGCCTTCACCACAATACCTGGGCTGAGAAAATCCTCTTCAGTAAGGTTTTCTACTCCGATGATACGGTATTCTCCAGTGACGTACGTGAGAAACTTTGGCTTTTTAAAATTGCTGAGGTAAGCACGTCGCAGCTCTTTGTTGAGAGCCTCGCGATCGGTTTGGCTAAAACTCTGAAATTGAGCTTCGAGCTCCTTTGGATCGCTGTCCTTCATAGGGACAGGTGTCTCGAGAGGAGAGAAGGCTTTAGGTGATTCAAGTCGCCCCACCTTCATCATAAGTTTATAGCTGGTCGGATTGGTAGGGTCCCGGAAAAGGTTAAGACAAACGATCCAAGAAGTAATCGCAAAAGAGACAGCCAGAATATTAGCGAGAAACCACCAGAAAAGCGGAGCCCGCTTTTTTGGTGATTCATCAAAATCCGACAGGGCCATACTGGGCTATTTGCAATTGGTCCCGTCGAGGGCAGGATCGTATTGGGGTTTTTTACCTTCTTCAGAAGGTTCAAAGGAGGTTCCACATCCACAAGAGCGTGAAGCGTTGGGGTTGAAAATTTTAAAGCCCCGGTCTGAGAGTTCATCGGCAAAATCGACGGTGCATCCTTCAAGGAAATCGAAAGAATCGTGAGCCACAATAAAGCGAGTTCCATTCAGATTGATGATCTCATCACCTTCTTGGGGTTCTCCAATTCGCATGGTGTAAGCGAGGCCGGCGCAACCTCCGCGTTCTACGCCAAGACGCAGTCCAGAGCCTTCCGGGGCCTTCTTAGATTCAAGGAGGCTAGCGAGTTCGCTAGCAGCTTTCTCAGTCACTGTGATCATCGGTCTTCACGCACAAGATATGAGCGAAAATTGAGTTCTTCCAGTGTTCTTTTCTTAAAGAAGCTTTAGGTGATCAGAGTTGTATCTGATTTTGCGGCAGTGGAATTCCTTTTTGACCTTGTTAGACTCTTCTTCAAGCTTCCCATCATCGATTTTACTGTAAACGAATGATTGGTGTTCTAAGGATTGAATTGGGGTCGATTTTTTCTTATCCCAGCGGTCGTGTAACCTAGGGGTAGAAAGCTCGATTAATTTGACATCCGATAACCAAATCCGAACATCAAGGAAAGCTCGTGTGAGCGGGAAGCTCGTAGGCTGGTTGATTCGACTTCTTGGTATGACTCTGCGTCGTGAAGTGATTGGAGATGTCTGTGGTTTGAATGCCCGTGATCAACCGATAATACACGTTATGTGGCATAATCGGATTTTTGCCGCTGCCTACTTGTGGAGGAAAATATATCCGAGGCGGGAGTGTGTCGTGCTTACGAGTGCGAGTAAGGATGGGGTTGTATTAGCCTCGGCTGTAAAAGTTTTTAAGTTTGGTGCGGTTCATGGCTCGAGTAGTCGTCGTGGCGCGGCTGCAATTGTGGCGTTGAGACGAGCGGCGATGAATGGGAAGGATCTTGTGTTCACTCCTGATGGTCCTCGGGGTCCCCGATATCAACTTCAGCCCGGTGTGATTAAAATTGCCCAAACAACTGGGCTCCCAATGGTAGCTTTGAGGATTGATTATCTCTCGTGCTGGACTCTGAAGACCTGGGATCGTTTTCGGATCCCCAAACCTTTCAGCAAGGTCAGGATCACTCTGGGGGAGCCGATAACAGTGCTGCGCCAACTTGATAACGAGGAGTTCGAGAAAGAGCGGCTTAGGCTTGAGAAATGCCTACTTCAAGATATCACGGACCGCGAAGAGAATCATGGCAGCGATCATTGATGGAAAAAAGGTAGCGGAGGAAGTCCTCGCGGAGTGTTCTCGTGAAATCGAGGATTTGAAGTCTCAAGGAATTACCCCGGGTCTGGCCGTTGTTTTGGTGGGCGAAGATCCGGCTAGCCAGGTCTATGTTAATTCAAAAGTTCGGAAGTGTGCCGAATTGGGAATTCATTCAGAAAAAGTCGTCCTTTCAAAGAACGCTTCTCAGGACGAAGTTCTGGCCACCGTGAAGCGTCTCAATGATGATACTTCCATTCACGGGATTTTGGTGCAGTCGCCGCCGCCATCGCAGATCGATGAGGAGGAAATCGTGCGCACAATTGATCCGACTAAAGATGTCGATGGATTTCATCCTGAGAATGTCGCTAAGTTGGCGCTGGAAGACCCTTCAGGCTTTGTGCCCTGCACTCCGGCGGGTTGTATGAGGCTTCTTGAAGCGAGTGATGTCGAAACCTCCGGTGCCGATGCGGTGGTCGTGGGACGAAGCATGATTGTGGGTAAACCAATGGCGCTTTTATTGATGGCAAGGGGTTCTGACGCCACAGTAACGGTGGCCCATTCTAGGACAAAGAATCTAGCTGAGGTTTGTCGGCGTGCGGATATTATTGTGGCTGCTGTCGGCATCCCCGAGTTTATCAAAAAGAATTTTGTGAAGCAGGGAGCGACGATTATCGATGTCGGTATCAATCGCGTCGAAGATTTGGCTGCAAAACGGGGCTATCGTCTTTGTGGAGATGTCGATTACAAGGATGTCTTTGAAAAGGTTGGAGCGATTACTCCGGTCCCGGGTGGAGTTGGTCCGATGACAATTGCGATGCTTATGAAGAATACGATTAAAGCAGCCAGGGACTTGTGAGTTTTATGGAGAGTATGTCTCCAACCTGATTTTAGGATCCATTATTGACCTTCTAAGGCGCGTTGGGCCATAAAAAAGCCGCGTCCCGGGAGGAGCGGCTTTTTGAGAGATGGGGGTCGCTGAAGCTGATTAGCGCTTAGAGAACTGGAAGCGCTTGCGGGCGCCGGGCTGACCTGGCTTTTTACGCTCCTTGGCTCGTGGGTCACGGCGGAGAAGGCCAGCGGCTTTGAGAGCTGGTCGAAGCTCAGGATCGTGAATGATAAGCGCTCGGGCTATGGCTAATTTGATTGCATCGGCCTGTCCGTGAAGTCCGCCGCTGCGTGAAACAGCCTTAACGTCGAACTTGTTCTTGAGGTTTGTGACCTCAAGAGGTTCGAGAAGTTGCCCTTGTAAGGTGAGGGTGGTGAGAACGTTCTCGAAGGGCTCGTTATTGATGGTGATATTTCCGGTTCCAGCAGTCAGCCAGACGCGGGCAACGGCGGTTTTCCGACGGCCGGTTGCAGTAAAAGTTTCGCTCATGGTATTTAATGAATGAATAAAGGTTTAGAGAGTAACAGGCTGTGGCTCTTGGGCTTCGTGGGGGTGATCTTCGCCTGCGTAGACCTTGAGTTTTTTCATCTGGGCGGAACCAAGCTTATTTTTTGGGACCATGCCTTTGACAGCCCACTCAAGAATGAGCTCGGGACGCCGCTGGCGCAACTTGTTTGGAGTTTCAATAGTCTGACCGCCGACGTAACCGGAGTGACGAGCGTAGATCTTGTGCTGCTCCTTGCTGCCACTGAATTTGGCGTGCTCGGCGTTGATGATGACAACGAAGTCACCTGTATCGATGTGAGGCGTAAAAATAGCCTTGTGCTTTCCGCGAAGGAGACGAGCTGCCTCCACGGCGACTTTTCCGACGATTTGGTCTTTGGCATCAATAATATGCCATGAACGCTGGACGTCAGCTGGTTTTGCTGAAAACGTTTTCATTGTTTTACTGGGTTCCGTTGGGCTTGCTGGGGAATCCGGCTCGCTTTAAGGGGGGCGCAAGCTAGGAGGGCTGGACTAGGGTGTCAACGCAATTATCAAGAAAGGAGAGCTTGCGAAACTTCCTCAAAGGCGTCAGAAGTCGCGCCGTGCGGGATCTTCTCAAAAATCCACTCTGGGATAGCCAGTCGACCGGTCGGCCGATTCCAGATACAACCCATGCCTGTTCGGTTTCGCTTCCGACCTGGGATTCTGTGATCGGCTACGAGGAAGGCCGGGACCGTGTAATGAAGAAGCTTGAGGCGGGATATCCCCGATTTTTTCTGCATCCGCTGGTAAAACGAGTTTTTGCGAAAGCGACCGAAGAGATTGCAGAGACGGGGAAGAGAGCCATTGTTTTTCCTCACAAAAGAGCCGCTCAGGGTGCCCAGCGTTACGTCGAACGGAAGTTAGCAGTGGCAACTCGAATCGCAAGCTATGACGAGGGAATGCAGGCATTGATCGTGCCGGAAACTGCAATTGGTGTAGCAATGGAGTATTGGAGGTTCACGGGTGAGATCATTAGCAGTCGACAGGCGGAGGATCTTCTCAAGGAACGGGATTCAGAGGGCGGATCCGTCGTGATGTTGAAGCAGCAGCTTTCGGAGTTTTCCGGGGCGGCTCTGGATGATCACTATTTGTATGAGAGCGGTATGTCTGGTGTTTTTGCTGCTTATCGGGCAGTGATGAATCTTTTCCCAAGCAAGAAGACTCTTCAATTGGAGTTCCCTTACGTCGATGCTTTAAAAGTACAGCAGCGTTTTGGAAATGGTGTTGTTTTTCTTTATGATGCCGAAGGTGAGGACCTTGATGCCGCCGTCCGGAGAATCCAAGAGGGTGAATTTGCAGCGGTTTTTTGTGAAGTGCCAAGCAACCCGCTGTTAAGAACGATCAATCTTCCAAGGATTTCAGAAGCTTGTCGTCAGGGAGGGGTTCCTTTAGTTGTGGATGACACGATTGCTACCTCTATCAATTTAGACGTTTTAAAATATGCGGATCTGGTGACTACGAGTTTGACGAAGTGGATTTCAGGAATAGGCGATGTGATGGGTGGAATGCTTACGCTGAATACTGACTCTCCCTGGGCGAGCGAATTCCGCTCATTTCTTAGCGAAGATACCGAAGGCGGATCACGACTGTACAGTGGGGATTGCCGGGTTTTGAGTTCGAATATCAAGAGCTACCGTCAGCGGGTTGAAAAATCGAACCAGAATGGCGAGTTAGTCGCGGACTATCTCCAGGAACACCCAGCGGTTGGTCGGGTTTGGTATCCCAAATTTAATACCCCCCACGAATACCGTCTGATTCGTAGGGAGAATGGGGGCTATGGTGGCTTGGTCTCGTTCACTTTAAAGCAGCCGCGCAAGATGCCAAAAGTTTACGATGCATTGAAGCTTTGCAAAGGTCCTAACTTAGGAACTGAATTTACATTGGCCAGTCCTTACACGATGTTGGCTCACTACTTTGAACTCGATTGGGCCGAGGCCTGCGGAGTTTCTCCAAACCTACTTAGATTATCGGTGGGAAATGAGGAGGGAGATATTATCATCGGGGCTATCGCCCGTGCTCTCGACCTTGCTTAAACTAAGCCATCCTTTTTTGCCTGTTTCCAGTAGGCATATTCTGAGCGATTAAAATCTACGTATTCGGGTGAAAGGTCGGAGGAGTAGATCCGGTGGTTTGCGTCCCCAATACCAAGATCAATAGTGATCTTGAAGGCTGGTTTGCTAACGATATTTCTCAGAACCTCGGGGTTTGTCTTGGCCTGTAAGCCTCCTTTACAGGCGACTTTGGATTCGTAATAAATATCAACGAACTCCTCCCGAATACTGGCACCGGAATAGCCAACAGCATGAATGATACGGCCCCAATTTGGATCTTCGCCATTCCATGATGATTTGACTAAGGATGAATTGGCGACTGCTTGAGCTACCTTCTTAGCGTCGGATGCATTTCGGGCACTTTTAACCTCGAGAGTGACAAATTTAGTGACGCGTTCTCCATCGCGTACAATGGACTTCGCGAGTTTGTTCATTACAAATTCTAGGGCGTGACTGAAGTCACGGCATTCTTTGGTCCCGCGACGAATCGTTTTATTTTCAGCGGCCCCATTGGCAAGAACGATTACTGAATCATTTGTGGAAGTATCGCCATCGATCGTGATGCGGTTAAAGGTATTCTCAACGCTGTTTTCGATCGCTTCTTTCAGGCCCCTCTTTCCGATGTTGGCATCAGTGGTAATGAAGCAGAGCATGGTCGCCATATTAGGATTAATCATGCCTGCACCTTTGGCGCAGCCGCCAATACGGACGCGCTTACCGTGAAGCTCAAATGAAATCGCAAATTCCTTTTCGTGAGTGTCGCTGGTGATAATGGAGCGGGCTACATCGTTACCGTTCTTGGGTCCCAGTCCTGCTACCAGGACCTCGTATTTCGGCTCAATCCGTATCATCGGCATTGGGAGTCCGATTACTCCAGTGGAGCAAACCCCTACTTCCCGTTGTCTGAGCCCGAGTAATTTAGAGGTTTCCTTAGCCATGTTTTTTGCGTCCTGCATTCCAGTGGGTCCGGTGCAGGCGTTGGCATTCCCGCTGTTTGTAATAATGGCCCTTAAACTCTCGGCACGGAGGTGACTTTGGGAAACCCGAACTGGGGCAGCCTTAACTCGGTTTTGGGTGAACATCCCGGCACTCAGGCATCCGATTTTTGAATAAATCAGGGAAAGATCAAGGCGGTCTGACTTTGGATTCTTAATACCACAGGAGATCGCGCTCCCAAGAAATTCGCGGGCCGCACAAACGCCGCCTTTGATTCGTGTGTAGGGAAGATCCATGGGGGTAGGAAGTTGAACAGAGGCTATAGGTTTTGCAATCCGTCAGTTATACTATTTCCAACCATAAGATTAAAACTTTGGATCGCCTGGCCGGCAGCGCCCTTGCCAAGGTTATCCTCGGCACTTTGGATAATAACTCGTCCAGTGCGAGAATCATGATGCCAACCGATGTCGAGGTAGTTTGATCCAGTGACATTTTTGGTGTCAGGCGAAATTCCGGCTCCACGGAGGCGGACAAATGGGGCATCCCGATAAGCATTCCTAAGAGCCCCATCAATACGATTAAAGTCGCCAGTCAATTTTGCAAAAATCGTAGTGGAGATTCCGGCTGTTACAGGAATGAGATGAGGGACGAAAGAGATGGTTACTTTTTCCCCGGCAGCTTTTCCAAGTTCTTGCTCGATCTCGGAAAGGTGCCGGTGGCGAGGAAGGCCATAGGAGCGAACACTCTCATTGACTTCGGCGAAGATAAGCGAGAGGTCTGCTTTGCGCCCAGCCCCGCTGACACCACTCATCGATGAAACGGTGATAGATGAGTGTTCGACGAGTCCCTCTCTCAAGAGGGGGATGAGGGGGAGCATGATCGAGGTGGGATAACATCCGGGTGATGCAATGAGCCGAGCTGCTTTAATCTCGGATTCGTAGATCTCAGGAAGCCCAAAGATCGCTTCGTCGAGTAGTTCGGGAGCGGGGTGTGGATGATCGTAAAAGTCTTGGTAGACGGCGGGGTCGTCGAGGCGGAAGTCAGCACTCAAATCGATAACTTTTATCCCGAGATCTAAGAGTTCGCGCGCGAAAGGGGCGGCTGTTCCATGGGGAAGGGCCAGAAAGGCAAGCTCAGCACCGGTCGCTGCGACAGTTTCCATGTCGGGCTCTATGAAGCAAATTTCGGTAGCGGGATGGCCCTCGAAGCGAGGGAAGACTTCCGTCACTTTTGTCCCGGCGTTTGCGCGGGAAGTGATAGCCACGACCTCGGCTTTTGGATGGCAAAAAACGAGACGAAGAAGTTCCAGGCCAGTATACCCGCTCGCTCCGACGATCGCAATTTTGGTAACTTCAGACATCAAGAGGGTTTTGCGCTGGAGCTTCGCGAGGGGCAAGCGCGAAAAGACAGGAATTCTCACCCTTGAAAAATTGAGGTTTTACGTTCACACCTTGCTTGTCGTCAAAATGAAGAGTTTAGCGTTAATCATTCTGCCCTTATTTATCGTTCCCGGCCTATTGGGCTCGGAGCTAGGGGGGGCTGTGAAGCGACTCGAAGAACCGACGATTGAGAATGCCAAACTCGTGTTGGAAGAGTTGGATATCTTGATTGCTAAAGGAAATGCCCGCACGGTTACTCTCGGAAAAAAAATGTATCGCAGTGTGAAACGACTGTTCACTGAAGAATATAAGATTAACGAAGATCGCAAGATGGCCGAAGCTCGGGAGGCCAAGGCTAAGCAGTTTGATAGAAATGCCAAACAATGGCTCCAGCCAAATATTCATGGAGAGGTTAACAAGCTAGCTGCGTCCGCAGCCTTTCGTGATGCTAGAGAATTACGGAGGGCATCCCAGTGGGCACGAGAGAAGTCTTCGAAGAGGTGGTCGGAGGAAGTTGCGGACTATGAAAGGATGCTCGGAGACTTACAATTTTCAAAGGAGGAGGAAGCTCTCATTTCTCTGGCATCGGTGTTGGTTAAGGTTGTGAAAAAAACCTCTTGGGTTGACCGGCCTCTCTTGAAGTATGATGAAGCTCGGATTCAATTCATTAGAGATCGGCTTGTTAACATAGATCGTTGGTTGACTCTAGCAGCTCATGCTGCCGATGCTGGCGGGCTTGAATTATCTTACGATTTCTACCGTAAGGCTGGGAGTGAATCAGGGCGTTTTCAAGTCGGGGCAAAACTGGCAAATCAACTAGAACGCGAAGGGTATTTTGGATCAGCGATCAATTTTTGGAAAAGGCTTGGGGAGGTTAATCGCGCTAATGACTTACAAAAGCGAAAACCTGAGTTGAGTCATAAAGATTACAAGTCTTTGGAGGGCGCAGCTCTCACCAGATATGTTGCTCCGGCCTGTGTTCGGATCTCAACTGCGAACGGTCACGTGACCGGGTTCTTTTATAAGGAGGGAGGACATGTCTTAACCTGCAAGCGGATTCTTTTAGGCCAAGATGATAAGGTGTTGCCAGTCAGGGTAACTCTGGAGGACGGACAGAGCTTTAATGCTAAGGTTCTTGGTGTTTCGGAGGGAAACGATATCGCTACTTTGAAAATTGCTTACCGGGTGCATGAATTATTGCCAATCGGAGATCGTGAAGACCTTAAATTAGGACTCACTCTTAAACTCTTTGGATTGGCAGCTAAGGATAAGAATGTCGCGGAAGTGATTCCTTGCACGGTTCTCTCACCAATCGAGTCTTGGAAGAATCAACCAACTTCAAAGTTGGCTCTTGATGCAAGCCAGGAGTTCCGGGGCGGGCCTATCGTTGACCACCGGGGCCGCGTAATGGGAATCTTCTTGGCGTCAAAAACGGGGAGTGCGCATTCACTCGAACCGGGTGCGATCGATGCATTTTTGAAACGCTTTGAATAATCGAGGGGATAGTTTTGGAGGAAAGGAGTCAAATTTGAGATCTATTGGAGTTTCATCTTTATCCAAGCTTCGGCCATGCGGTTGCCCAGTGCGATGATTCCTTTGGAGCCAAAGAGCACAGGGTTGTGCGGAAGGTCTGAGGTCTTGACGAAAGTAAAATTGGGGT
The DNA here is from genome assembly GCA_022424905.1 of Akkermansiaceae bacterium. GTDB lineage: Bacteria > Verrucomicrobiota > Verrucomicrobiia > Verrucomicrobiales > Akkermansiaceae > SW10. The sequence goes on along the minus strand of JAKMGP010000303.1, from coordinate 514 downwards.
CTCTGGCGTCCAAGGCTTCAAGATCGGAGTTGAGGTCGTAGAGTTTTTCATCTCCGGTAATGCTCGATGTAAGTATGGGTTGCTCGGTGAGAATCCAATTAAGCTCCCTAAGTCCGAGATCTTTGCGGGTCGCGTTCATAAAAGTCTGGAAGCGGGCAGTGTATTTATCCGCCATCCAATTCAGAGCGCGGTCGTTTTCGCCACAGTGCCAGAAGATGGCTGGAATTTCGCATTGGTAGCCCTGCCTCGTGAGATCGTCACGGCATTTTTTGATTCCGGTTAGCCAATCTTGATAGCGATCACGATAGGATTCCTTGGATCCTTCGGGAAGCCAATCGAGTGATTGCGACCCGCTGTCGGTGAATTTGTAGATCGCGAGGATTTCGCCCTCCTCCATGGATGGAATTAATTTTTTTCCGAAGCTTAGTTCAGGACCGAAGTTTCCGAGGTGTTTGATGGGTGATAAGTGTTCCCAATCATTTGAGGTTGTGACCTCGCCAAGGTTGTATTGGTA
>JAKMGP010000281.1 GCA_022424905.1 Akkermansiaceae bacterium | reverse complement strand
TCCCTGCAACCAACCCTAAGACCATCAACGCTCTCTTCATGCTCATGAGAATAGCGCTCCCTCACTCCTACTCAATATGCTTTTCTCGTTGCTCCAGCAGAATGTTCCCTTACACCTACCAAAAATGACCTCTAAGTTTTTCGCGCTCCTTACCCTCTTGCCCGCTCTTTCCTTTGCCGATCATCACGGCAGCCACAACTCCCGCCCCAACATTCTCTTCATTATGTCGGATGATCACGCGGCCCATGGAATATCAGCTTATGGGAGTCGGCTCGCCCAAATCGCTCCAACTCCCAACATCGACCGGCTCGCCGAAGAAGGAGCCCTTTTTAAAAATGCCTTTTGCACGAATGCCATCTGCTCTCCCTCGCGCGCCTGCGTTCTTACGGGACAATATAATCATAATAACAATGCATTCGACCTCGCCGGTCGCGTCCCTCCAGGAAAGCAAACCCTTGCCATCGAGTTTGGCAAAGCGGGATACCACACCGCCATGATTGGCAAATGGCACCTCAAGGACGAACCTGCCGATTTCGATTACTATTCGGTCTTGGCCGGACAAGGATCTTACTTCAACCCTGAGTTCCGTATTCGTGGAGACAAGGCATGGAAGAAAAATACGATCAAGTTTGAGGGAGAGCACTCTACCGACGTCATTACAAATCTCACTCTCGACTGGTTAAAAGAGGGATGGGATCAGGAGAAGCCATTCTTCCTGATGCACCACTACAAAGCTCCGCACGATTACTTTGAAAACGCACCACGCTATGAAGGGTTTTTGAAAAACGTTAAGGTTCCCGAGCCAAAAACCCTTTGGAAACGCCACCCAAAATGGGGCTCGATTGCCACCCGAGGACATCGCGATGAGCTCATTCCGCACATTGGCACTTCGAACGGTTCGCGTAATCCCAGACGCAACTACCTTGTCGATCTTCCTCCCCGTTTCCCCGCAGAATTTCCCGAAAATTTCGACCCGAAAAATTACACCGAAAAGGAAAATACCCGCTTTGCTTACAACGCCTATCTTAAAAAATTCCTCCGTTGCGTACGAGGCATCGATGATAACCTCGCTCGCCTTTTCAAGCACCTTGAACAATCAGGTCAGATGGACAACACCATCATCATCTATACCGGAGACCAAGGGTTCATGCTTGGCGAGCACGATTTCCAGGATAAGCGCTGGATGTATGAGGAATCCCAGCGAATGCCTCTCCTTGTCCGCTACCCCAAGTCGGTCAAGCCTGGCACCGTAATTGATAGCTGCGTCGAGAATGTCGACTTTGGACCCACCATGCTCGACATGGCAGGTCTCAAAATCCCTTCTTCAATGCAGGGGAAATCGTTCAAAAATCACCTTGAAACTGGCAAGGAACCCAAGGGTTGGAAGCAAACTGCTTACTATCGCTACTGGATGCACATGGTTCACCACGACAATCCGGCGCACGTTGGAATTCGCACCAAGACGCACAAGCTAATCTACTTTTATGGCTGCAACTATGATGGGGGTTATCAAACCCCTCCCGGCTGGGAACTCTATGACCTAACGACGGACCCGCACGAGACCATCAACCTTTACGATGACCCTAATCATAACGAACTTGTCACTGATCTCAAGAGACAGCTGGCCGAGACCAGAAAACGGGTCGGCGATGACGGTTCACATTACCCGGCTGCGGAAAAAGTGGTTCAGGAATTTTGGGACTACGACCTTAAGGATCGCCAAAAGGCACAGATGATCTCTCGTGAGTTCCTCAAGCGCCGTGAACTAGAACTCAAGGCGGGAAAACGTAATATTAAAACCCACCAAGGGTTTAAGGAGGCCAGCTATCCGGAGTAAAAAAACCGCATCCTGCCCTGAGGCAAGATGCGGCAATGTTATTGAGCTCAGGATTAAAATCCTAAATTCCTAAATCCTAGAAGCTAATTGCAAGAGAAGCCCCGTAGTAGACCTCCGTGTCGCCGCGATCAGCACCTGAGTTGGTCGTGTCGCGAGCATCCTTGGAAATGTTAGCTGAGATGTAAGGAGTCAAACTTGCAGTCTCACTTAAGGTCATCGGAAGTGCCAAGCTAATCTGTGTGTGGGTCCAATCATCAGACTCGTCACCATCGAAGGTGTAGTAGCTATCCAAGCTGTAACCAGCTGTCAGGGAGAAATCGAGTCCGACGTTCTCACTAAGCTCCCAGCTCTTACTCACTCCAAGCTCGCCATAGGTTCCATCAATTGTCAGGTCACGAGCAACCGTAACGTGACCTGAGAAACCCCCGAGAATGTCCTGCGAGTAGGTCAGATTAAGCTCGTTCGCCTCGTCATTCCCCGCGATACCAGTTCCACGGACCCCACCTCGGGCAGTTCCAGCAAAACCATCATAAAAGCGGAAGTGAACGAACCCAAGGTCCAAGGTGCCGCATCCTAAGTCGTACGAGAGCGCCGCACCGAGATTCCCCTCTGAGTATGAGAGTGCGTCATCCATTACGTCCGTGTAGAACAAGTTCACACTACCTGTTAAGTTTGAAGCAAGTTCCTTCGAGAACGAAGCGTTAGTCCAGGTGGTCTCGTCACCGAACCAAAGGCCTCGGTAGAAGTAACGGCTATCCCAGCCGGCTGAAATTTCTCCAGAAACTTCACTCCCAATAAGGGACTCAACATCGGCAGATGCGTGAGAGGCACCAGCAACGAGTGCTAAGCCGAGGATTCCAAAGGTTGCTTGAGTATGTCTTTTCATTAGTTTCACTTTTTTGGTTTTATAAAGCCTTTCAACGACCTTGAGCAATCGAGGCGTTTGACTCTGTCTTAGTTGAGCGTTTTGTGTGCCAACTTTTTCAGAATCTCACAAGGGGTGTCAGTGTCGTGAGGCTTTTCGCGAACAAATCTAAAGACCCTTCATTGAACTCACAAATAAATTAAGATGTCTTATTAATAAACTTATACATTTAAACTATGAATTTTATTCATAGTTTTCAGCAAAAACAGCACTTAGTCGCCCACCATTATTACTCGTATTCCCACTTCATAATCCAAGGATCACCCGTCCGTCTCTGCTCGGTTTTGAGGCGGTCTTTGTAACTGGCTAAAGCATCCGCATGAACCGGATCATTCGCTAGATTACGACTTTCGTTGGGATCGGAAATGATATCGAAAAACTCAAACTCGGGGCGGTTAATATAAGAATCCACGGTTCGCCCACCATAGTCGGCCTCCTTACCTTTCGACCACTGAGCCTGCCACGTCGCGGCGACCCAAAGGTCCGATGCAAAAGGATAAGGCTGACGATGGGCGATGTTCCAAATCAATTTATATTTGCGATCACGAATGACACGCATCGGATAATACATCTGGATTTCATGAAATGTGTGTGAGGCCGAAATTTCATCCCACCCCTCTGGCTTGGTTTCTTCAAGAATTGGCAGCCACGAACGACCGTGATATTTAACAGGTCGCTTACCGGAGTTTTCGCCAACCCCAACTTTATCAAAGGAAAGCGGCTTGGCCGGCGCCGTCTTTTTCTTATTTAAAGCACCTGCGAGATCTAGAATTGTCGGGGTAAGATCCGTGTGCGACAACATCGCTTCATTGGTTCTCCCCTTCTTCTCCACTCCAGGATGACGAACCACAAACGGAACTCTCAGCCCCGCTTCATAGACCGTTGTCTTTGCCCCGGGAAATGCCATCCCATGATCTGCCGTATAAATTATCACGGTATTTTCCCATTTCCCATTCTTCTTGAGGAGTTCCACCAGACGACCTAGCCCTTGATCGATTCGTGAACACGATTGGTAATAATTAGCAATTTCAGCACGCGACTCCGGGGTGTCGGGGAGAAAGCCCGGCACGATCACTTTTGCCGGATCATAGAACACCTCTTCCACCCCTGGGTAAGCCTTCTTTTTGGGAAGATTTCCAAACCGATCCGGCTTATGCTTTCCCGGGAACGTCTTGTCTTGGCCTCCGCCGCGATGTGGATCCGAGGTCGCGAAATACAAAAAGAAAGGCCTCTCGCTTTCATCTTCGAAAACCTGCTTACAAACTTCCGCCATTTGGACCGCATTCCGGGGATTTCCTTTCAGATACTGATCAAAATGAAACACCGATTCGGGCGCCACGTGAAGTTTACCAATCTGCACCGTGCGATAACCAGCCTGCGCCATCAGCTGAGGAAGCGCGAAGGCCCGCATTGCCGGAAAAGACTCAAACTTATGAAAGTGATGAGTGTGGCCATATTGCCCATTAAAGTGGTTGTGTAGACCTGAAAGAATCACCGAACGAGACGCCGAACAAGAGGCTGTTGTGGCAAAGGCCTGGGTAAACATCGTCCCTTCTTTGGCCAGGGCATCTAAGTGAGGCGTTTCAATCACAGAATTTCCGTAACAGCCTGCTACCGGCGACTGATCATCGGTTACGAATAGGATGACGTTTAGACGCTCCGCGCCAAAACCCGGTAAAAGTAAAATCAACGAAAGTAGAATGCGCATGCCTAAGACTTGCGATCCTCGCTTCTCCGGTCAACACCCAAGAGTCGATTACTCCGTTCTTATCTTCAGCTTCTTAGGCCAAAATATCTTTAACAACGTGCGCCTCTTCAACTCCCGTGAGGCGTTGGTCCAGCCCTTGATACTTGAAGGTGAGCTTGTTGTGATCGATGCCCAACTGGTGAAGAATCGTGGCATTCATGTCACGAATATGGACAGGGTTTTCGACGATGTTGTAGCTGTGATCATCAGTCTTACCATACTCGAAGCCGCGTTTTACTCCGGCGCCAGCCATCCACATTGAGAAGCATCGGCCATGATGATCACGGCCGTGGTTATCTTTGGTGAGCTTGCCTTGCGAATAGATGGTTCGACCAAACTCACCGCCGAAGACGACGAGGGTATCTTCGAGCATCCCTCGCTGATCAAGGTCTTTGAGCAAAGCGGCAGCCGGTTGGTCGATGTCCTCGCATTGCTGCCGGATCTTCGATGGAAGAGCACCATGCTGATCCCAGCCACGGTGGAAAAGTTGAATATACCGAACACCTTTTTCAGCCATCCGACGAGCCAAAAGGCAATTCCGCGCAAAGCTTCCAGGCTTATCAGTTTGAGGGCCGTAAAGCTCCTTCACGTGATCAGGTTCACCTTCAATATCCATAAGACCAGGCACTTCGGACTGCATGCGAAAGGCCAGTTCATATTGCGAGATCCGAGCCTGAATTTCTGGGTCGGCAAACTTATCGTAATTCAACTCATTGAGTTGCTCGAGACTATCGAGCTGGCCACGGCGAGCCTCACGATCGAAACCCTTTGGGTTCTTGAGGTATAAAACTGGTTCCCCCGCACTCCGAAGCTTCACGCCTTGATGTTTGGCCGGAAGGAAACCACTTCCCCAAAGACGATCATAAAGGGCCTGAAGCTGGCCGCGGCCACGCGAAATCATGACAACATATCCGGGCATGTTTTCATTCACGGAGCCCATTCCATAACTCAACCAAGCGCCCATTGAAGGCTTCCCCTGTTGCTGAGCTCCAGTGTTGATAAAAGTGATGGCAGGATCATGATTCACCGCTTCAGTATGAAGTGACTTCATGATGGTGATCTTATCAACGACCCCCGCAGTGTGCGGCAACAGGTCCTTATTCACCCAAGTTTGATGTTCGCCATACTGCCCGAACTCGAACATAGGAGCGACACAGGGAAAGGATTTCTGCCCACTCGACATCCCCGTAAGACGCTGATCTTGGCGCACTGAATCGGGGAGCTCCGTGCCGTGAAGCTTTCGCTGAATGGGTTTGTAATCGAAGAGATCAATATGACTTGGCCCTCCAGCCATGAACATATAAATGACACGCTTCGCTTTGCCGGGAAAATGAGGAACATTAGGCAAGCCACCATATTGCTGCATCCCCTCGCCCATCGCTGAGCCGATCAGCGACGGATTCAACATAGTGCTCAGAGCTGCCGCGCCGATCCCATTTCCCGTGCGAAGAAGAAACTGGCGGCGGGTTTCAAGAAGAGGATTGAAAGGTTGCATAGCTTTATTATTCGGGTGAGCGACTAGTTACGGGTGAGCGACTCGTCGAGGTTCATAATGGTTTGGGCAACCACCATCCAGGCGGCATGCTCAGATGCGTCAAAGGATTCGTCTCGGGGTGACTCTCCCACTTTGAGGAATTCCTTGGCGGTCTCAGGAGCCGATTGGAAACGTGCCAGATTTTTTTGATAAAGCTGAGTGAGAATTTCAACTTCTTTTCCGGTCGCTAGCCGGGCCGTAGCGTAGCGATAAGCAAGGTCGATTCGGGCCGCAGTTTCGCTCTTATCAGACTTGAGCAAGCGCTCCGCAAAAGCACGGGCCGCTTCCAGAAACTGCGGATCATTGAGAGTCACAAGGGCCTGTAAAGGAGTGTTGGTTCGCTGGCGCTGGATGACACATTTTTCACGGCTTGGTGAATCGAAAATTAACATATTAGGCATGGGCGAACTGCGCTTCCAATAGGTGTACATCGAGCGCCGGTAGAGCTTATCGCCCTTATCCTGTTTGTAACGAAGTCCACCATTAAGACTAACCTCGTTCCAGATATTCGCTGGCTGATAAGGCTTCACTCCGGGGCCGCCAACCATTGGGTTCAATAAGCCACTGACTGCGAGAGCATGATCACGGATAAATTCACCTTGAAGGCGGAATCGAGGGGCACGAGCCAGAAGTTCATTTTCGGAATCTTTCTCGCGGTGCATCGATTCGATCTTCGAGCTTCTCCGGTAGGTTTTCGATGTCACGAGCTGCTTAAGCATGCGCTTCACGTCCCATCCGCTTTCCATAAAGTCTACCGCAAGCCAATCGAGTAATCCGGGGTGAGTGGGCGGAGTGCTTTGGGCGCCAAAGTCACCAACCGAGCGGACTAAACCTTCGCCGAACAACATCATCCAGTAGCGATTCACAGCGACCCTCGCCGTAAGGGGGTGCGAAGGTTGAGTCAGCCACTGGGCAAGCCCCAGACGGTTTGCAGGGGCGCCCTCTGGCAGAGGGGGGAGAGCTTTAGGAACCCCAGGCCTAATGACTTCTTCCTTTTTAGGTGAATCATAAGCACCGCGATCAAGCACATAGGTCATCCTCATTTTATTGGGAGGATTGTCCTGCATGATCATTGAGGTCACTGGCTTGCGATTTAAATCAGCGATTTGCTTTTCAAGCTTCGCCTTCGCCACAACCAAGCCCTTGAAGGCCTTGTCCTGACTTCCCAAGTAGCGAGCGAGAAGGGTCTTATTGTCGGCAGGGGTCCGATCTTTGGCAGGAGCCGCAAGGATATCCTGAATCGGATCGCCTCCCGCAGCGGCAGCCAGTTCTTCTTCCTTCAACACTCGACTATACAAGCGAAGCTCGTCGACCTCGCCTTTCCAGTTCGCGCTGGTCGAACGACTTCCGATACGCAGCGGCTGGCTGGTTTTGATCGTCCCCTTGAGGGTGTCCGCTTGCACCTCGTTCGTCGCAAGCCTTCCATCGATGAAGATCTTTACACCTGAGGCTTTATGTTTTCCGTCGTAGGTCAAAACGACATGCTGCCATTCATTCGGTTTGAGGGTCTCAGTCGTCACCACCTTGAGCGCGTTTTCCTGCCAACTATTAACGATGTGCGTTCCTATCTTCCCGCCTTCCATCCAGAGATCAAACCCACGGAACCTCGCCTTATCATCCATCTTCGAAAGGATGGCACCAGTCGGTTTCCCATTCGGATTAATCCAACCAGAGATACTGAAGGGCAGATTGAATTCTACGTTCACCGGAGTATCGAATTTGAACTGCGTGCCTCCATTCAATTTGAGAGCCTTAGACGTCTCGCGATCTGAAACTTCAAATTTTCCTTTCTCAGCAACCGCGGCCGAACCTGTGAGTTCATCGCGGAAGTCTTTTGCGGAAGCATTGATGGGAAACCAATGAATCAATCCCTCCGGTTGCTTCGTGCCCCCGCTCTTACGCGCTTCCTCTGATTTTTTAGTAATCCACTTTTGAAATTCCGGACTCTTAGCAACCGTGGCGCGATAGTCTTCCATTTTCTGATCAGAGGCAGTCACCTGTTTGTGTAACTCCGCAAGACGCTTCAGGTGCGCCTCATCGGGCACCTCCACGAACGGGGCCTGGTTTCCATTTCTGGTCTGCATTCCCGGATCGGTGGTGTTGTTAAAAAACGCGAAAAATTGGTAATATTCTTTTTGAGAAATTGGATCGTATTTGTGGTCGTGGCATTGAGCACACTCCATAGTGAGCCCCATCCAGACATTTGCGGTGGTTTGAACGCGATCTGCCACATACTCAACCCGCAATTCTTCGGCAAATGCGCCTCCCTCATCGCTCGTTGCATGATTTCGATTGAACCCCGATGCGACCTTTTGGGAAACAGTGGCCTCAGGAAGAAGATCGCCAGCGATTTGCTCAATCGTGAATTGATCAAAAGGCATGTTGCTATTGTAAGCCCTGATGATCCAATCGCGCCAAGGCCACATGAAGCGCGGCCCATCGGCATGCATCACACTGGAGTCGCCATAGCGTGCGGCATCCATCCACGCCAAGGCCATCCGCTCGCCGTAAGCTTTGGAAGCGAGAAGACGGTCGACCAATTTTTCGTAAGCTTCCGGTGACCTATCAGCGATAAATTGCTCAACTTCTTCCGGAGTTGGAGGCAACCCAGTAAGATCAAGGGTGACGCGGCGAATTTGGGTTCGTCGATCGGCTTCCGGTTGTGGCTTGAGACCAGCTTCTTCAATCCTTTTATCGATAAAATGGTCGAGCGAGCTCACTGCCTCATCGCTCTTTGGCGAAACCAGAGACCAGTGATCGTCATATTCCGCGCCTTCCGCAATCCAGGTTTCGAGAATCTGGATCTGCTTTGGAGTCAGGGTTTTATTAGACTCAGGTGGAGGCATGAGCTCATCGAGATCCGCCGTCTTGAGACGCTTGACGATCTCGCTCTTTGCAGCATCTCCTGGAGAAAGAACTCCGGCATCCAGCGCATCCTCGCGATCATCGAGACGCAAGTCGCCTTTCGTCTCACCCGGCCCGTGACATTTGAAGCAGGTATCCGAAAGAATGGGGCGCACGTCCCGATTAAAATCGATCGTTCCCGCGAACAAAGAACCCGGAATGAGAACCAAAATAAGGAGTTTTTTCATAACTGAGAACCTAGGTGACACTGTCATTAATTATCACTTTGGAAGAATAGCACAAGAAA
>JAKMGP010000265.1 GCA_022424905.1 Akkermansiaceae bacterium | reverse complement strand
GGGGTAAGATTTTGCTCGGCTAGTTTTGAGAAGGTAAATTGGTCGATATCGTTCTTGATTCGGGGGTGGCTAATGACGGGTGGCTTTGGATCTGCGAGTGATTTGAATGACCAAAAATCACGATCACTTTGGGTGACCTGCATGGCCGTGGATTGGTCGCCTTTCTTCTCAAGTAAGGGTTTGTCGTAGGGAGCTCCAAGAGCGATCCATTTTTGAAAGTCGGCGACAATGGAGTCGGGGAGCTTGGCCTTTTTGGGAGGCATTTCCGGTTCCTCTTCGTGGCGAATGAGGCTGAGAAGATAGCTTTCCTCAGGTTTCTCGAGGTTAATGGCGGTCTTAGTTTCCCCCCCTTCAAGAAGAAGCTTGCGAGTTGAAATATCGAGCCCAGAGCGGACCTTCTCGTCCCCATGGCATTTCAGGCAATTTTCAATGAGAGTCGGCCGGATCGTTTTTTTGAAGAGATCTGTCCCAGCCTTCATCCGTCCTGCATGGTTGGGCGGAAGAGAGTCCGCGTAAGAGGAGACAATGAGGAAAATGAAGGCGAGCCTGTTGACCAGTTTCTGCATACCTCCGTAATCTTCTCATAGGTCTTGGGGGATCGGACAGACTGAATTTTAACTTCTTTTTCACAAAGAGAATGGACCTTGTTATTGGGTCGGAAGGATGGTGTTCTTATCGCCAATTTTACCGGGTAAAGCTTGTTAAATAGTTTGTTACTACAACAATTTCCTGCGATCGGGTTTGTGAGAATCGGAAGAAGAGATAAGATCGCTGCTGGTATTCCTTGGGAGGATTGACCACCTACTCTTCTTGGCTGGATGGTCCGAAGGTAGGGAAATAAAGAAAATAATGGATCAGCGGGGCTGAGTTGCTAGGTTATCCGGACTATCTAGAATACTCATGAAGCCAGAAACTCCCTCCCTCACTGTTGATCGTCGTTCTTTTCTCCGCCAATCGTCTGTTGCTGCGGCAGGACTGGGATTTGGAGCGATTCCTATTATCGGTGCTGAAAAAGAGGAAAAGAAGCCAGAGGCAGAGACTTTGGTGAAGACCTTTTATGATTCTCTCAGCGAGGAACAGAAGAAGGCGATGTGCTTTCCTTATGATCACAAACTTCGCTTGAAGATTGAAAATAATTGGCTGATCACGAAGACGCTCGTTGAGCATTATACCAAAGATCAACAAGCGATGATCAAGGAAATCTTCATGGGGATTCACAGTGAGGAGTATGCTGAAAAAGTTTACGACCAGGTGGAATGGGATAGTGGGCTTGACGGTTTCGAGGGCGGGTCATCGGTGGCAATTTTTGGAACGCCAGGGACGGGGAAATTTGAATTTGTTTTGACTGGACGTCATTGCACGCGCCGTTGTGATGGAGATTCTAATGAAGGAACTGCTTTTGGCGGACCCTTGTTTTACGGGCATGCGGCCGATGGTTTTAATGAGAAGCCGGACCACAAGGATAATGCCTACTGGTATCAGGCGGTTCGTGCGAACGAGGTGTATCAAATGCTCGATGGCAAGCAGCGCCAATCGGCGCTCTGTGGAAAGAGCCGGGGTGAAAAAGGCCGGGCTACCGTGAAGTTGACTGGTAAGAAAAAGGGACTTGATGGTATCCGTGTTGGCGATATGAGCGGGGACCAAAAAGGGCACGTTCGTAAAGTGCTTGGTGATCTCATGGCACCTTTCCGCGAAAAGGATTCCAAGGAAGCGCTGAAGTTGGTCGAAGCTGGAGGGTTGGACAATATTCATATGGCATTCTACAAAGAGGAAAATATCGGGGAGGATGAGATTTGGGATGTCTGGCAATTGGAGGGTCCAAACATGCTTTGTTACTTCCGGGGTAAGCCGCACGTCCATGCCTGGATGCATATTAAGAAGCCGGTATGAACCAGGGCTTGGTCTTTGCTGGCCTTTTGGCAGCTCATACGGTCTCCGGTCATGAGTTGACTGGACACACTGTTTTACTTCAGCCCATCGTTCTGACTGACGATGTAGGTGGTGGTGCCGCTAAAGCTAATCTGCCGGAGGAGTTGATTGATTTTCCGTTTCGTCGATGGGATCTTGATTTCCAGATTCTTGAACCCGTCGAATGGTCGCGCCGCGCATTTAGGGATGGTGAGATTGATGTCGACGTGATCGTGAAGGCGGCGATGGAAGAGGGTGTTTTTCGGCAGCCGCGGCGAATTGCAAATATGTTTTTCGCACGCAAGATCAATGGGAGGGGAGCTCCAAATGGTCTTGGGCAGGAGCCTGGATGGGTCACTTTTATCGCGCAGGGAGATGATCCTCCACTTGGGCAAGATGCCTTTGTGGTGGTGCACGAGGTGACCCACAATTTGGGACTGTCTCATACTGTAGATGATGCCGAGGTGCCGTCAGATATTCCTAATGTGATGGGCGATGGGGATTTTTTGGATCGCATCCGGGAAGATGGAATCACAAGGCATCAAGCTGCGACGATTTTTAAAAACCCCTTAGTTCGCGAGACGGTCAAGTGCCTAGAAGGAAAGGAAGCAAGGCGAGCATATCTCGGGGAGAGTTTTGAATATTATTACACGGAACTCAACCGGCGCGAAGTTGAAGCGATGACCGGGAAAGTGGTGGGGAAAGATCTGAAAGGTGAGGCTTTGGAAAAAGAAGCGCGGGAGAGGTTTGGAAATGCTGTGATGGATTTTACTCCGGAGGAACGGGAAGTTGTTCTCTGGATGGTCGGGGAGTATCGTAAGCTATTGGTGAAAGATTTTCCGCTTCTAGCGAACCAACCATGGCAGGTGGTTAAGGTGAAGAGCGATCATTGTGGAGGGTTTTGCCATACTCGGGGCTTGTCTGTGGTGATTGCTGAGGGTGCGCTTAATCGCATGGTGAAAGATTATCGTAGGCACGGCAAAAGTAAGCAGGCGCTTTCGGGTGCAGGGACGATTATTGTCCACGAGCAAATTCATGTGCTTCAGCGGTGTTTTCCTCGCAAGTTTTCCGGGCTCTACACCGGCGTTTATGGATTGATTGACGGAAAGGTGGAGCGTGACGAGTGGGTCGAGCGAAATGAAATCCAGAATCCCGATGGACTGGAAGGAAACCGCTGGATCGTGGATTACGAGGGAAATTATTATTGGCTAAAGACAATTCTCGATGAAAAGGATGATCCGGCGATGATGCCCGCCTCCTTCCAGGAAGCGATCATGCCTCTTCGAAAAACTGGCGAGACCTATCGGGTAATTTGGAGAAAAGGAGGAAAGAGGCCTCAGCTCGTTAATCCAAATCTGATTAGGGGCTGGAAAAAGCAGTTCCCAATCCGTGCCGGACATGATCACCCGAATGAGATTTTTGCCTATCTTTTTCAGGCCGAGTTGACCCGAAAGATTGAGGGAGAGGAACCCTCTGGAAACCCAATGACAAAGAAGACGATGGCGTGGGCTCGGAAGGAATTGAGGTGATCTAGTCGGCGTCTATTTTACAATCATGACCCCTTTCATGATAGTCCAGTGCCCGGGGTAAGAGCAGAGAAAAGGATATTCCCCAGGCTTTTTGGGAGCCATGAAGCGAAGCGTCTGAACTGTATCTTTCTTCAGGAGTTTGGTTGCGTGGAGGATACGTTTGTCGTTTGGAATGAAGCCCTTTTTTGCGGCTTCGGGATCGGCCGCCATACGATTGGCGGCCTCACCGATTTCTTGGATGGAGGTGCCTTGGTCGAGGATGAGTAGGTTGTGCTCCGTAACGTCTGGGTTAGAGAAGTGAAGGCGAACCGGTTTTCCTGCTTCCACGTTAAATTTATCTTTGGTGAAGAGCAGTCGCTCGGGGATGCAGGAAATATTAATCGTTTGAAGGCCTTTTTGTGCGTCAAAAGAAGCTTCGTTAGCGTTTTTTGTTTTAGGTTCCAGCCTGTTTAGTTTTTTGAAATCCGCGAGAGCCTTTGTGATGGTGGGGGCGTGTCGCGAATCCTGCCAGTGAGGTTTCAGAGCTGAGGAATTAAGAGCGGTGCTGATCGCGTAGGCGAGGTGGGTGTCGGCTTCTTGTTCGAATATTGGTGCAAGGGTATTGATGATTGAGGACGGAGTGATTGAAGAATCCGCCCGGTTGCTATGGGCGGGGACCAGATAGGAAGCACAGAGGACGGCTTCGCGGCGGACATGTTGGGAAGGATGGGAAATGCCGTAATTCAGAAGGCCTAGTGATTTCGAGGGTGGAAGCTCGGGAGCCCAGAAACGGAGAGGACCAAAGGCGGAAGCGGCTACGAGGTGGTTGTCGGAGCGGATGAGTTTTTCCAAGAGCTCTATGTTGGGTTGGTCGAAGGCTTGGTGGAGCCAGAGAGATTCGAGAAGATGTAGGGGGGTCTTTTGTTTCTTTGTCCAAGCCAAAAGCGGGCTGAGTAATTCTTTAGGAGACTTGTTCCGGAGTTCACGCTTGGCCCAGTAGCGGGTGCGGTAGTGGGGCGACTTCAGATGGTCGAGGAGTTCGGTGATGGAGGCCTTGGCGATCTTGGGCGCGGAATCGAGTTTGGCTTTCTTGGGGATAATGCGCCAGATACGGCCTGCTTTGCGGTCGCGGCGGGGATCACGAAGAGAGTATTGGGCGTGGCCTTTGACGGGGTTATACCAATCGCAAACGTAGGCCGCGCCGCGCGGTCCGAAGCGGAAGTCGACCGGGATGAAGGAGAGATTGGTGGAGAAGATAAGGTCGAATTGATATTTTTCGGAAAAGTGGGCGGATTCTTCATTCCATTGGTGGAACTCGACGCGGTTCGTTGGTTTGTAGCGAACTTTGATGAAGCCACCCTGCATTTCCTTGGGCCAGAAGTCGTGGGAGACGAAGTCCTGTCCGCAGACTCCGGAGTAGGCCTGCATCCCTCTGGCGCCCGGATGTTGGGTGGGGTAATCGGGATTAGTGGCGTGGAAGGTGGAGGCGAAGACGGGGTGAGACGCGACGTGATTTCCATAAGGATCAAAAGTGACGCCCCAAGGATTCGTGTTTGGGTAGGCTCCGAAGGCGGTGAGCTTTTTTGTGGAAGGATGGTAGAGGAACCAGGAAGAGTTTTTGGCGCGGATGGGGCCGTAAGCGGTTTCGGTTTGGGAGTTGTGGAAGATGGATTCGCGGAAGAGAAGGTCTCCTCCGGGAGTCCAGGTGAAATCGTGGAGGGCGTGGTGCGAATCCTCGCACCCGAAGCCGGTAAAGACGACTTCACGATGGTCCATTTTTCCGTCGCTATCGGTATCAGTGAGATGGGTGAGGTGGGGTTCTTCGGAGCAGAAGACGCCGCCGTTGCCATCAAGGACGAAGGAGAGCGGGATGTGAAGGTCATCGGCCCAGGTGGTGCATTTGTCGGCTTTGCCATCTTGATCGGTGTCCTCGAGAATGATGATTTTATCGCAGGGTTTTTGGCCGGGATAAACATGAGGGTAGGTGACGGAGGTGGAGACCCAAAGACGGCCGTGTTTGTCCCAGCGCATTTGGATGGGGCAGGCCATCTCGGGGAAATCTTCTTCGGAGGCAAAGCAATTGACCTCGAAACGTGGATCGATTTTGAAGGCCTTCAGTTCTTCAGCCGGGGAAAGAAACTGATTGGCTCCGCGTGACAGGAGGACGTCATCGAGTTTTGGAAGATTGGAGTCGTCAGGTTCGGCGAGCTTGCCGGTGGTGACGGTTTTGTGGATGGCGGTGTCGCGATTGGCGACCATGAGATCAAAGTTCCGCATGGCGGGAAGGAAATCGAGGTAGCCATAAGATTTGTTGCGCCCCCCAGTGTAGTAGAAGGTGTTGAGAGGGCGGTAGCGATAGTGAAATTGGGTGGCTTTATCGACGATGAGTTGCCGGAGGTCTTCGTTGAGAGCGGTGGGGTCTTTTTCGAAGAGAGCCTTGAAGGCGATATTTGCGAATTGGTGGTGCCCATGGATGTTATTTTGATGCCCATCAATTGTTCGTTGATTGAGCTTACTGGCGATGACCTGGGCCTTGGTGCCATCAAAGACGTTGCAGAAACCGATGGAGTGCTTTTTCGCTCCTTCGGCAAGAGCTTGGGTGTAAAGTGCGAGGTTTTCGTTGTTTCGATCACCGGCATTAACGGCAGCGATGTTTTCACTGGCTATGGGAGAAAGAAGGATAATTTGGGGAGCGGTCTTTCCGTTGTATGCTTGAGATTTGAGGTGGGTGAGGAACTTGTTGAGGCGTTCCTTAAAAGCGGGGAGGCCTTCCTCTCCACCGAAGGATTCATTGTAGCCGTAGGCAGCAATAATGAGGTCGCTTTTGAGGTAGTGGAGGTGTTGGTCAAGGTCACCGAAGTTATCGGGACGGGGCATGAGGTCGACTTCATCAGCTGGCCACGCAAGGTTACGAATGGTGAGCTTATGCTTCGGATGGTGCTGGTGGAGAAGAGTTTCGAGGTGACCGAAGCGGCGTTCGGCATCAAGGAGAAGGTTTCCGATGAGAGCAATACGGGACCTCGGGGAAATTTTTAGAGGAAGCTCAGTTTTGACGGGTTGGATTTTTTCTGGGCGGGGTGAGGTTTTACGATTGATATAGTATTTGGCGAGCTCTGGATCTTTAGATGGCGCTTTACGGTCAGTCTTTGAATTTTTAGCGTCCTTTGCCTTTGCTGCATTTTTCTTGCGGCGAGCATCGGTGGAAGCTGGAGTGCTTTTACTAGGGATGGGGGAATTGATGTCCTGGTAAACTTCTGGGTTGAGGCCGCGGACGTGGCCGCCGTTCCGGAAGGTGGTGGGCTTGTATGGTCCGACAAGATCGACGCTTGAGTCGGCTTTGATTTTCTTTTCAAGCCCCATGGCCCAGTAGGTTCCATTGATGACAAGTCGGCGGTAGTCGGGGTCTAGGAAATCTTGGGAAGCTCCTTGGGTGGAGTGGAAAACGCGTGCTCTCTTTCCACTCTTGCTGGTGTAGTGGCGGGTCCAAGTTGAGGGGGAAGGTTTTTTAGTCTCATCGACAGGAGAATCTTTGTTCATGCCGTTGAGGGGCTGGGACTCGGTGAGAACGGTGAAGGTTTGATCAGGTATGCCGGTGTAGGCTCCAGCAATCGTATGAGCATTGTTACCGACTCCGGTGAGGATGAGATGGTCCTTATTTTTGGAGGTGATTTGAAGGCGGGTAGATTGTTTATGATTGCGTCCGTAATGGCCAACCCAAGTGTTGCCGAGAATTTGGTGGCCGAAGCCACGATCGAAGTCTTTGCCTTTGTTTTGAAAATCGTAGTGGGAATATTTTTGGCCTTTGGGGATCTTGAAGGCATGAGACGAGGTGCGGAGTCCAACGACCGGGCCACCGCGCTGGAGATAGTCATCAATGTGAACCATTTGCTCGTCAGGAAGATTCAAAAAGCGCGTGAAAATGAACATGAGGTCGGCCTCTTTAAGAACCTCGAGACCTTGAATGTTAGAAGCCCCGGCGGTAATTTCGCCCTTGTCGTTGACTCCGAAAAGAACGGTGGTTTTAAAGCCGTGATATTTAGCGAGGATACGGGCAAGGGCGGGGCAGGCTTCCTCGGCGCGGTATTCGTGATCGGAGGCAACAAAGACGATGTGCTTTCCTTTTCCAGGGCCAGACGTTCCTTCATACGAGATCTGAGCAAGGGCAGGAATCGAGAAAAAAAGAGCTAGGGTGAGGAATACCTTCATAAGAGGGGAACCTTAGAGATTGGATGTAAATTGACAAGTTGAGGTTGTCGGATTGACGAGGGGTAGGCGGAAAACGCATATTGGAATGATGAAATTTCAGGTGATGCTCATTATGGTGACGATGGTGATGAGTTTCGGACGCGAGGCGAAGGAAGGAGACAAGGATGTCAATTATGATGAGGCCAAGGTTCCGGCTTATGATTTGCCCGAGCTGCTGGTGACAGCGGAGGGGAGGCGAATCACGACAGCGGAGGAGTGGTCTTCTTTGAGAAGACCACAGATCATGTCACTTTTCAGTAATCTGGTTTATGGGCGGGTTCCAGAGCCTTCAACACCGATGACGTTGACTTTTCGGGAAGTGAAAAAGGACAGGGCTTTTATGAGAGGGAAGGCAACGCGGAAGGATGTCGAAATCCAAATCAAAACGGAGAAGGGAGCGAAAACGATGAGGATTTTGCTCTTTGTCCCGAATGGGGTGGCGAAGCCGGTGCCGGCGATTATGAAACACAGCTTCAACAATACCCGGTCGGGTGATTTTGACGCGGGGTTCCTGAGAAGCGATCGGCTGAAAAATGGTTGGCCGCTGGGGAAGATTTTGGATGCGGGTTTTG
The DNA here is from genome assembly GCA_022424905.1 of Akkermansiaceae bacterium. Lineage (GTDB taxonomy): Bacteria > Verrucomicrobiota > Verrucomicrobiia > Verrucomicrobiales > Akkermansiaceae > SW10. The sequence continues at coordinate 5,876 of JAKMGP010000265.1, read as the reverse complement.
CCTTTTGTGCGGTTTATCACGAAGATTTAGTGAGGCACAACGAGGTGGAATTTAGAGATAGTATCCATCGGCTATTTTATCCTGAAGGGCAGAGTTTTCCAAAAGCTCATGAGTGGGGCGTGCTTTCAGCCTGTGCTTGGGGGGGGATGCGGGCCTTAGATTATTTGGAAACTGATACCGAGATTGATGCAGAACGGGTGGCAATCATGGGGCACTCCAAGATGGGAAAAACGGCCTTGTGGACGGCGGCGCAGGATGAACGATTTGCGATGGCGATCTCGGCTCAGTCGGGGTGTGCTGGGGCTGCTTTATGGAGAAGGAAATCAGGCGAGACCTTGAAGAAAATGGTGACGCGTTTTCCTTATTGGTTGTGTCGTAATGCTCAGAAGTTCGTCGAGCAGGAAGATGACCTCCCGGTGGATCAGCATATGTTGTTGGCATGTATCGCACCGCGCCCGGTTTATGTGCACAGTGGAGTGAAAGACACGTGGGCTGATGGACGGGGAGAATATTTATCTGCCTATTATGCGAGTGAGGTCTATCGCTTACTTGGAAAAAAAGGTCTGGAAAGTGAGAAATCACCAGAAGTTGGGCAAGCGGTGATGGATGGTGAGGTAGGGTACCACATTCGGAGTGGCGGGCATTCGATCGAAGGGGGGGATTGGGAAAAATTTATCCAGTTTGCTTCCAAACATCTGAAGAAGGAGAATTGATCCGGTGGGCGATCACTTATTTGTAGGTAGCCCAAATCTATTTCTTCCTTTAAGGGAACTTACTCTTTGATGGCTTGGTAGACGATGGGTTTTAGGAGACGTTCGAGATTCCAGTTGTAGGGAAGGGTTTGCTCCATGGTGACGACGACGAGTTTGTCTTTAGGCGAAATCCAGTAGTGGGTAGATGCCATGCCACCCCAGCCGTATTCGCCAATTGCTGCCTCTTTCGCCCAGCGTTTGTCAGGGGCGATACGAACGGAAAACCCGAGGCCAAATCCGGTGCCATGGCGTTCTTCCCCGAGGGAGATGGAAGTAATCTCGTCTGGGAGTTGGTTGGTGGTCATGAGCTTGACGGTTTCTGTCTTAAGGTATCGTTTTCCTTGGAAGTTACCGCCATTGGCAATCATCTGAAGAAAGCGCGCGTAGTCGTTGATTGTAGAGACTAGCCCCCCACCGCCAGAGAGGTTTGCGGGTTTTTTGAGGAAGGGAGAAGTTTTCCCGGGTTCGGAGGTTGTGAGGAAAAATCCTTTTGTCTGGTAGACATCAGCGAGACGGTGTGCCTTTTCGGCAGGAACGTAGAAGCCGGTGTCGGACATGCCGAGAGGCGCGAAGAACTTTTGCTGGAGGAATACGTCGAAGGTTTGACCAGAAGCAACTTCGATGACGCGACCGAGGATGTCGGTATTGATTCCGTAATGCCACCTCGTTCCGGGTTGAAAAAGGAGGGGGGCTCCACAAATGGAACGAGACATTTCAGCGAGTGTTTTGTCACGGTCAAGCGGCTTGAAACGCCAGTAGTAGCGATCCACAGGGTGACCGCCCCAGCCATAGGAGAAGCCGGCGGTGTGGCGAAGGAGGTCGCGAATCGTGGGCATTGGTTTTGCAGGGGTAGGATCGCCTCTTCTCTGCCAAACATTTAGAAGCGCAAATTCCGGAAGAAATCTCGTGATGGGGTCATCAAGATTGAGTTTTCCTTCTTCATAAAGCATGAGGGCAGCCGCTGACGTGATGGCTTTAGTCATCGAGTAGATACGGAAGATAGTATCTTTTTTCATCGGAACTTTGGCGGCCCGGTTGGCGTGGCCGAATTGTTTTTGGTAGACAATTTTTCCCTCGCGTAAAATTAAAACGGATCCACCGGCGAGCTTCTTCTTCTCGATGAGTTCTTTGAGCGCTGGATCGATTTTCGCGAGAACTTCTGGCGACATGCCAACTTCCTCAGGAGTGCTGACGGGAAGCGCCTTGATTTTTGTTTCCTTTGCAGCAACTGGGAGGCAAAGGAAAAAGAGGGGGAAGAGAATGAGTTTGATCATTTTTTGGGGTTTTGGAACAACTTGGGTGAGTTCTTTAGAACAGTTTTTCGCGATTCGGCAAGTCACGAGTTGAGGGAGAATAAAGCAGGGAGGATTTTTGAACCGAAATCCCTAATACTACCGAGGAGATACTTTCCTTTGAGTTGGAGAATCTCGCTTTTTAAATTCAAGGTATGTATAGCTAGCGTGTTGATTTTGGAGGGATTTCGCAAATATTTTTCCTTTAAGCTTAATCTGGGATGAGTTTGCTGAGAGATTACTGGTCATGAAATTTGGGTCGATTCTTTTAGGAGTTTTGAGCAGTCTCGCATCTTTGTGGGCTGAAGATGCTGGGTTCATTTTGAGTTCACCTTTAGAGTATCAGGTCTTCCAGCGAAGTGATCAAAGCTCAGGTGTTTTAACTATTAGCGGGCAGCTTAATGAACCCGCATCCAAGCCTACGAAAATTCAGGTTAAGTTTGGACCTTTTCAACCGGCCCAAAGTGATGGGAGTATCTCTACCTTAGGGGTGGTTCCAAAAGGTGAATCTCAGTTTAGCTTTCCGTCACGGCATTTGGCAGGCGGTTGGCATCGTTTGGATGTCCAAGCCGTGGCAGGTGAGACAATCGTGGGGCAGGTGGTTGTTGAACATGTTGGAATCGGTGAAATCTTCGTGATCGCCGGGCAATCAAACTCGGCGAATCACGGGGAGGAAAAACAAAAGGTAAATATTCACAAGGTCTCTACTTTTGATGGAAAATCCTGGCGGATTGCTGATGATCCGCAGCCGGGCGCTAGTGGTCAGGGAGGAAGTTTTATTCCACCATTTGCCAACGAGTTAGTGAGAAAATTCAAGGTTCCCGTGGGGATTGTTTCGACTGGGGTTGGCGCGACGAGTGTGCGCGAATGGTTACCGGAAGGGGAGCGGTTTCCGAACCCTCCAACCATCATGAATAAGGTCGTTTCTCATCCTCGGGGTGGCTGGATGAGCAAGGGTGAAGTCTACCGTAAATTGATCTCAAGAGGACAGTCTTTGGGACGAAACGGTTTTCGAGCAGTGCTGTGGCATCAGGGCGAATCGGATGCTAATCAAAAAGACGAAAGCCGGACTCTGTCAGGTAAGTTGTATCAGGAGTATCTTGGTAAGTTGATTAAAGCGACCCGGAAGGATCTTAATTGGGAGTGTCCTTGGTTTGTAGCTCAGGCGAGTTATCACACACCCGAAGACCCCGGGTCAGAAGATATTCGTGCGGCGCAAAGGGCTCTTTGGAAATCAGGACTCGCCTTGGAAGGTCCAGATACTGATTTATTGACGGGAGAGAATCGCGATCACGATGGAAACGGAGTGCATTTCAGTGGGAAGGGTTTAAGGGCTCACGGTAGGGCTTGGGCTAATAAAGTGGAGCCTTGGTTGTCGCAAGAGCTTCAGAAAAAAAAGGCCGTGGTCTTTGTTCTTGCAGGTCAATCAAACATGCAGGGCCAGGGGGTAGTTTCAATGGACCATGAGAAGCACTACAATGCCGGAAAGGGTAACTTGGTGTGGGCGATGGAGCATTCGCAGAGTAAGAATAAGATGAAGCACCTGCGCGATGATCAAGGTAATTGGATTGGTCCCCGGAACGTAAGAATCAGATATAAGCAGAAAGACCAGGTCCGTAGTGGTCCGCTAACCGTCGGATACACAGGCTATGGTGGCTCTAGTCATATAGGGCCCGAGTTACAATTCGGCTATGTGGTTGGGGATTATTTTAAAGATCGTGAAGTTTATCTCATCAAAACTGCTTGGGGAGGTAAGAGTCTGTTCAAAGATTTTCGGCCACCAAGTTCGAAGGGTGAAACCGGTAAGTATTACATCAAGATGGTTGAAGAGATTCGAGCTGGTCTGGGTGATTTTGGACCCGATGCCTATGAGCTTGGAGGGTTTGTCTGGATGCAGGGTTGGAACGATATGGTCTCACAAGAGGCAACAGCAGAGTATTCCAAAAATCTTGTTAACTTTGTCGCAGATCTAAGGAAGGAATTTGCACTCAAAAATTTGCCTTTCGTTGTCGGGGAACTTGGAAATGGAGGAGAAGCTAAACCTAATTCTGGGATGGCTAAATTTCGCGAGGCGCAAAATGAAGGAGTGAAAAAAATTGAGAAGTCGTGGTTTGTAAGCACGAAGGAGTTTGCGCGACCACCGGAGCTGTCTCCGAATATGGGCCATGGCCACCATTGGTATGGGAATGCTGAGAGTTATTTTTTGATTGGTGATGCTTTAGGGCGCGAGATGATCAGAGCGCTGAATCGTTAGAGTTTGCCTTGCTCATCTGGCGTCAGTGGACAAGGTCTTTGAAATGAAGCCCTACGTGAAGCTTGCCGAGTCCACCATGCCGGATGGCACGACCTATTCTCTCCACAAGCACGACGGGAAAATCTATCTTAAGTACAACGGGTTTGAGTTGATGAGTACCGCACTCACTTACTCCGAACAAATGCTGGCTGATTATGGATGCCAGGCTTTGAAAGAAGGAAAGGGATCGAGGCCGACTCATCCTAAAATCTTGATTGGTGGTCTTGGCTTGGGCTTCACCTTGAAGCGAACTTTGGAGCTGGTAGGGAGTCCTGCGACAGTTGATGTTGCAGAGCTAATGCCTCCGCTTATCGAGTGGAATCGGACTCACCTTGTGGAGCACAATGGACCACTCTTGGAAGATCCCCGGACCCACATTATTCAGGGTGATCTTTACAATATCATTTCCGACACAAATCCGGGGTTTTACGACTCACTCCTCCTTGATATCGACAACACACCGGATGATCTCATCACCTCTGGTAACTCACGCCTCTACTCGCCGGGGTTCCTTGATAAATTACGTAACGTTCTCACCGCGAAGGGATGTCTTTCTTATTGGCTTTCCGAGCCTGCTCCTCGATTTAAGAAGCTATTGATCAAGACCGGTTTTCAAGTCGAGGAGTTTGCTTCTAAGCCTCACGAAAAGTCAAAGCGATCCCGCCATTGTATCTTGCTCGCCCGGAAGCGCCGGTAATCTTGCATTTTTCCGGGAATAGGATTTCTTCACAAGAATCTAATCAGAACAAACATGTTAACTTGGAACGATATTGTTAAATTTGCGACGGATGGAAATCCTGATCCCGATTTTGGGGTTCGGAAGTCGGAGGACGAATGGCGAAAGCAACTTGCGCCGGAGCAATTTCACGTCACCCGGCAACACGGAACCGAGCGTCCTTTTAGTTCCGGGATGTGTGAGTTATTTGAGCCGGGGAAGTATGCCTGTGTTTGCTGTGATGCCTTATTATTTGATGCTGGTGAGAAATTTGACAGTGGGACTGGTTGGCCTTCTTTCACGCAACCTGCGAAGGAAAATGCGATCTCTTATTATGGAGATAATACGATGGGAATGACGCGCATCGAAACTTTGTGTAATTGCTGTGAGGCACATCTCGGACATGTTTTCCCGGATGGCCCAGCACCAGGTGGTCTTCGTTACTGCATTAACGCGGTAGCGCTCAAGAAGGTTGAAGAGATTGATGCGGTCGCTACTTTTGGTGGTGGGTGCTATTGGTGTACTGAAGCCTTTTTTCGGAGCGTGAAAGGTGTAAGTGCGGTTAGAAGTGGTTTTAGTGACGGTGAGGCAGCTAACCCGACTTACAAAGAGGTTTGCACTGGAAAAACAGGTTACGCCGAAGTCATTCAAATTAATTATGACCCCAAGGTAGTGAGCTACGGGGAACTCTTGCGTATTCATATGGGAACCCACGATCCGACTACGCTAAATGCACAGGGTGCTGATATTGGAACCCAATACCGCAGTATTATCCTTTGCCGGAGCGATCAGGAACGGCAGATCGCTGAGGATCTTTTGGAGGA
>JAKMGP010000241.1 GCA_022424905.1 Akkermansiaceae bacterium | reverse complement strand
ACTCTTGGCGCCAGCTCATTCCTTCCCGCCGAAGGCCCAGATTCACGCGCCATGTATGAAGTAGAAGACGGTCGTGCCGCTACCACCGGCTGCATCAATAATTTCCGTATCATTATGGACCCGGACGATCTAACTTGGATGTTCACCCCGCGTAATCTGATGAGCAACGGACGAGTCCCTTGCACCGTGATCGACCGTGAAGGAAAGGCTTACTACAATACCGGTGTACGAATCAAAGGCTCACAACGCGCCCGTGGGCAAAGGAATCGCGTCGGATTCAACGTCGGATTCCCTTCAGACCAGCTCTTCCGTAATGTCCACCGATCAGTCGCGATTGATCGATCAGAAGGGCAAGTTGTCGGTCAACGCGAGATCTTATTTGACCTAATGGCCACCTCTTCCGGTGGTATCCCAGGAGAATTTAATGATCTCGCCTATGTCATTTCCCCAAACCCCATTCACACCAGCGCCGCCGTTCTCCAAATGGCTCGTTTTGGCTCCGTCTTCTTGGAAGATCAGTTTGATAATGGAAGCGATGGGACTGTTTACGAATACGAGCTTGTTTACTACCCCACCACAACCGACGCCGGTGGCTATAAGGTCCCCGAGCCCGATCGTGTTGTTGGCCGTGATATTAATGATATGGGTGAAGATCCCGAAGCTTACCGTTGGACTTACCTAATTAAAAACAACCAAGAATTTGGCGATTACCAACCAGCTATGGCTCTTGGCAAACAATTCAGCAAACCTACGGCTGATTTTAATACGAGCGTGGCCGATGTCCTAGATGTCGATCAATGGCTTCGCGCCCTTGCCTACTCGTGTGCTTCAGGAGCAGGTGATTCGTTCTACTCGAACTCCAATCACAACGGCCAATTCTACGGTCGACCTGATGGCAAAGTTCTTTATTTCCCCCACGATATCGATTTTGCGTTTAGTTCAAGCCGCGGTATTTTCGAAAATTCAGAGCTTAATCGTATTATAAATAACCAGTCCTATCGTCGATCTTACCTTGCTCATCTTTACGACATCTGTTCTACGGTCTACAATCGGGAATGGATGGCTCCATGGACTGCACACTTCGATGAGTGTGTTCCTGGAGGAAATGTATTTTCCGATGACCTTAGTTACATCAACAGCCGGTCAAATTATATCCTCAACCAAGTCAATCGCCAGGTCTCCCCGATCAACTTCTCCATCACAACCAATGGCGGGAATAATTTTACAACCAGCGACACCCCTGTCATTTTGGCTGGAACTGGATGGCTTGACATTCACGAAATCCGTCTATCTAACGGAACACCCGTAACTCATAATTGGACGTCTACAGACGACTGGGAACTCGCGCTTACACTTGGAATCGGAGTTCATTCCATCACACTTGAAGCCTATGATAGCCGCGGAAATCTCCTCGGAAGTGACGGCATTACTATCACCCGCAGCGGAGGCCTTGATACACCCAGCATAGCGAGTCTAGCCGTCTCAGAAGTCTATTATAATCCCTCAGGACAAGATGAGGGCTCAGAGTTTGTTGAACTGCTCAACGTAGGAGACAGCTCACTTGATCTAAGCGGAACTCGCTTCACTGATGGTATTGACTTCACCTTCCCCGTTTCTTCGGTCTTGGCACCAGGAAAGCGTATTCTCGTGGTAGCAAATCGGACTACCTTTAAAGATCGCTATGGCACCGGTCTCCCAATCGCTGGAGAGTTTAAAAACGGAACTAGCCTAAGCAACAAAGGTGAGCTTATCACCTTACGAGACAATACTGGCATAGTCATTCAATCCTTCACTTATGATGATAGTCCCCCGTGGCCGCAAGAGGCTGACGGAGATGACTTCAGCCTCGTTCTTTTAAACCCAAATTCAACACCCGACCACACCCTCGCTTCAAACTGGCGGGCAAGTGCTCTAACCGGGGGCAACCCTGGCGATAATGATGTCTGCCCGGATTTCGTTGGTCCCGCCCTTATCGATCGGGACCTTGATGGCGTTCCCGCGCTAATCGAATACTTCCTAGGAACGTCAGATAACCACGTTGGAGACAGTAATTCGAAGCTGAGTTACAGCACTACAAACGAAGCAGGACAAACGTTCCCGACATACACTGTCACCCATAAAGTTGGCACAGACGCTGTTAATGCAAATGCAGAGGTATCTTTCAACTTGCAAAGCTGGTCTAGTCTCGCCACAGATATCGTCCTTCATAGACGTGTTTCCAATGGAGATGGAACAGTCACTTCTACTTGGCGAAGCACGAAGACTCTTTCTCCAACAATTCGACAGTTCTTCAGATTGCGGGCTATCTTAAAGTAGTTCAAATTAGAAAAGAGGACTCATCTTTAAAGAGTAAAACGAATCCTGATTTCTTGATGTCGATTAACCGAAAAGGAGCATGAGTATTATCTTGTTCGCCAAAACTTCAAAGGGTCAGATTTAATAACATACTTGCCACATGGTGAATTGGCCCGAAGGTCAAGAATGTTCATCCCAAGTCAGGAATTGGAAGCGATGCCCAAACTAACTCGCGTCCAACTTGCCACCTCTCTTCCTGGACCAAAACCAATCTGTCTTGTCGGTACTCGTTCTAACACCGGGGTCTCTAATCTCGCTCCATTTTCAAGCATCACTCATCTTGGGTCCAAACCGATTCTTCTCGGAATGGTGACCCGTCCCGACACTGTTGATCGGCACACTTTGAAAAATATTCTCAGCACACGAGAATGGAGCCTCAATCATGTTACTCGTGGAATCTTAAAGAAAGCCCACCAATGCTCCGCCCGCTACCCTTCAGGAATCTCCGAGTTTGATGAAACTGGCCTTACCGAAAGCTACCAGCCAAATTTTGATGCCCCCTTTGTCAAAGAGAGCCCACTTCAGATCGGACTCACTCTCGAGGAAGTCATCGATATCCCTTCAAACAACACCAAGCTTATCGTGGGACGAGTCAAATTCGTTAATCTGCCAGATCATACCATCAGCGAAGATGGCTCCATAGACCTT
>JAKMGP010000237.1 GCA_022424905.1 Akkermansiaceae bacterium | reverse complement strand
AGTTCAGTGGATTGGCAAAATGAGGTCCCTTTCAGTGAGAAGCTCTTCCAGCAAGTTGGAGAACCTTATCGTCGACTCCGCAATACCTTTAAAATTCTGCTTGGTAACATGCGGGATGAAAAGGTAGTAGAACCAGCATCACTTCCGCTGATTGATCAGTGGATCATGGAGCGCTTGCAGGTCATTATCGCTGAAGTGCGAGAGGCTTATGAAAAGTATGACTTCCGGAAGGTTTTCACGCTGGTTAATCAGTTTGCCGCGAGCGATCTCAGCGCTAACTATATCGATATTACCAAAGACCGCCTCTATTGCGACACCGAGGAAAGTGAGCAACGCAAAGCCAGTGTTTGGGTGATGGGGCAACTATTTGATGCTCTCGTGAAACTCCTCGCGCCGGTTCTTGCTTACACAGCTGAGGAAGCTTGGGAGCATGCGGGACGTGAAGGGAGCATCCATGAGCAGGATTTCCCGAAGGTGAATCCCAAGTATGCCACCACTGGGGCGATAGAGACGATTGATAGACTTCTCGAGATCAAAGCGGTCATGCAGGCTGCAATTGAGGAAAAGGTCCAAGCTAAAGAGTTTAAAAAGAATAACGAAGCCAGCGTGACTTTGACTGTTCCTTCGGGCAACCCCTACCTTGAATTGCTCAATGATCACCAGTTTGCTAGCGAATTCTTTATCGTGAGCGAACTTAAGGTTGAAGACGGTGACAGTCTATCTGCGGTTGCCGAAGCAACTTCATATCCGATGTGTCCTCGTTGCAGAAAATATGAGCCTCCTGTCAATGACGAGGGTCTTTGTCAGCGCTGTGCGGATGCAGTTTCTTAGAAGTTCTTCTAAGGGAATTGTGACTGCGGGGGAGTGAATTTTAGCCGGAAGAAGCGACTTGGACTTGAGAGGGGAATAGTTACCGACGTTTCATGTTCTGTGGTAGGAATAGAGCTCGCTTCGATCGTCGGGAAGCTGAGAAGATCCGTTCCACTTTCGACGGTGTATTGACAGCCTGGAACAGTTTGGAACCAGAGCTTGCCCGCGTCATTCAAAACGACAGTTGGATTCCTCAAAATCTCACCTCGCCAGTATTTTTTGGCGTGCTTGTAGGCGGCTTTTCCAATTTTTTGTCCCATGATGCGTCCAGGACCATCATCAGGTGAAACATGGATGCCGCCGTAGATACGCGATTCGCCCGCTTCATCTGCAGCGTCGTAATAGGTGGCCCACTGGAGAGTGACATCAGTAGTAGGCCCCGCTTCAAATTTGAGATAACCAGCGGGGATAGTGTGGGAGAACAGTCCGCCAGGGAAGAAGGATGAGCCAGTGAACAGCGTCATCACTTCGGCGGCCGCTCGGCTAAATCCTGAGTGTCCAGAGACATACCCAGCGAAGGCGGGAGTGACAAAGACCTCTTGTTGATAGGGAAGCCAGTTCTGTGCGAGAATCCAATTCCGGCCTCCGGCTTCGGTTTCTGGATCATCTGGTTCACCGGGCCAAACATTAACCGCGATACTCCCAACGTAGAAAGAGAGATGGCTGTGGTAGCTTTCGGCGGTGGAAGCGGTGATTTCTTCAATCAATCCAGGAACAAGAGGTAATTCGCCAAGGCGAGCGAGGTAGCGGATCGCTGAAATAGGACGGACGTAGTCGTAGTGCGCTTTCACTCCCCAAACTGCGACTGCTGTATTGTGGAGAGCTGAATTGAGCGCGAAGTAGAGTTTTAATTCCCATTCGAGAATATCTAAAATTGGGCCATCACGGGCTATTTTCAGATCGAGGGACGGATCCTCGGCTATTAGGTCAGTGACTTCGTTGGCGAGGACATTCCAGTGGCCGGGAGGAGTTTCCGAGTCTGGACCGTCGGCCCAGAATTCAGCGACACAGCGTCCAAAATCAGCATGCAGAACTTCATTATCGGGATAAGGAAGATCAGTTTCCGGATTGATCGGGTGGCCGGTCCCATCATTTGTTCCGAGAGGATTGTTTCCTCGTGCTGATGGTGAGAGATTGATGGTGGAGGGGTTGGTAGGATCAAGGAGTGCCGAATACTCCAAAACCTCAACTGCATTATTTTTGTAATCAAGGTCACCGCTTTCTCCCAACTTAGGTGGGGCGCCTGGGTCGAAGTAAAGGCCATCGGAATTTTGGTCGGAGGAAAACAATCCAAAGGCCTTCACACTTCCCCAGTGTGGGCTGACAAATCGTTGAATCTTGGAGGCGATTTGACCATTTTGGGTGAAGGCAACGTTGAAGGCCAAAGGTTGCCATCGATTCAGATCAGACCAGCCGTTGGGAAAGAAGGAGGCAGTATCATTTGTTGTCAAAATGAGCGGTGAATTCGCTGGGATATAGTTTGTGTCATCGCGGTAGCCGGCAAGTGTGCTTTCATTGGCCCCATCTTCCCTTCCGTAGCTGATTATGGCATTCCCAATCCTGTTTCCAATAGCTGAGGGCGAGGTCCCGATAGTTGAGGTCTCAGCCTTGTCATATCCGAGGCTGCTCAAGCGGAGATCGAGAGCAGCCAGAGTTGTGGAGGAATTCGTTGAAAAAGCATAGCGATGCTTGAGCACTCGGTAGGCTGCGTAGCTAATCGCTTCATCGCGTGCAGCTTCCACTGTGGATCCAACTGGAACTAGCACGCTTTCATTATAGAGATAGCCAATAGCCTCGTCGTCAAAAGCCGCCCAGGCATCCCACATTGCCACGGAAAGATGGAATAGGTTCCGCGCGTGGACGGTTGGAGCCGGAAAGTCGAGACGAATAGCGGCGAGGTTTTCCTCATTCCAGTGCCGTGCTACGCTTTTCGCGTCGACTAAGGATGGCAATCCAAAAAAGCCAAGAAGAAATGCGGTAGTCCGTCTCCCCACCAATCTCACGAATTCTCGCCTCACCCCTTGACCATAGAGCTTTTCTTTTACTGGGCAAACTAGAACTTGGAGTGGAAAGTGAAATATCGAGAGATCGTAACGATGGTCAGACAGTTTTTGGGAATTTCACCCAAAGAGACGTAAAATGCGAATTGGCATTGGTTTGTCTAGAAGCTACTAACAAAGGTCGATTTTGTTTCGGCGTTTTTCCCAGTTTAACTTCCCATGCAAATTTCTTGTCCTCATTGTTCAACCGCGCTGGATGTTACGCCCGAGCACTTGGGGCACCAGGTGCAGTGCCCGGCTTGTCAAAATCGATTAACGGTTCCTTCGGAAATTGTGTCTGATGGTGATGCTGCCAAGTCTAAGCACCCTGAAAGAACCGGATGGGAGGAGGGCGATCATGCGAACGTTAACTTTGGAAAAAGTCTTCTTTTTGGAGGATTGATAACGCTGGGCGTTTTAGGGTTGATGGTTCCATTTTTAGGAACACGGCTCGGCGATCTTTTCCTCGACCGGGGTTGGGTGAACTGGGTTGAAACCTTCTTTTTTTGCTGGGGCTTGGTGATGCTCGCGATGAAATGGAAGAAGAACAAGAGTCAGGAGCGGGCAACTCTACTCAATCTTTTCCCTGAGCATCTTGGGCGGGAGATTCACGCTGGGAATGTGAGCACCTTTATCGATAATGTTTATCACGTTCCCACGAAGCTTCGAGACAGTCTTATGGTGAATCGTATCCGGAAGGCTTTGGAGCTTTTTGAATCACGGGTGAATAACCAGGAGGTGGCAGATTTTCTCAACACGCAATCGGATATCGATGCCAACCGCTCAAGTAGTTCCTATTCAATAGTGAAGGTTTTCTTGTGGGCCATTCCCATTCTGGGCTTCATTGGGACTGTCATTGGCCTTTCCGTTGCGGTTGGGTCGCTCGCAATGGGTGATACTTCGGACCCGGAGTCTTTAAAGGAGTCGATCAACAGTCTTACCGGGGGGTTGGGAACCGCATTTGATACGACTTTGCTTGGTCTAATTTTAAGTATCCTGATGAGCTTTCCGCTCGCATTGGTTCAAAAGAAAGAAGACGAAACGCTCACGATGATCGATTCTTTTTGTGTGGAGAAGCTTCTCCCTAAACTTAATGATAGCCGGACTTTGGTTGGGGAAGAATTGATCCAGCAGGCCAATAGTATACCACAATTGGTCACGTCTCTGGCCAAGGCGCATGAGACCTTCTTGGTAAATTTGAACGAATCTACCCGCATGCTGACGGAGTCAGCCGAGGTTCTTCAGGTGAGGCTGACCGGGCACCAAAAAATGGTGGAGAAAACCTTTACCGATGCGGCGAGTAAGCTGCTGGAGACGAGTCGCGATGTTTTCCTGCGATCCAATAATCAACTGGAACAAAGTTTCCAAAGCATAGCCACGGGAATCGATTCGATGAATCGTTCGCTCAAGGAGCTCGGAGAAAATCAAATTCCTAACGAGGCCAAAAAAAAGCGTGGATTCTTTTCCAAGTTCTAAATTTTAAGCCGTGGCTCGCCGATCGAAAAATTCCGATAATGGGGTTTCCCTTTTCCCCTTCATGAGCATCTTGGCATGCCTCATCGGGATTTTGACGCTTATGATCAGCGTGGTGATACAGGTTCAGCAGATGAAGAAAGCTGGCCGGACCGAGGAGGATATGGCTCTTGCGATGAAGAATCGGGCACTCATCAAGAAGGCTGAGAAGTTATTAAAAGAGGGTGATCTTAAAAAAGAGGAGCTCCAGAAAGAGAAGGCCACGGTGTCCGTGATGGAAAAACTTAAGAATCGCAAGATCGCACTTACGATGGAATTGGAGGGCTTGAATAAAGCGAAGAATAAAAGTCGTTCGGATGCCGAGTTACAGAAGCAGTTCGAGAATATGAGGAAGGAAATTGTTGCGATAAAGGAGGAACGGCCACCCCTCGCGAAACGCTTAAAAGATCTGGAGGATGAATTGAAGAGAAGAAAGGCAAAGCCTAAGCCAAAAGACTCTGTCAAGGTGCAGCCAAGGGGTGTTTTAGGGGGGGGAGCGGACGTGATTTTCTTCGTTGAATGTAACTCAACGGGAATTGTCTTACTTGATTCGCAGGGTGGACAAAAGAAGATCTCTACAGCCGCAATTAAGACGAGCGGGGGTTACGCAAAGTATCTAGACTGGGTGAAGAAGACCGAAGATTCGATGGTTTTGTTCCTTATTCGAAAGACCGGAAATGAGGCTTACCGGTGGGCGGCTGGAATCGCTGAATTAAAGTATAAGCTCCCAATTGGAAAGTTACCTCTTCCAAATGATGGTGATATTGATCTTTCGCTTTTTAGAGATAAGTAAGAATGGCACGTCGTCGTAAATCCAATTTGGAAGAGGGTGTTAATTTGGACTCCCTAATGGATGCGCTTACCAATGTGGTGGCAGTTTTAATTCTTGTTTTAATCTTAGTGCAAGCTGATGTCAGCAAGAAGGTGGTTGAGTTTTTGGAAGGCCTAGAACCCGCGACCTTAGAGCAAGTTGAGGTTTCGAAGAAAGAGGTGAAAATTCTCGTGAAGAAGCTGGTTGAGCTGGATCAATTGCTGCAGAAAGATGCGCCAACCCAAGTGGAAATCGAGGTGGAAGAGCGTCAACTCGCTCTCCTGGAAAAAGATGTGAAGGAGCGGGAAGATCTACTGGTTGAACTCGAGGAATTAAAAAAAGCGGCGGAAGAAGCCCAAAAAGAGCGGGATGTTGAGGCGAAAAAAACTGAGAAGATCCAGGATCGGATCGCAGAGCTAGAGGGGCTCTTGGACGACACTCCCGTTCTTAAGGTTGAGCCAACTATTGTGGGGATACCGGCAAGCCGCCCTATTCCAAATAATGCCGAGATCTATCGTGCAATCGTGATCCATAATCGAATTCATTTTATTGATCCGATCACCCCGCTTGAGCTATTCAAAGCGGAGTTTAAAAAAGCGAAAAGAGATTTCCCTAACCAGAGAATCAAACGCCGGGGGGCTGACCGATTTATATACCAGGCACCCCCTATTTTGAAGCATTTTAAGGATTTTGATTTTAAGAATTCAAGGGGGCAAAAGCACGAACTTGCGGCTGCTCCCACTTCGACTCGCTTATACATTCGAGTCTCTCCAAATCTCAAGAATGGAGGGACTTCATTCGAGGAATTGGCTGAGCCTCGTTCTGATTTCGGAAGGATTCTTGATAAGCTTAGATTTAATCGCAGGGCGGTCTTGATTTTCAACGTGCATCCCAATTCGTTCAATACCTACCTGAGGGCGAGGCAGCTGGCTGATCGTGAAAAGGTGACAGCGGGCTGGGAGGTGAATGGTTCGAGTTCTTTTGTGATACGAATTAACGATATCGAGATCAAGAGACAGCAAGAACCGACTCCGGCGAAGCCCGGACCGGAAAGGCCGCCCAGTTTGCCCACGAAGATTGATTAGAAGGAGGGGGAGAGATTTCGGATGGAATTTTTTTTAATGGCTCTTGCTATCGGTTTTTTTGATTCGTAAATGGGGGTCTTATGAAGTTGTTAGCCCTTGCTTTCCTTTTTGTGGGTCAGTTGTTGGCCGACTCGAGTTTAGTGCGGCTCTACTGGACGGATAAGGACTTGGGCTTGATCCAAGCGTCTGATGCTAATGGAGGAAATAGAGAGACTATTCTTAGCGGTCTCTCTGATCCGCGCGGGATTGCCGTTGATTCAGATCAGGAGAAGATTTATTGGGCAGTTCATGAAGTGAATGGGGCGATTTGGTGGGCCAATTGCGATGGAACGAACGCTGAAGTCTTCATTGGCTCATTAGATGAACCAGCAGATCTCGAACTTGATATTGAGAATGGTGTGATCTATTGGGTTTCAGAAGGATCAGGGCAGATTCAAAAGGCCAATCTTGATGATGATCGAGAAGTGACGGTTGTTCTCAGCGGGCTAATCAGGCCCTATTACCTCGCTCTAGCCGATGGATTCGTTTATTGGAGTTACTTTAATAGCGGTATAATTGAGCGGGCCTCAGCTGAGAGTGGTGTGGATCGGGTAGTTGTAATTTCGGGGCAACAACGGGTGCGGGATATTGAAGTCTTTGATGGGGTGATCTATTGGTGTGACCGCAATAGTAGTGAGCTACGCAGTCGTGAGGTGAACCGGGCCGGCAGCGGAACCATCTTATTTTCGGGTGGAATTCTAGATCGTCCGCACGGGCTAGTAATCGACCCGGTATCTGGGACGATGTATTGGACAGATACCGAGACTCAATTAATTGGTTCTAGCTCTATGGATGGAAGTGGTTCGACGATTTCAATCGTATCAGCGGGGTTAGATGGTCCTTGGGCAATTGATCTAGCCAGGCCTATTCTCTTGGCTAACCCCTATGAGGCTTGGCGAAGAGAACAGTTTCTGAGTGATGATCTCACTGATCCGAGGAAGGAACTTTTGGTATGGGGAGATACTGCCGATCCAGATGGCGATGGAACTAACAACCTTCTTGAGTATGCCCAAGGAACTGATCCTAACTCTGTAGTAAGGGAAACCGGAATGATTTCGGTGGTAGGTGGTCAGAAGGCTCAAATTGTCTTTCGGGTAAGGTCGGATGATCCGGATTTAACTTTCACTTTTGAAGCGACCGATGATCTTTCTGCAGGTCTTTGGGATCGTGATCTATTTGAAGAAGTTGGAAAGCGGGTTCCTGATCCAAGAGATCATTCTTATCAGTTCATTACGATGGAAGCTAATTTGATATTGCTTCCCAAAATTTTTGCGAGGCTACGGGTAAGCCGATAAAAATTGCCTGAAAATTAGGGTGAGTTACTCTTGCGGGGTGAAAAAACTTCTAGGGATCCTATTCGTTATTTTCCTGTCTTCTGGCTTTGCGCTAAGCGGAGAAAAATGGCCTCAATTCCGAGGGAGTCAGGGGGTTGCGGCGATCGATAGTGCGACTTTACCTTTGAAGTGGAGCGCTGATGAAAATGTCAGATGGAAGACTAAGTTGCCCGGGCCAGGGAGCTCCAGCCCTATCTTCTGGGGCAACAAGCTTTTTGTAACTTGCTATACCGGATATGGTATTGATGAGAAAGAGGCTGGTGATGCTAATAAGCTGAGCCGCACCCTTTTGTGTCTTGATCGCAACCTTGGAAAGATTCTTTGGAAAGAGGAGGTGCCTTTAGTAAATCCAGAGGATGATTATCGTGGCTATTTGACTGAACATGGATACGCGAGTGCCACACCGGTGACTGATGGTAAGCATGTTTATGCCTTCTTTGGTAAGTCGGGTATCCACGCCTTCACGGTTGCTGGTGATAAAGCTTGGAGTGAGCAGGTGGGGAATTCTTCTAGCAATCGTCGCTGGGGATCCGCGGCAAGTCCGATTTTAGTAGGCGATTTGCTCATTGTGAATGCTGCTGATGAGGCACGGGCGATCATCGCTTTTGATAAGGCAACTGGAGCTGAAAAATGGCGCTATGAAGCGAAACAATTGGAGCTGACTTATAATACGCCAACTGTCCACACTCCAATGTCTGGGAAGATCGAGTTGGTGATCGCAGCTCCCAATGAGATATTCGCGCTCGATCCCATGACTGGCAAGAAGCTGTGGTGGGCAAAGTCTGAAATCCCGGGGAATATTTCGCCCTGTGTGGTCAGCGAGGGGGAGATTCTTTTTACGACGGGTGGGTATCCGCGGAAGGGGTCAATCGCGATCAAGGGCGGTGGTTCAGGCGATATGACTGATAAGATTCTTTGGAAGAGCAAGACTTTCTCTTACGTTCCGAGTTCCGTTTGTAAAGATGGTCTCCTCTTTTGGGTGAACGACGAGGCAAGTGTTATTGCGATGGACCTGCTAAAAGGCGAAACGGTAACAAAACGGAATGTTGCTGCGATCAAGAAACGAAAGAAGTTTAGCTTTTATGCTTCGACTCTACGAGTGGGGGATAGCCTCGTTGCCGTGAGTCGAAGAAAGGGCACCTTCATCTTCGAAGCCGGTAGAGAGATGAAATTAATCAGAGTAAATACCTTAGATGATGATTCGGATTTCAATGGCACTCCGGCTTTGGCGAGCGACGCGATTTACTTGCGCTCAAACAATGCGGTGTATTGCATCTCAAAGTAGGTGAAGTTTCCTCTAGGGGGCAGATCTTTGTGCTTAGGCAACGAGAGGTTTGATGAGTTCACCATGGACATCGGTTAGTCGATAGTGGCGGCCTTGAAACTTAAAGGTGAGTTGTTTATGATCGACACCGAGGAGGTGGAGAACGCTGGCGTGCAGGTCGTGAACGCTGACTGGATCTTTAGTGATGTTGTAAGAATATTCGTCAGTCTCTCCGATCGACTGGCCTGGGTTGATCCCTCCCCCAGCAAGCCACATTGAAAAGCAACGTGGATGGTGGTCGCGCCCGAACCCGTTCGGAGTGAGATTCCCTTGACTGTATACGGTTCGACCAAACTCTCCTCCCCAGACGATGAGGGTGTCGTCAAGGAGTCCGCGTTGTTTGAGATCGGTGAGAAGGGCTGCCGATGCTTGATCGGTTTCCTTACAACGTTGCGTTAATTGCTTAGCGAGCCCGCTGTGAGTATCCCAGCCACGGTGGAAAAGTTGCACGAAGCGGACCCCGCGTTCACTGAGCCGGCGTGCCATGAGAGCGTTGTGGGCGTAGGTGCCAGGCTTACGAGCATCCTCCCCATAAAGCTTGAAGGTGCTGTTGGGCTCGCTGGAGACGTCGGTGAGTTCGGGAACTGACATCTGCATGCGATAGGCCATCTCATATTGCGCAATTCGAGTCTCGATTTCAGGGTCGTAGAATTCCTGATGATGAATACGATTAAGCGCGCCGATCTGATCGAGGGTTTTACGGCGAAGATCAGGGGAAATACCTTTTGGGTTATTGAGGTAGAGGACTGGATCTTTTCCAGAGCGGAAGCGGACGCCCTGATGTTTTGAAGGAAGGAAACCTGCGCCCCAGAGTCGGTCGTAGAGAGCTTGACCGGATCGGTTGGAGGTCATGGCCACAAAGGCGGGAAGGTTGGCGTTTTCGCTGCCAAGCCCGTAGGATAGCCAGGAGCCGATAGAGGGGCGTCCGGCAAGTTGGAACCCAGTTTGGAAAAAGGTGATAGCCGGGTCGTGGTTAATGGCATCGGTGTGCATGGAGCGGATGACGCTGATGTCGTCAGCAACTTTGGAGAGGTGTGGTAGAAGGTCTGAGTTGAGCCACTGGCCGCTTTGCCCAGCTTGCTTGAAATTGAATGTTGATTTGGCGACTGGGAAAGAGGTTTGTCCGGCTGTCATGCCGGTGAGACGTTGGCCATTGAAGACCGATTTGGGGACTTCTTTGCCGTGAAATTTCTCGAGCTGTGGTTTGGGGTCGAAGAGGTCCATCTGCGGAGGTCCTCCGCTTTGAAACAAGTAGATGATGCGCTTGGCTTTCCCTGGTAGGGTTCTTGATCTTTCGGCAAGGAGCGATTGATTAAGCAAGGAGGCAAGTGCCACCGAGCCTAGTCCGTGCGAACTCCTTTCAAGAAAATGGCGTCGTGTCATTTCATTCATGGCTATTCCTTGGTGATCACTTCGTCGAGGTTGAGAAGGACATTGGCGAGAGTCGTATGAGCAGCGAGCTCGACAGGGTTGAGGTCTTTGGGGATTGAGGATGTACCGATCGTAATCAGTGATTTGGCGGCATCTGGATTGGCCTTAAAGTGAGCGAGATACTCGCGAAGACCCTGCGTTAGGATTTCTTTTTCATCAGGCCGAGGGGTTCGCTGGGTTACAAGTTGAAAGGCATGGATGATGGGTTTTTTGGGGTTTTCGCGGAGGATGCGCTCGGCGAGTTTGCGTGCGGACTCAACAAAGGCGGTTTCATTTAGGAGAGTGAGAGCTTGAAGTGGGGTGTTGGTTCTCTTGGCTCCGACCCAGCAGGCTTCGCGGTCGGCGGCGTCGAGCACTGCCATGGATGGCGGATTCACGGTCCTTTTCCAGATGGTGTAGAGGCTTCGCCGGAAAAGGTCTTGACCGGTCGATTGCTTGTATTTTTGGCCCATCGACATTTCGATCCAAAGGTTTTTGGGTTGGTAGGGGCTAACTGAGGGGCCTCCGACTTTTTCGACGAGTAGTCCGCTGAGGGCGAGAGCTTGGTCCCGGATGACGTGGGCAGGGAGTCGTTGTCGGGGACCGCGAGCGAGCAGTCGATTGTGAGGGTCAACCTCAAGGAGCTTCGGTGTGAGGTTAGATTGCTGCCGGTAGGTGGCACTCGTCACAATGAGCTTTTGAAGGTGCTTTACGTCCCACCCTGAACGAATGAATTCGGTGGCGAGCCAATCGAGGAGTTCGGGGTGGGAGGGTTTTTCGCCTTGAACGCCGAAGTCTTCGGACGTTTTGACAAGGCCGGTCCCGAAGTATTTTTGCCAGTAACGGTTGACGGTGACCCGGGCAGTCAGCGGGTTTTCGGGCGAGGCGATCCAGCGCGCGAGGCCAAGGCGATTACGAGGAAGGTTTTTGGAGAGTGGAGGCAGGATATCAGGCACGTCTCGGTGCACTTTTTCACCGAGGGCATGATAGACGCCGCGTTTACGAATGTGTGTTTCCTTGATCGTGAGATTTTCCTTCATAACCATCGTGGTTGGAAGGGTCCGAATAAACTGATCTCGTTTGGTTTCAGCAGCGATCAGTTTCCGGTAAGCTTCTAGAGCAGGGCCTTGCTCTAGGAAAATGGTTTTGGCTTTGGCTTCCAGGTTTCCAGCTAGAGTGAGAATTTCCCGGGGCTTTAACGGTCGGTCGTAGACGCGGAGATCACGGAGATCACCTTTAAGGTAATCGTCGGGATATCCGCCAAGCCGTAAAGGAGCAGTCTTCTTAGCTGAGCCTGTATTGCTGTTGGTGTTGTGCAGGACTTTTAGTCGAGCTTCTTTCCCGTTAATAAAGATGTGCTGGTTGGTAGCACGAAGTTGTCCGTGAAAGGTCAGGGTAAGGTGGGTCCACTCGTTTGCTGGGATTTTTTCAATAGTCTCGACCTGAGCAACTCCGGCGATCCATCGGGTGATCACGCTGAAGCGGAGATGACCATCTTTGAATTGCAAGTTCATCCCGGTGCCGCGTGCATTTTTATCGGTTTGATGAGAGATGATGGTCCCTGATTTTACCTCAGAAGGTTTAACCCAGAGGGAAACAGAGTAGCGACTAAGTGGAGTGAAGACTTGGAAGCGAGTGGAAGCATTTTTTTTCTTTGTGAGTGGCGCGCTCTTAATATCGATGGATTGAGTGCCATCGAAAGAAAGCACTTCGGGGGGATGTTGGTAATTGAGCCCACGGGTAACTAAAGTTTTGGCTTTATCGAGATCCGGTTGCTGGGTCCTTAGTGTTTTTGCGATGGCGTCGATTTCTTTTTGAGTGGTCGACACTTTCGCTTCGAGAAGCGCGAGTTGAGCCTGTTGGGGTTTAGTGGGAGCTGGGATGTAGGGTTCCGAGTTCCCTGCCTTAATGGCGCGTCCGAATTCGGGAATGTTGTTAAAGAAGGCGAGCATTTCGTAGTAGTTTTTCTGCGAGATTGGGTCGTATTTATGATCGTGGCAGCGGGCGCAGCCCATCGTAAGTCCGAGGAATACGGTGCTTGTGGTATCGACTCGGTCGACCGCATTTTCGAGCAGGAACTCCTCGGGAACGAGGCCGGCTTCTGAATTGTAGCGATGGTTCCGGTTAAAGCCGGTTGCAATTTTTTGATCGAGAGTGGCATTGGGGAGGAGATCGCCTGCAATTTGTTCAATGGTAAATTCATCGAATGGTTTGTTCTTGTTGTAAGCTTCGATCACCCAGTCACGCCAACGCCACATGAAACGTGGGCCGTCAAATTGGTATCCATCAGTGTCTGCGAACCGGGCTGCTTCGAGCCAGGGGAGAGCCATTGTTTCTCCGTAGCGGAGAGAGGCGAGGAGTCGATCGACGGTACGTTCGTAAGCGCCGCTTTCTTTATCTGAGAGAAAAGATTGGATTTCTTCAAGAGTGGGAGGGAGGCCAGTAAGATCGAGGGTGACGCGGCGGATGATTTTTTCGCGGGAGGCTTCGGGGGATGGCGAAAGGTTTTCTTGATCGAGAGTGTGAAGAATGAAGTGGTCGATAGGATTTCTCGGCCACTCTGAATCAGAGGGTTTCGGCAGTGGAGGTGAAAGCGGCTGTACAAAGGACCAGTGGTTTTCCCACCTAGCTCCTTCCTTGATCCACTTTTGCAGAGTTTGTCTTTCGCTGTCAGTGAGTTGCCGGTGTGCATCTGGGGGAGGCATGATCTCGTCCGGATCCTCGTTTAAGATACGGAAGACCAGCTCGCTTTCATCAGGATTACCCGAAGCAATCGCAGGAAAGCCATCACGATTAGCCTTAGCTTCTTTCTCTACGTCTAATCTTAGGTTGGCTTCGCGTGTTTCGGAGTCGGGTCCATGGCAAGTGAAGCAAGCGTCCGAGAGAATGGGGAGGACGTCGCGATTAAAGCTGATGTTCTGCGCAGTTCCTGAGCCCGTAAAGAAAATCGAGGCTAGGAGGGTTCGAGAGAGTAATAGCACCACATGATTTACGGTCCTGCTGACTACAGAATTCCACCAAAGATTTATTTTGAAAGCGCGGGCTATTTTCACCAAGGAAAGAGAAGGTTACGTTCAGTTGTGGCCGGGGAGTTTTCAAATGACCATTGTTGTATCGGCTGGAACTCCCGGGTTTTGACCGGGGGTTACTAGGCATAGCGAAATAGGCTAGCAATGAGGCCAATGAGACCTCCGCAGACTCCACCCCAGACAACGAGCCAACCCAAGTGATTACGAATCATTTGTTGGATGATTTCTTTGACCATGGTTGGCGTGAGCTCTTCAAGTCGTTTTTCGACGATGGCGCTGACGCGGTCCAGGAGCTCGGAGTGATCGCTCGCTCCTCCGGTTGCAAGGGCTTGAAGTTTTTCCTGAAAATCACGGGATGAAACGATCTCTTTTACGGAGCTTCTCATTTTTTCAACAAAGTCGGGCTTGATGGGGTCAAGCGCAGCAGCCCCTCCAAACATGGCGAGGGCGCCCCCGAATTTAGAATTCATGACAGCCTTTTTTAAAGCTTCAAAAGTTGGGTCTAAATCAACCGAATCAATCAAGGGTGAAAGGTCGAATCCGGGTTTATCTCCGGTTTGATTCCCTTTGAAGAACCGGGCCACGTTCTCTGTCGTGAAAAACTGCTTCATGATGAGGCGGTGTATACCTTCTTTAAAATCTTCAAAGCGGGCGGGGATAACACCTGACCCG
>JAKMGP010000235.1 GCA_022424905.1 Akkermansiaceae bacterium | reverse complement strand
TTCCAGGCAAAACAAAGTTCCTCTAGTTCGATGATTCGGTTTGTTCGTAAGTTCCAAACTTCACACATCTTTCCAGTCATTATCGCCCTGCTTTGTGCGGGGGCAGTTGCTCAGGCTGAAACAGCTCCTGACATCAAGCCTGCTCTCGCAAAAGATGGCTTCGATGAAGAAGAAATGCGCCTCGCAAAAGCGATTCATAAGCGTATTTTGGACTACCAAGGGATTAAGAAAAAGACCAACAACGGTAAAGAGGAGGAATTAATCGCATTTCAGGACCCCCTCGCTTCGGGCGCCAAAATCGACATGCTTCCGGTAAAAGGCGGCGAGTTCACATGGCGCGGAGAAGAGAAAGATGATATCCTCAAAGTGTCTCTCTCTCCTTTCTGGATGTCCAAACACGAAATCACTTGGGAAGCCTACGAACCATTCATGTTGTCTCCGATTCCACGCCAGAAAGACGGCCAGCCCCTAGATTTCATGCGGGCACAAATCAAAAACGACATTGAATTTATTGCACGGCCCACACCTCCTTACCATCCGATGACTTTCGGGATGAAGCGTGATGGCCATCCGGCGCTGAGTATGACTCAACATGCCGCTAACAAGTATTGTCAATGGGTGAGTTTTCAGACCGGGCATTTCTACCGCCTGCCGACGGAAGCTGAGTGGGAATTCGCCTGTCGCGCAGGAAGTGATACAAATTCCTCTTGGGGAGCCGATGCTCAAAAAGCTGGGGAGTATGCCTGGTTCGGTGGGGATGCCTCAACGCATTATAACGTTCCGGGACAGAAAAAACCCAATTCGCTGGGTTTTCACGATATGCACGGAAATGTCTTAGAGTGGACACTCGATCAATATGTCCCAAACCGCAGGGAATACTTTGCCAAGGGCGAAGTCCACAACCCCTGGGTGAAAGCAACGAAGCCCTATCCTCACGTTACTAAAGGTGGGCATTGGCAGCAGTCGCTCCAGGAAATTTCTGCGGCTGCACGTCACCAATCGACGCCAATATGGAAAGTTGCCGATCCCCAGAGACCTAGAAGCCTTTGGTATCATACAACGACTCCCTGGCTCGGATTAAGAATCGTTCGCCCTGCTAAAATTCCAACGGTCGAAGAAATGTATCACTATTGGAATTCCGGTGTCGAAGCAGATGAGTAGCTCTCATACGGTCAGAGATTCAAACCATCCATTATCCGCCCGAGTGAACCTTCTTGCTTATTTTGCGCAGAGGATAGGATTCATTGTGCTGGCTACAAGTCACGCCGTCGCACAGCAGAACGAAGAGGTTACCCCGCTTCTACAAAGACAATATTTTTCGCAGCCTCACTTGGGCACGATCGTTCAAATCGCTTTCTACTCAAATGATAAGGAGTTCTCTCAAAAACTAGCGGAAGACTGTTTCAGACAGGTCAAGGAGCTCGATAAAATTTTTTCTGACTACCGTTCTGATAGCGAGGTCTCCCAACTTTGTTGCAAGCCCGCAAAGGTTGCCCATAAAATTAGTGATGATCTCTTTGATGTCATCGCGCAAGCTCAGGAGATCTCGACCAAAACAAATGGGGCATTTGACATCACCTTGGGGTATACAACTCGGAACTGGCGTCAAAGCGCACGACAAAAAAAACTACTTTTTAATGATGATCCTGAGGCTTCTTACAAGGATTTGATTCTCTATCCGAAATCGAGGACCATCATGTTTCGCCAACCCTTAAAGATCGATCTTGGAGGAATCGCAAAGGGATACATCGCCGATCGAGTAATGATGATTCTTAGTAAAGTTGGAATCAAGCAAGCCGCTGTGATCATCGGAGGAGAAATGATTTTTACTGAGGCGCCTCCCGAAAAAAATGGCTGGACTGTAGGGATTGAGAGACCATCTCGTGAAATGCTCGGGGCACTTACTATCAGCAATACGGCGCTTTCGACTTCGGGAGACAGCTATCAATTCTTCGAGCAGGGCAATGTGCGTCATGCCCATCTGATTGATCCCTCAAGCGGAAAACCAAAGACCAATCGCCTCAATGTCACAACCATCGCTCGGTCAGCAATGTTGGCCGACGCCTGGGCAACGGCCCTTCGAATTTCGACCCAAGAAAATGCCCTCAAACTTGCCAATGAGACAAAAGGAATCGAGGCCACCTTCATCCCATTTGGGAAGCCAGCTCGCTTCACTACAGCTTTTCCTAAATTAACCCCACTTCATCAGCCTTCCTCAAGACAGTCACCCAGAAATTAAGAACAACCTCGTCGCAAAAGCCATCCGCTTCACCGAACTCGAAGCCAGAAAGTCGCTCTTGATCCTGATCTTTGCCCCACTTCCATGATCTCTAGGAGATTGGACATGATCGTCGATCACTTTGCGCTAATCTTTCCCGTGTCGCTCTTTATCCAGTTTCCGATAATGCAGTTGACCCTAATTAGCCTCGCTTTCATTTAGATAAAGGTCGCAAATTTCCACGCTAAAGGTCAATTCTTAGCCTCCTAAACCGATTCTTCGTTTACAAATCTTGGTTTCCTGACATTCAGACCCCGTCAACTTCACTTTTTCCCTTAACAATGAGCACGAATTACTTCAACACTCTCCCTCTCCGTCGCCAGCTGGACGAGCTTGGCACCTGCCGTTTCATGGACTCGTCTGAATTCGCCAATGGCGTAAACGCAGCGAAAGGACTAAAAATCGTGATTGTAGGCTGTGGCGCCCAAGGGCTCAACCAGGGTCTCAACATGCGCGACTCCGGCCTCGATGTATCTTATACCCTCCGCCCCGCTGCGATTGAGGAAAAGCGACAGTCCTACCTCAACGCAACCGAAAATGGTTTCGCCGTCGGCACCTACGAGGAAATGCTTCCGACTGCTGACATTGTGATGAATCTCGCCCCTGACAAGCAGCACACTAAGGTGGTTGAAACAGTCATTCCACATATGAAAGAAGGCGCGACTTTTTCTTATGCCCACGGATTCAACATCGTTGAAGAAGGAACCCAAATCCGCAAAGACCTCACCGTTATTATGGTCGCACCGAAGTCACCTGGCTCTGAGGTACGCGAGGAGTATAAACGCGGCTTCGGAGTTCCCACCCTTATTGCCTGCCATGTTGAAAACGATCCTTCCGGAGAAGGTATCGAACTCGCTAAAGCACTTGCTGTAGCCCAGGGCGGTGACAAAGCAGGCGTCCTCGAATCATCGTTCGTAGCTGAGGTCAAATCCGACCTTATGGGAGAACAAACTATTCTTTGTGGCCTCCTCCAAGCGGGCTCCATTCTCTGCTTTGAAAAAATGAAAGCAGACGGGATCGATCCACAATGGGCCGTCAAGTTTATCCAAAATGGCTGGGAGGTCACAACCGAAGCCCTTAAGCACGGCGGCATCACAAACATGATGGATCGCCTTTCCAACCCCGCAAAGATCGAAGCCTTCAAACTTTCCGAACAGCTCAAGGAGATCATGCGCGACTTGTTCTACAAGCATATGGACGACATCATCTCCGGTGAGTTCTCCAGCACCATGATGGCAGACTGGGCAAATGATGACGTCAACCTCCTTGGCTGGCGCAAGGACACTGGCGAAACCGAATTTGAGCAAACTGAAGGTGCAGGTGAAATCTCCGAGCAAGAATACTTCGACAAAGGCATCCTTATGGTCGCCATGGTGCGCGCCGGTGTCGAACTCGCTTT
>JAKMGP010000213.1 GCA_022424905.1 Akkermansiaceae bacterium | reverse complement strand
GAGCCAGGAAGGGTGAGTGAGAAGGCCAATTCGTTGTTCTTTGTTTAATTCAAAAGGCTGTTCGATTGGGCAATCGAATTGATCGACAGAAAGATTGTAGGCGCTCAAAAAGAATCGTTGATCGTGGCCGGAGGTGAGATTGCGCTCACGCTCGCCTTCCATAAGGATGAACTGAGCGAGCATTGGGCGAAGTCCGTTGTCATAACAAATGGTAAGATAGGGCATGTAATCCTTGATAAGGCCTCCGCTCATCCGATGCTTCATGGGCTGGACTTCAAAGTAGGGATGGAGCTGTTCAATCTCCGTGCGGACCTTGGCCTCAAGCTCGTATTCTAGCTTTTTCCACGGCTTTTCTTTCCAATAATCGTAGAGCCGCCTGAGGGCAATAAGGCGCTGTTCGAGATTTTTTGGATCTGCCTCGAGCCCGATGTGACCAACGAAATATTTTTCGGTAGTGAGTAACTGCCGCAGAACATCCCGGTCCTGTTTTAGAGTGTGCAAGACTAAGAGATCGGCCTCGTGCACCAATTGGTTCGCGACAATACCCCAGTCGTAGTTCTTGAAACGTTCGGCATCTTTGAAGATCTGGGGAGCACGGTGGTATCCGAAAAATTCTCGGAAGAAGCGGAGGATCTTGGGCTTGGCAATTGCAGGGTCTTCTAGGATGCGCTCTAACTGGAGATGAACCTCTTCTCTTGACTCCAAATTTCCGCTTTGGGCAGCCGACCATAGGGTTTGGTCTGGTGGATCGTCGGTAAGCGAGAACGCAATCGCGAATGCCAGTTCATTGTCCGACAAGATTGTCCTGCCATGATCATCCTTAGACCCGAGACCGAGTTCCATACGATAAACTGCTTCCGGGTTCAGGGCGATGGCTTTAAGACAAACTTCAAGGCCCGCCCGAACGTCGCCGCCGGATTCTTTAACCGATCGTAAAAAGTAGTCCCGGTAGCGGGCTAATTCCTTCTCGCTGGGAGGGCGGAGAACTAGCGTTTTAAACTGAAACCACACCGCGGCTTCGGCTTGCTCCGGGGTGGGAGGTTCATCGGATTCGAGAATTGTCCGAAAAATTAAGGGGATATCGCGGTTCAGCTGGTGTTCTGCGATACCGCGAGCATTCAGTAAGAGTGTTTCGAGCGTTGCCGAGTCTGCAAAAAGGCCCTCTGAGTAATCATTAATTCCTGGTCTTTGTTCTAAAGGAAAGGGCTGACGGGCTTTCCGTAATTCCATCCAGTGGTCTTTAAAGATTCTTTTTTTGGTTCGATCGTAAATGTTGGGGTTTATCCGCCACAAGCGGGGTGGCGAAAAAGGAAGTTCTTTGATTTCTCCGGAAAAAAGAGCGTCATGGTGAACTTGATTACCAAAGGAAAACTGACCCAGGAGGTGCCGTCCACGGGGCGAGGATCGTGCTTTCTCTAACTCCTTACCAAGCCAAGAGATTATCGATGCACGCTGCGCCTCATCGGGCTGGTGCTTTGCGTCCTTTGGCGGCATTTCACCTTGCGCAAGCTGGGCATAGATCTCGTCCCAAGTTTCAAAGTCTAGCCCTTGGGAAATTCGGCCATCGAGGTGGTCGAGTCGAATGCTTCCCTTTGCTTTCTTGGGCCCATGACAGCCGATACAATGATTGTCAAAGAATTGCTGGGTCTTTGTAGGCAGGGCAAACCCTTGGACAAAGAGCGAGGAATAGCCTACAAGCCCGAGGAAATGGAGGTGGGTTGGAAAGTAAAAAGGCCGAAAGAAGTTGATGGTCTAACACTAAACGCCTAGGGTGGCCTTGAGCAAGCTGAAGCGATTTAAGGAAAATTGGATAAGACGACTTGCTTGACCTGTTCCTTTGCAGCTCTAGGCCCCACGAGCACTTAGGGTTGCCAATCTAACATTTTAATCATGGCACCTTTTCCGGCATTTCATGTAGCATTCATGTTTCTTCCTCCATTGTTCGAAAAATCCTTCTGAGCAGGAAAATGTAACGAAAGCGCCCGATCGGCGTCTTACCTGTATAAGGGCTTAATTTACCCGCTACCTTAATAATGAGTCATGACAGTTCACCTCAGCCAGTCAATCCAGAGCTTATCGCTCGGGCGGTCGACCGGGATGAGAGGGCCTGCTCACAAATGGTGGAAACCCTTTACCCCTTGGTTATTGGAATCGT
>JAKMGP010000203.1 GCA_022424905.1 Akkermansiaceae bacterium | reverse complement strand
AATGCTGGGGCATCCGGGTGAAACTCAAAAGGCTTGTAAAGTGGTGAGATGTTGCCCCCTAGGAATTGATATCCGGAAAAAATAGCCATAAGTGCTAGGGCAATCAAAGGGGCAGACATGAGGGGGCCAACTTCCTTTGCATGTTGCGCGCTATCACTTCGAGGATTCCCTAGAAAAGCTACGAAGAAGAGACGGAACATGTAGAAAGTAGTAAGGCAAGCCACCAGTGCGGCGATTCCGAAGAGGGCCCACTGTCCACTGTGGGCGGCAGATTCAAGGATGTGTTCTTTAGAGAAGAAACCGGAAGTTCCCGGAACACCGCAAAGAGCAATCGTTCCGATCCCGAAGGTGAGAAAAGTAACGGGCATAGTTTTTTTCAAACCACCCATTTTCCAAATATTCTGCTCATGATGGCAGGCGAAGATGACCGCGCCCGAGCCGAGAAAGAGAAGGGCTTTAAACCAGGCATGTGTGAAGAGGTGGAACATTCCCGCTTTTGGGTCCAGGAGTCCTACGGCCATGACCATGTAACCGAGCTGGGAAAGAGTGGAATAGGCGAGGATCTTTTTGATGTCGTCCTGTTGAGTAGCCATCAAGGCTGCGAGAAGGGAAGTGATCGCACCAATCCAAGCGATAACATCCGGTCCCCAAATGGAGTCGAGAGTCTCAATTCCAACCGCACTAAAGAATCGGACCATCATGAAAACGCCTGCTGCAACCATCGTTGCGGCATGAATCAGAGCAGAAACTGGAGTGGGGCCTTCCATCGCGTCTGGGAGCCACACGTGCAGAGGAGCTTGTGCCGATTTACCCATGGCCCCCATGAATATTAGAAGGATGGCGGATGAGAACATCGTCATTGAGGGCACGATCGTTTTAGGGTGACCCCCTCCAGCAAAGAACTCGCTTATGCCATTGAAGGTGAAGCTCCCGGTGATTCCCCAGAGAATAAGGATGCCGATCATGAACCCAAAATCGCCAATCCGATTTGTGAGGAAGGCTTTTTTTGAAGCATCGGCCGCGGAGTCTTTTTGATACCAATGCCCAATGAGAAGATAGGAGCTCAGGCCGACTAACTCCCAAAACATGAACATCATGATGAAGTTGGTGGCAAGAACGATCCCTGTCATCGAGAACATAAAGAGCGATAGTCCGCAAAAGTAACGGGCTAGTGCTGAATCCTCCTTCATGTATGCGAGGGAAAACAAGTGAACAAGAAACCCAACCCCGGCGACTACAAGCATCATGCCTCGAGACAGTTGATTTAATTCATAACCGATTTCGATCCCATCGAAACCAGGAATGGAGGCCCAAGTAAATGAACCGGCAAGATCACTTCCTTTCGAAATGATCACTAAGGTGAGCACTAGAGTCACAGCCGCTGAGCAAGTAGAGACTAGAGCTGACAGAGATTGCTTTTTTTTGAGTCCAAGATGAATAGCCGCAGCTGTCAGGAGCGGGAGACCGAGGATAAGCCAGGGAAGTGATTCCATGAGAATTCGAAGTTCGTGGGGTTAGCCGCGCATTGAGGTGAGTTCCTCGACGTTAATGGTTTGGCGGGCACGGTAGAGAGCCACGATAATCGCAAGCCCAACAGCGACCTCGGCGGCGGCAACAGTAATGATGAAGAAGACGAAAACCTGACCGTTATAATCCGGAAGCCCATTCAATAAGTGGAATCTTGAAAAAGCCACGAGGGTAAGGCTAGCCGAGGCGAGCATCAGCTCGAGGCACATAAAAATCACAATGATGTTTTTCCGGACGATGACTCCAGCGAGGCCGATCGCGAAGAGAAGGCCGGAAACAAAAAGATAGTCGTTAAGTGAAGCCATGAAGGAATATCGTTAGGAATCAGTGGGGGCTTGCTTGATCGACCTTTTGGAAAGGATTACGACGCCAATTGTTGCGACAAGGAGGAGGGCCCCTACCACCTGCAGAGGGTAATTGTAGCTCTTAAAGATGGTGTGTCCGATAAGATTGGTGTCAGGAAGTTTAGGGCTCTTTTCATGAGTCAAACTCTTGTAGATTGCTGTCTGTCTCTCGCGCGGCAGTGCAAGTCCATCTTTATCGAGTTGAGCAAATTGGCCGGCCGATTTTCGCATCGAATCATTGGTGATTTCCTCAAATTCAACCCTGTTGCCTTCGGATCCGGTTTGAATCACTCCGAGAATTTGAACGACTAAGAGAAGAGGGATAACGAGACCAGCGACAACCGAGGAAGATTTAAATTTGACGGGCTTTTCGTCGTTTAGGTCGAGCAGCATGATGATGAAGATGAAGAGCACCATGATTGCGCCCGCATAGACTAAGATTTGGACGATCCCAACAAAGTAGGCATTCAGGCCAATGAATAAACCCGCCAGTCCAACAAAGGATAGCACCATGGCGAGCGCGCTTGAGACTGGATTACGGAGAGCTACTAAAAGCACTCCTCCGGCAACCGCCATAAAAGCAAAAAGGTAGAATGCGAGGTTTTCCATAGCTTACTTTAAATCGTTCCACTTGTTGACGAGTCCAACGCGCTTCCCTCCAATTTCGTAAAGTCGCTCTTTGTTGTGGACCATTTCAGTGCGGTTCGTACCTGTGATAACGTAGTCAGGGCGAAGATAGATGGCTTGCTCTGGACAAACTTCTTCGCACATGCCGCAGTAAATGCAGCGGATCATGTCGATGTCAAACTCTTGGGGGCGCTTTTCAACCTTGGCCCATTCATTATCCGATGGAATCTCACCGGGGGTGATTTTGATTGCTTTGGGTGGGCAGATAAATTCACAAAGCTGGCACGAGACGCAACGTTCCCGGTCCCGTTCGTCGGTAACAAGGGCAGGCGCGCCACGGTAATATTCGGGCAACTTGTCGTCCCATTTTTGCTCAGGATACTGCATTGTCACTCCGACACCGGATGAGTTTAGCTCTTTAGCTCCCGTGGTCTTCCCGAGCAAGGATCGGAAAGCGTGTCCAAGGGTGATGACCATCCCTTTGAAGGCGGCGCCGAAGTAGATTTTTTCTCCGAAGGAAAGCTTGGGGCGTTCAACTTTGATGATTGCCATGGCTAATTAAAATGGGTTGAAAATGAGGTGGGTTTTTAAACTGCGGTTGCTGAGGGTCTCTCTAAGGAGCCCTTGGCTATCTTGATCAGAAGGATGGTAGCGGTAATCAACAAAGCAAATCCGATTGCAAGACCCATGATTCCGATACTTGGGTATGCGATTACGAGTGCTGCTAGGAAAACGTTAATGAGCGCGGCTTCAAAGAAAACGATCCAACCCAGATTCATTAATTGGTCATAGCGGAAGCGGGGAACGGTCCAACGGACCAAAATGAAAAACAAGATGAAGAAGGTTACTTTGCCTAGAAAGACACCGATGTGTAAGAGGCTGACCCACCAAGCCCCGGCCGGAAGGAGATTATCGATACCAAAACCAATTGACCATCCGCCGAGGAAGAGGGTCACAATAAGTGCCGAACCAACCACCATCGCGGCATACTCACCCATGAAGAAAAGAGCGAACTTCATCGAAGAATACTCGGTATGGTAACCGCCAACGAGCTCAGTTTCACATTCTGGAAGATCAAAAGGCATACGATTCGTTTCCGCGAAGATCGAAGTGGTGAAGATAATGAATGAAATGAAGATTGGGATGAGAAGAAGGAGTCGCTGGATTGATGCTTGCGGATCCGCCCAATATCCTGAGCTGATGATAAACCCACCTTCATTCCAAAGTGGGAGAAGCAACCAACCGTTGGTGACTTGGTCTTCGACGATGTGCCCTAAGTTCAACCCACCAAAAAACATAAGCACTGGAACAATCGAGAGTCCAAGAGCGATTTCGTATGAAATCATTTGAGCGCAAGCGCGAACTCCTCCAAAGAAAGGATACTTCGAATTGGAAGCCCAACCAGCCAAGGTGATTCCGTAGACGGAGAGAGACGCAATCGCAAAAATATAAAGTGGCCCTACGTTGAGGTCGGCCACAGCCATTGGGATGACGTTGCCGGCAATTTCCATCGGGCTCCCGAATGGAATGACAGCCATCGTGAGGAGGGCAGGAACGACAACTAAAACGGGGGCTAGCCAAAAGAAGAATTTCCGAACGTAAGAGGGAGTGAAGTCTTCCTTAAGAATAAATTTCAATCCGTCAGCTACCGGTTGCGTGAGACCACCAATCGGGAGGGCGAGATCTTTCTTGAATCCAAGAATCGAAAGCGGAATCATGGTCCGGTTGGGGCCGACTCGATCCTGAATGATCGCCGAAAATCTGCGCTCAAAGATCACGCAGATGCTGACGAAACTCATCGTGATGCCGATGAAAACGGCAATCTTGATAGCGGCTGCGATGAGAAAAGTGGTGTCCATGAAAGGTAGAATCTGGTGTGGTTCTGGTTATCCGATGATTTGGCCTGATGCTACCCGAGCCCTTTCTTGCTCGAGAAGAGGGATCGTAACCCCAGTCTGAGTGATCTGAATTCCAAGGTCCCCAATCGACCCGAAGGTCTGGCCCTCAAATTCGCTAACTTCGGAGGAAATATCATTTAGAACAGCATCCATCGAGGTTGGTGGACTATAGTTTTCATCAAGTTGCGACAGAAGAGCCGCGAGAGTTTCCCAGTCGTCGCGGGAATCGCCTGGAGCAATGACGGCTTGGTTTGCCCGCTGCAGTCGTCCGGTAACATTGACATAGGTTGCTCGTTTTTCTGCGAATCCGGCACCCGATAAAACGACGTTTGCATGGGAAGCCGTTGGATTGGCGTGGGTGTGAGAAACAACCAAGTGATCGAGTTTTTCAAGGTCTGTGGACTTAAATCCAGCCTCCTCAAAGAGGTCTTCCGAAAGAACGATCAAGGCCTTAATTCTCCCGGAGGAAACTCCTTCACGAATGGCGTCGAGCTTCTCAGATGGCTCGGAAGTATTCCAAATCAATGAAGCACCGGTGGTGTTAGGATTACGATCGGCTGAGATGAGCTTGCCGTCGGGTTCCCCTACACGGGGCACCGTCGCGACGAGATCGGTTCCTAGAGCTTCTGCGATTTTCTTGGTGAGATAGAGTTCCTCATTGCTGAGGCGTCCCGAAGCAATTATCGCAACCTCATCTGATTGCCTCATTCCGAGTCCCGCGGCAGCATGGGCTGTTGCCTCCATCCAGGAAGATTGAAGATGATTTTCATCTTTCTTAATGAGAGGCCCGCTGAGGCGATCATCTGTCTGCAAATGATTGAAAGAAAGTCTGTGACTATCTGGCATCCAAGATGAGTTGACATCGTCGTTTTGGCGAGGTGTCACTCGGAAGACTTCGTTGCCGCGGGTCCAAATCACGGTATTAGCTCCAGTTCCGCAGTTCACATCGATGCTTTTCGTTTCTTTAAGAAACCAAACACGCATCTGAAACCGGAAGTCGTTCGAGGTGAGAGCTCCAACTGGACAAATATCAGCAGTATTAAGGGAGTAGTTGTTATCAAGCCGATAACCTGGATGAACAGTGACCGAGGTGTGGGTTCCTCGCTGAGAAAATCCTAAAACGGGTTCCTCTGCGACCTCATCCATGAACCGAATGCAGCGGCTGCACATCACGCAACGCTCGTCGTCGAGGCGGATATTTTTACCAATATCGACATTTTTGGGCTTCTTGATCTTGGTTTCCTTAAAGCGTGATTGACCACGGCCATGTTCAACCGAAAATTCCTGAAGCTTGCACTCGCCAGCCTGGTCGCAGATCGGGCAATCGAGCGGGTGGTTGATCAGGAGAAACTCCATGACGCCTTCGCGTGTCTTCTCGACTAAATCACCACTGGTTCGAATCCCCATATTTTCGGCAACCGTATTGGCACAAGCAATCACGGGGCGTGGCATCCAACCAATTTCTTGATAACCATCATCGCCGTAAATAGGCGCCTGTCCCGGTGCCGGGCGCGGGGGCATGCCCATTTGGACTAAGCACATGCGGCAATTGCCTGGAGAAGAAAGCTTTGGATGATAACAGTAGTGAGGGACCTCTTTTCCCACCAATTTGGCAGCCTCGATCATCCGAGTCCCTCTTGGAACTTGAAGCCACTCGCCATCGATCTGGACGTTGACCATGCCTGCCGCGGCAGCCAGATCCTTGGGAAGCTCTTTTTCAGCCGTTGCGGTATTTGCCGGGGCATCTTCGCTCATCGTGTTATCGCGCGTTTACGGGTGTGAACACGAAGCCATAAGATAGCTCCGCGCTGAGCTAGTATGCAAGCGGACTCGCAGTCCGTAAAGCGACTTTGTGAAATTTTTCACAAAGTCCTTCGATCTTTCAAATCATTTGCTTCTTACCAAGGCAAAGCGATCCGCCTCACGAGGGCTGAAAGCCTCGAGCTTCTGTCACCGTAAAAGGGGAAAAAATAACCAAACTAAGATATCAACTTAGCTTGGTTTTTTTGAGAGTTTCGGTTCGTCGTGGAATTTTTGAGGAAGAATTGCTCATCTTGCTTGCGAAAATCTCACTTTCTCCTTGCGTGAATCTCTCCAGCCTAATATTTCCCCGCCGTCGCGATGCTGCAAAGCGGAGTGGCCCACGAAAAACTTACGGGGGTAGGTGGCCGAGTGGTTAAAGGCGGCAGACTGTAAATCTGCTCACGTATGTGTACGCTGGTTCGAATCCAGCCCTGCCCACCATCTTTCCATCAAGGAGTTAGGAGAAATCGTAACTCCTTGTTAGTTTT
>JAKMGP010000200.1 GCA_022424905.1 Akkermansiaceae bacterium | reverse complement strand
CCCCTTGCTGGGGGTCAACTTCGCGAAGTTCAGGAATGAGGACAGGATAATTAAATTCGACATCCTCGGGTTCTAGATCCAAAGCATCAAAATCGGTCAGTGAATCAAAGCCGATCCGAACAGCGCGCAATGAATCGATTGTCCCTTTATTACGAACTCGGCTGGCTGCGAGTTTTTTGAGGAAATCGCGGTAGGCCTCCTCGCTTGCAAAAGCAACGACTCTCTCGTATGGGATTGCGTTGGGATCGAAATTGGGATTTCGAGCGGAATTTCCGTTGTTCCTCTGCCGATCGCTGATGGGATTTGAAGGAACATATTCCAATGGCTTCTTAATCGAGTTCTTCGCGCCTTTAAAGTCTTCAGGCTGCCCCTGTGTCTGAAACAGGAGCCACCCCGCAAGCAGTCCGATAACCAGAGTGAGGGTGGCGATGATGAAACGGGGAAACATCTTGGGTAGTCTAAGTCATGAAACCCTATTCGGCGAGGAAAGTTGCTCAAGAATGGTTAAGTTCCGCCTTTTTTTAAAGTTAGGATTCTCTTGTCTTGCGTCTTTTTTCTGAAAATTAGACTAGAGATAAGATAGTTAATGATTTGCCCATTAGTTGAAATGAGCAGATCGTTGATGAGGTTTTAAGGATAGAGCATGCCTATCCAGGAAGCTTGAAAGAAGACGTTTAATTGGGACCTCTTATTGGCGGGAACTGGTGATGTCTGAAATGACTCACCCATGGCGCGACTTGGGAAACTCGCCCCCTTTCTAGAAGGCGCCGTTGAGCTTCCGGCCGATCCAGAATAGCGAGAGAAGGGTGATCAATATTACAGGCGCAAGCCAATGAGCCCAGAGCTTGATAGAAGTGACCAATGGCTGAGGCTCTGGAAGGGCATTAATTTCCTTTACTAATTCATCGATTTTTTCTGCTGTAACCATACGGCCCCTCGAAATCTTAGACATTTCTTGGAGAACTTCAAAGCGAGCCGGTCGTCCCGTCTTCTCGATGGCGTCGGTTTGGGAAATAATTTTAGCTTCGATTGCTGCGGCCGGTTCTTCAGGGATAAATGTGTTGAGGTTCCATTCACCTGGTTGGGAGATTTTGAAGCGCCCGGAGAAGCTTCCCCAGGCTCCTTCTTCTTTCGCAAGTTCGATTCGTTTAATCTGACCGTTGGGTGCCGTAAGGTCGATTTGTAGGACACCATCATTAAGTGGAGCTCCATTAGAATCGAAAGCATTGGCCGAAAGGGAAACAAAGTCTCCAGGTTTCGGCCGCTCGGGGGTGTAGAAAAGCCGTATCCGTTCTCCTGCGGCCATATTCCGTTGGTAGGACATCCAGCGTGCAACCTGTCCCCAGAACCGATAATGATAAAGATCCTCAACACCGCGGCGCCAGCGCCACGCAGAATCGATGGCCATGTAGAGAACCTTTCCAGAACCTGCCCTCGAGGTGACAATGATTGGAAGCCTCCCATAGGCATTTCTACGGGCTTCATTTTCGGCAAGAATCGTCGAACCCGCTTTCGCCCGAACGACTGGGGCTTGCCAATAGAAACCGGGCAGATTTCGCCAGATTGTTTCGTTTTGTGCCTCACTTTCTCCCAGCATTGTTAGGAGTGATTCTTCACCTTCAGGAGTAAGGCGCATTGTTGTTTCGATGGATTCAGAGAGGCCCTCTTTTTTATCTTGGTCGAGAATCACAGGGATTATGTCACCCAGATTTGACTCGGAGAGCGTGAACTGGTTTCCCTTGGCGCCGGGGATGAAGACAACTCCGCTGGCTTGGCTCTTAACGAGACCTTCAATCAAATTGGCTTGTTCAAGTGTGAGTTGGCCTTCTCCAACTCCAACATCTCCAATGAAAACAACATCATACTTCTGTAGATCTTCCAGTTTTTCGGGAAATTCTTGGATGTAATCTGGCCCATCGCCTCTCCCTAGATCTGGATGGAGAAGAAGGCAATCCACGGTTACTCCAGGATCTCGCGACAGTGCATTTCTGATGAATCGATATTCCCAACGAGGTAAGCTTTCAATGACTAGAACTCGGATCGATTCAGGTTTGCCGCTGATGACAAAGTCACGCGCATTGTTATTTTCGATTAGCTCGCCATTGGCAACTGGAAGAGACATGGAGAGTGTCGAGGCGCCCTCCTTTTCGACCCGCCAGAGCAGTGAATCGTAGTGGGTGCTGTTGGCACGAACCGTGATGTCTTTGTAGCGCTCTGCTCCGGTGTCGCTTTTGATGCGAACCTGGGTGCGAACATCACGAGCAAGCGATGATTCAATAGTAAAAGGGATTTGGGCATTCTCGCCGATGATGCCGTAAGTCGGAGCGTTAACCGAGGTGAGTTCCAAGTCAGGGACTCTTTTATTGTTTCCCGTCGCGAGGGTATAAATCGGAACGCCTTTGAGACGGAATTGTTGGGAAACACCGACGGGGGAAGTTCCTAGGTTCCAATCGCCATCACCCAAGAAAATAGCAGCTCTCAGATTCTGTCCATTAGCCAAAGAATTGCCTAAAGCTTCGTTAATGTCTGTGCCACTCATCGCTAACTCGATGATATCGGCATCAGGTGAGGGTGCCCCGAAAGATGCCGTGGTGACACGGTTTTTACCGTCGGCTTCGAAGGTTTTCCAAAACTTAGAATCGACCAGCCGTTTAACTAGTTCGCGACGGGTTAAAATTGTTTCGGATCCTGCCATCGACTCTGGCCGCCTAGCGTCTTCGGTATCCATTGAGGTTGATTCATCCCAGACGATAGCAATTTCGGGTTGGAGGTCCGATTCCTGAACCGTGCGCCATTCGGGTCCAAGTAACATAGTGCAAACAAAGAGAACGCATAGAAGTCGGAGGCCCTCAAGAGAGCCAGTGCGGTTTGGGCGTGTTGACCGACGCGTTGCCATGACTCCTAGAGTGATCGTCGCAGTGAGAACGATCACCACCAAGACTATCAACCAGGTTTGGGCCTGAAAGTGGAGTGGGCCGAGATTGAAATGATTCACGAGGCGGGAGGCGTATTTGAGGTGCGGAGAGCAGGCGGTCCGGTTAACTTGGGTTGCAAACAGAGGATTGCCTCGGCAAGCAAAAAGAAGAGAACCGTGATGAGGAAAGCCCACCAGACCGGAGAGACGAGATTGTCGTCATCCTTTGTGCTTTCAAAGAGTGAGTAAGAAGTTCCTTCTAGAAGGGTGTCGAGAGCTTCCCCGTTAACGCGGAGAGGAGAGTTTTCCGCGGCGGGCCGATTAACGGCTATCACCCTTTCTCCAAGGCGATAGACTCCGGCGCGGTACGCCCCAAGAGCGGGTTCGTAGGCCTCAAAAGTATCGAGGCGATCGCGGACTTCATCGCCACGGAGTTTAGCTTTTTCACTTCCAGCAATCGCGCGATAACCGGCGTGGAGTCGGTCGGTTCCTTTTTCAAGGAGACGCTGAACAGCCACGAGGTGGAGGGCGACAAACTCGAGGTTAGACCAACGATCATCGGGAAGAGTATTAATGAAGATTGCGGTCCCAAGACCCTCTAGTTGGCGGTAAAGGAGAGGAGATCCGTCGTCCCATTCAGCAAGAGAGGTGCCATCACCCTGAATGCTGCAGCGCTTGACTCCGCGGACTTGATCAATTGGCATTTTTTGATCGCTCAGGCTATTTCGCCAAGGACCATCATCCTTGATCCATGATCCGTTGATAAAATACTCGTCAGCCGGAGCGTCTTCAATCACCCCCCACGATGTCCCAAAAATGATGTTCTTAGATGGTTTTTCTGGTGGGAAGAACATGATGGATCCGCCCGATACTGCAAATTCTTGAAGTTGGGCAGCAACAGCGCCGGTTGGGATCGGAGCTTGCCAGACAATGAGTGAGGCGGTTGCCCAGTCAATTTTAGTCGTTTGGGTGAGGGCGATAATTTCAGAATTATAGCGATCAAAGCCATCGGGTGCAGCTGCTTTGCGAAGGTAGTTGGCGGTGTTCCCTGAAGGCTTTTCTGAAACGATCCACGATTTGACAGGTTCTTTGCCACCAAACGCAAAGAAAACACTGTTGTCGCGCGGATTGTTATCCGAAGGGATTCCGACCCACCCGCTTCCCTCAATATCGGCTGCGCCAAGCGGGAGGCGTTTTTGGAAACGAAGCTCTTGCCCACTCATTGTGACGCGCTCGGCTGAGCGAGCCCCCTTGAGAGAGTAGGTGATTGGGACGGTGGAGTTTCCATCGCCTCCGCTACGTGTTAATTTGAGATCAAGGAAAAGATTGTCCTCAACACGGCGAGAAGCGACGAGCTCGATTGCTACATTTTGCGGAAGTTTGCTGCCTGATGAAAGAATCCTAAGCTTTGTTTTGCTGGGAAGGCTTTCGAGTCCGGCGCGAACTGCGTTCCATCTCGAGTCGGTGGGCCGCCAGTCCCCCCGCTGCATATCGGAGGCAAGCCAGATTTCGGTCTGGCCTGGATTAGTCTCGTCAATGTAATCAATCGCTTTAGTCAATAAGATTGGAATGTCGGCCTGAGTGTCGGTAGAAAAAGTCGTCGAAAGGTCTGGGAGAGCATCGGGTGAGGGGACCTCTTGGATATCTCCACTTGCACTATCGATGAGAATTAAGCGGGGAGAGCCCATTTTTTCGACGGCTTCCGAGACTCGCGTAATGACAGCTTGGCGGTAAGATGGTGTTCCGCTCTCTGCTTTAGTCTCCATGCTCGCAGAGCGATCAAGAACAAGAATTACGGTTCCGACTGATCCACTTCCTGATTCGAGAAATCCACCCAAGAGTGGCCGGGCAACCGCAAAAATGAGAGCTGCAATTGCCAAGGTTCGACAAATCAGAATGAGGATGTGTTTAAGCTTCTTTTTTCCACGTGATTCACGGGAAGCTTTCAAGAGAAAGCTTGTGGCCGCCCAATCGACGATGCGAAATCGCCGTCGGTTGAGCAGGTGGATGATCACTGGGATGGAGGCTGCGAACAGCCCCCAAAGGATCGTTTGTGAAAGAAAGCTTAGGCTCAAGGCTTGATTCTAGCGTTTGGAATGAAGACGAGTCGTGATGAAGTTGGAGACAATTTCCTCGTAGTTGGCACTCGTCTGAAAGAGGTGGTAATCAGCGTAAACGTCGTGGCACTTACCTTCGACCTTGTTTAGGAACTGCTTTAAAGCGACGTGGTATTCGTCTGCGATGAGATTGGGTTCTGCAATTACAGTGGTGCTGTCCTCAAGATCAACAAAGCGGTGCGGACGTTCAAAATGGAATTCCACCTCTTGTGGGTCGAGAAGGTGAAAGACCGCGATGTCGTGTTTCCTAAATCGAAGGTGTTGAAGGGCATCGCCAAGTGCTTCGGTATCGGCAAAAAGGTCTGAGAGGATTATCACGAGCGCCCGTTGTTGGATTTTTTCCGCGATCTGATGGAGGGCGTCGACAAGACCGGTGTCACCGGTCGGCTCGAGTTTTTGGAGGGAATCGAAAATTGCCTGAAGCTGAGCAGCCCGACGACTCGGCGGAATTTCGAGGTGGATTTTTTCGTTGCAGCAGCTCAATCCAGCCGAATCGCCTTGATTGACGATGAGGTAGGAAAGGGTCGCTGCAATTTTTCGGGCGAAGTCGATTTTAGTAGGGTGATCACCGGATGAAAAATTCATTGATCCTGATGAATCGACGACAAAATAGGCCCGTAGGTTTGTATCAGCCTCGAATTCCTTAATATAATAACGATCTGATCGCGCATACGCCTTCCAGTCTAGGCGACGAGTATCATCGCCGGGAACGTATTTGCGGTATTCCGCGAATTCTACCGATGATCCCCGGTGGGGCGAGCGGTGCCGCCCAGCAACGTTCCCGATCATAGGGGTGCGAGACTCGAGAGGAATCGCGCCAAGACGGGCAAGCACCTCGGTGTCTAGAAAATCGTATTTCATTTTTTAGAGTGCTTTTAAACGTTTGAAATTTCGATTTGGAATTGATCGATTAATTTGTGGTGCAACCGAAGTTTGATCGCTCTTGCTCCGTTGGGAAAACCGCAAAAATGAACATACTGACCAGGCAGTCTAGACATCATCGCGCATCTCCTCGACGAGACGAGCGACGATCTTCTTGGAGGTCATGCCTTGTGATTCAGCGGCGAAGTTGGTTAGGACACGGTGGCTGAGGACTGGGCTCGCAACAGCTTCGATATCATCCAAAGAGGCCATGTAGGTGCCGCGAAGCGCTGCTCGGGCCTTACACCCGAGAATGAGATATTGGACGGCTCGAGGCCCTGCACCCCAGCCGACAAATTCCTTAATCCATTCCGGAGCGTCCGGGCCGTCGGGTCGGGTGCGACGAACGATCTCGACTGCATAGTCATAGATATGATCTGGAACTGGAACTCGGCGAACGAGGCTCTGGAATTTTAAAACTTCTTCCCCGGTGAGCAAGGGATTGAGAGGTTCCTTGTCAACCCCGGTCGTTTCGCGGGCAATTCGTTTTTCCTCTTGAGCACTTGGATATTCCACGTTGATAAGAAACATGAATCGGTCAAGCTGTGCTTCGGGAAGGGGGTAGGTTCCTTCTTGCTCCACTGGGTTTTGAGTCGCGAGGACAAAGAATGGAGCGTCGAGTTTATAAGTCCTACCAAGAACGGTCACGTGACGTTCCTGCATGGCTTCAAGCATGGCGGACTGAGTTTTGGCGGGCGCTCGGTTGATCTCGTCAGCGAGGACGATATTGGAAAATACGGGGCCTTTGACAAATTCAAACTCACGTTTTCCGGTCTGACCGTGTTCTTGAATTATGTCAGTTCCTGAAATGTCGGCCGGCATGAGATCAGGAGTGAACTGGATTCGGTTAAAGCCAAGATGTAAGGTTTCGGCAATCGAGGAAACCAACAAGGTCTTAGCAAGTCCAGGAACACCCATCAGCAGACCATGACCACGGGCAAAGAGGCAAATTGCAAGCTCTTCGATAACGGATTCCTGACCAATGATGATCTTTCCAAGTTCAGCTTTTAGTTCCTGATACTTTTTCCCGAGTTCGTCAACTGCAGCGACATCATCCGAAGTGAGTGAACTCAGAGACGGATCTTGAGCGGCGGCTAGGTCGTCAGATATTTTGACAGGAGTTTGTGTTACTTCCTCTTTTTTACGTTCTGGGTCCGATGTTTTGATTTCTGAACTCGAGCTTGGTGTTTCAGTGGTGAGAGGTGGGGAGGAGACAGTCGCGGCTTTAGGTTCACTGCGAGTAAACTCAACAGGAAGAACAATTGGAGGCAGATTCACGATGTAGTGAACCAATTTTCGATTGATCTTACGCTGGGTTGGCGGAGTGGCGGGGATGTATTTTGTAGCCACATTTTTTCCAGTAATTGATTTCTTAGCAGAGGCCTTTTTTATGACTTTCTTTTGGGGCGCCTTTTTAGAGCTAGAGCTTGGAGGAGTGACCTTTCTGCGGGCAACTTTATGAGCAGGTTTCCAGGTGTCTTTCTTCTTGGTGGTTGCCTTTTTCTTTGGTGCTGATTTTTTGGCGGCAACCTTCTTTTTTGCGACCTTCTTCACAGCGATCTTTTTTGTAGCTACTTTCTTCACAGCCTTTTTCTTTGCGGCCGTTTTCTTTGTCGCTGATTTTTTGGCTGTCTTTTTTGGGGCTGAACGCCGGTTTTTTTTGTCGTTCGTCATTTGGTCGGCAAGGGTAAAGAGGATAATTTGAAGTGTTCTGAAGTGGAAGGTGAGGCAGGCAAGTTGGTCTTCTATAAGTCGACGTTTACCCCCCTCATTTAGGTGACTAAAAACACTACATTTCTAACCTCCTTTGGCAAGCGTATGGACTGGCTCAATTTGTGAGTTTTATTTCGGATAAAAAGATAACGAGCTTCGCTGGATCTATTGGCTAATTTTTGTTATTCTAACAACGGTTAATGAATGCTCCCTACGAAGTTCTTCTTTATTATAAATATGCGCGATTAGATGATCCTGATGTTTTTGCTGCGGATCATCGTCTTTTGTGCCAGCGATTAGGGCTTCGTGGTCGGATTGTGGTTGCGGCTGAGGGCCTAAATGGGACTGTTTCGGGAACAAAGGAAAATTGTGCTAAATATCGCGAAGCGCTTGATAATGACCCAATTATGGCTGGAATTGCTTGGAAGATTGATCCGGAAGAGGGGCATGTCTTTCCTAAGCTCTCAATAAAAGTTCGCAATGAGGTGGTGACTTTGGAATTGGGCGAAGAGGATTTTAACCCCGTTGATCTCACGGCATCTCACCTTAAGCCCTCGGAATGGCGCGAGGCCATGAAAGAGGATCATGTGGTCTTGCTCGACGCTCGAAATGATTACGAATGGGAGATTGGGCGCTTCGAAGGGGCGATTCTTCCGAAAGTGCCCAGTTTTAAGGATCTTCCCAAATGGATTCGGGAACATCGATCTGAATTAGAAGGTAAGAAAATTCTAACTTATTGCACGGGTGGGATTCGTTGTGAAAAGTTCAGTGGGTTCCTTTTGAATGAAGGGTTTGATAATGTGTTTCAGCTCGATGGAGGAATTGTAACCTACGGAAAAGATGAAGAGGTTCGGGGGGAAGGTTATGAGGGTGAGTGCTACGTTTTCGATGAGAGATTGAGTGTTTCGGTAAATCAAACCGAGGGAGCCAAGATTGTCTCAAAATGCCGTAGTTGTGGAATCTCAAGTATTCGATACCGCAATTGTGCCTGGATGCCCTGTAATGCCCAAATTCTCCTTTGTCAGGATTGTGAAGAGGAAATCGGTCGATACTGTGATTGTCGATGCAAGGAGGTTGATTTGATGAGTCGGTCAGCTGTGATTGGAATCTAGCGCCTTTGTCGCCCCTTCATTTTTGAGATCAGCCAGAGTGCGGACATTATAATTAGAGTGATGGTGAACCAAACCCAGTAAGGGAGTAGGAGCTCGGCTTTCAGGTTCATGCTAATCGGTTCTTCGAAATGATTTTTTAGCTTGAAGATCCAAGTGACGGTTTTGCGGTCCTTGCTGATGATGTGGGCGTTGGTTTCCTTGATCTTTCTTGGCATATGAATGCAATACCTGAAGGCAGCTGAACCAAGCATCTTCGGTCTTTTTTTCACCATAGACGGGAAGATCTTGTTAGGAATCACGAGCCGATCAAAGGCAGGGGTAATTCCG
Organism: Akkermansiaceae bacterium; assembly: GCA_022424905.1. Classification (GTDB taxonomy): domain Bacteria; phylum Verrucomicrobiota; class Verrucomicrobiia; order Verrucomicrobiales; family Akkermansiaceae; genus SW10. The sequence continues at coordinate 5,569 of JAKMGP010000200.1, read as the reverse complement.
TCGAAACGAAAATTAATATCCCCTAGAATGCTATCAAGGTATTTTTGATCAGTTTCGGTTTGTTTGGAAAAGACCGGTTTGTTCCGCTCAGTGATAGCCAGAAGTTGGCGAGCATCGTCAAATTTGGCTTCAAAGTGGAAGATAGCTCTTCCTGATTTCACTTCGAAAGAGAGGTCTGTGATCTCAATCATCACCTCTTTTTCGTCAATCAGTTTTAGCGCTTTGATAAACTCGTCTGGATCTCCGATTTGGCGGAGTGCAATCGTTGGTAGCTTATAAGTCGCAACGATATTTCCGGAGGCATCATCATTAATCCAAACTTCCTCGTCGCCTTCGACGCATGAGGTAAAGACGACCATTGAAAAGAGAAGGAAAAGATTAGAGATCAGCTTTAGCATCTTCGGAATGAAAAGAAGGGTAATGTCGTTCGTCAATCTAGATCATTAGGCTCTTTTTTTAATTGCATCCAGCTGGAGTTTAGGCGATCTTCCGTCGGGAGAAACCTGATAAAGCATATCAGGTTAATCAGGAATAAAAAAGGAACCTCAAAGCTGAATGTCTGAAGTCAAACTTTCGAAAAACGAGTCTATTAAAACCGCAAGTAATTACCTTCGAGGGACCATTGCTGACGGATTAGCTGACGAATCTACGGAATCTGTCTCTAAGGATGATGAGCAGTTACTCAAATTCCATGGGACCTATCAGCAGGATAATCGCGATGTTCGTATCGTGCGCAAACGTGCTGGGCTGGAGAAGGCTTTTAGTTTTATGATCCGCGTGCGAGTTCCAGGTGGGGTTTCTACAACTGCCCAGTGGTTAGAGATGGACCGGATGGCAAGCGACTATGGAAACGAAAACTTCAAACTAACGACCCGCCAAGCCTATCAGCTCCATGGGGTGATCAAAAGGGATCTGAAGCAAACAATCAAAGAGATTAACGACACTGCGATGGACACGATAGCGGCTTGCGGAGACGTGAATCGTAATGTCATGTGCAACCCGAACCCGGCTCTTTCGTCAATCCATGGAGAGACGCTCAAGGTTGCTCAAGCTATAAGCGACCACCTGACGCCAGCGACTGGTGCCTACCACGAAATTTGGCTCGACGGTGAAAAGGTCGAAAGTTCTGAAGGAGAAGTAGAACCGATCTACGGCAAAACCTACCTGCCACGAAAGTTTAAAATTTGCATGGCGATTCCTCCCAGTAACGACGTCGATATTTATTCCCAGTGTCTTGGATTCATTGCAATCGAGAAGGATTCAAAATTAGTGGGTTTTAACGTCACGGTTGGTGGCGGAATGGGAATGCACCATGGTCAGGAGAAGACTTTTCCGAGAATTGCTGATGTTCTGGGATTCATCCCGGTTGATAAGGCCGTTGAGGTTTCCGAGGAGGTCGTGAAAATACAACGAGACTTTGGTGATCGGACTGAGAGGAAGCACGCCCGTTTAAAATACACTATCGATGATCGGGGAATAGAGTGGTTCAAGAACGAGATCGAAAGTCGCCTTGGATACAAAATTGATGAAGCACGCCCCTTCAAATTCAAGAGTAATGGCGATACTTACGGCTGGGTAAAGACTGAGGATGGTAAGAGCCAATTGACGATCTATGTAGAAAACGGTCGAGTGCTCGATAAGGAGGGCTGTTTACTTCGAACCGGACTTCGTGAGATTGCCAAAGTGCACAAGGGTGATATGCGTCTGAGTTCAAATCAAAATATCATCATTGCGGGAGTCGCTTCTGAAGAGAAAACGATGATCGATGCTTTGATCGAAAAATATGGAATTGCCGGAAACCAGAAACGTTCTGCGGCCCGTCTTAACTCGATGGCGTGTGTGGCGCTCCCGACCTGCGGACTCTCATTGGCTGAGAGTGAGCGCTATCTACCCAGCTTGATGGATGAAATCGAAGAGATCCTTGATGAAGTGGGTCTCAGCCAAGATGCCATCACAATCCGCATGACGGGCTGTCCGAATGGTTGCGCTCGTCCTTATATTGCCGAGATCGCTTTTGTTGGCCGTGCCCCGGGGAAATATAATATCCACTTGGGTGGAGGCTTCACTGGAAATCGTATTGGTGGAATCTGGAAGCGGAGTGTGAAGAGCGATGAGATTGCAGGGCTCTTGCGTCCAATTCTAAATCGTTATTCTACCGAGCGACATATTGGAGAGTCTTTCGGTGATTTTGTCATTCGCGCCGGAATAATCCACGAAGTCACTCACGGGAGTGAGGTTCACAAGGAGCATGAGGTTGTATGAAGAGCACTCATTCACCAGCTGAAAGATCTCTGAATACCGATCCGACGCCAGAGGAGTTATCAATACTTTTGGGACCCCTGAAAGCGCACGAACGAATCCTCCAGTTAAGAGAGATTTATGGGTCGCGATTAGTCGCAAGTTCCAGTTTTGGACTTCAGGCCTCGGCAATGCTGCATCTGATAAGGAGGCACGCCCCTGATATTCCGATTATCTTTGTCGATACTGGATATTGTTTTCCTGAAACCTACCAGTTTTCCCAATCATTTATCGAAGATTGGGAATTGGATATTCGTGTTTTTAACCCCGCTATTTCAGCTGCTCGTCAAGAAGCTCTCTATGGTAAGCTCTGGGAGCAGGGTAGAGAAGGAAACAAAAAGTATGCATTGTTAAACAAGGTTGAACCTATGAACCGTGCTCTCTCTGAGGTTGGTGGCGACGTTTGGGTGAGTGGTCTCCGTCGTAGCCAATCGTCGACAAGGGTTGGTCGTGCTTTTGCTGAAAAGCAAAAGGCAACCATGAAAGTTTATCCGATCCTAGATTGGGCGGATGCCCAGTTGGAAGCGTATTACCATGAACACGAACTACCTCGGCACCCCCTTGAAAAACAAGGATTTCTGACGATGGGCGATTGGCATTCGACGCGGAAAGCAAATGTCGGAGAGACTGCTGAGGATACTCGCTTTGGCGGAACTAAATATGAATGTGGACTTCACCAGGATTCTGGACAAATTGACTATCAAATCTAACTAAGAAAAAAATGAGCATTGCTGAAAATATTGTCGATACCGTCGGCAACACTCCACTAATTAAATTAAATTCTGTCACCGAGGAACTTGATTGCGAAGTTTTTGTTAAGGCCGAATTCTTCAATCCCCTGTTTAGCGTCAAAGATCGTATTGGAAAAGCGATGATTGAGGCTGCCGAAAAAGATGGTGTTCTCAAACCAGGCGGAACAATTATCGAGGCGACTTCTGGAAACACAGGGATTGCCCTTGCTTTTGTTGCTCGTGCTAAAGGGTATGAGTGCATTTTGACAATGCCGGAAACGATGTCGATCGAGCGCCGAATTCTTCTGCGAAGCCTCGGAGCCAAGATCGTTCTTACTCCAGGGCCGCGTGGGATGGGCGGTGCGATTGCGAAGGCCAAGCAGATTCTAGCTAAAACTGAGAATAGCTTCGGTCCCAGTCAGTTTGATAATCCTGCCAATCCGCAAATCCATAGAGAGACAACTGCTGAGGAAATTTGGAGTGACACCAATGGTGATATTGACGCGATTGTCGCCGGAGTTGGCACAGGGGGAACTATCACGGGGGTTGGGGAAGTCATTAAAGATCGTAATCCTGATTTTAAGGTGATTGCGGTTGAGCCAGAGAATAGCCCGGTGATTGGGGGTGGAGCTCCCGGTCCTCACAAGATTCAGGGGATTGGAGCCGGATTCATACCTGGGAATCTGAATACTTCGATTATAGATGAGGCTATCACTGTAACAAATGAAGAGGCTTTTGAGATGGCGCAGAAACTGGCTCAGCTTGAAGGTCTTCCAGCGGGAATTTCTACTGGAGCTAATGTTGCCTCGGCATTGAAAGTCGCTGCGAGAGATAGCTTTAAAGGAAAGCGAATTGTAACAATCGGATGCTCGTCTACTGAGCGGTATCTTAGCACTCCTCTCGCCGAATCTTACCGTGATGAGGTAACGAACCTTCCCATCTCGGAATTGCCTGATTAGGCTAGCGATAAGATAGATCCTTAAAGATAAGCCCCGACTGAATCCAGTTGGGGCTTTTTATTTGGCACTCAGAAGCAGGCACTCAGCTGATATTTTGCAGAAGCCAGTAGATCGGCTGGGGCCAGAATCCCAAGACCACCACTAAACAAGTTAGCCCGGCAATTGAGCGGAAGGCGATTGGTCTGATTTCGATGGGATGAGATTCCAGTGAGGTCCGCCAGTACATCGCCCGAATGATTTGGAAATAGTAGTAAAATCCTGCCGCAACTCCAATAAATCCAAGTGAGATTGGAAACCAAAGTTCGGCATCTACTGCTGTTTTAAAAGCGAGGAATTTGCCCCAGAAACCTGCTGTGAGGGGAAGTCCGGCGAGCGCTCCAATGATTATCGCAGTCATGAACGCGAGAAGCGGGTGTCTTTTCCCCAGACCTTCAAAAGCCGAAATTTGATCCGAACCCGTATTTCGATGAATTACGGCCAGAACGAAGAAGGCGGCGAAAGTCATGATGAGGTATATCGTGAGATAAAAAGCGACGACTTGTTTTGATGTGAGATCATCAGTAGCGGTTTGCCATGCCGCGATTGGAAGCAAGATGAAGCCTGCATTTGCGATCGAGGAATATGCGAGGAGGCGCTTAAAGTTTTTCTGTGGAATCGCTGCGAGGTTACCGAAGAGAATGGTAGCTCCAGCAAGGATAGCTAAGATGAAGGTGGTCTTGCCTGCAAGTTCAGCCCCGCTGTTCAGGAAGGGCTCGGTAACCCGAATAGCAATCGCAAAACCCGAAGCCTTAGAGGCAACAGAGAGGAAAGCGGTGGTTGGAGTTGGAGCACCTTGGTAAACGTCGGGGACCCAGAGATGCATCGGAACCGCACCAACTTTAAATGCCAGGGAAATAAGAATAAGGGCGAGGCCGAAAAGTAGATAGGTGGAATTTTGCTCAGTAATGCGCCCGCTAATCAAAGCAAGATCTGTTGTCCCCGTCGCGCCATAGATCCATGCAATGCCATAAACCAGAAATCCTGTTGAAAGAGCGCCAAGGATCAGGAATTTCACACCGGCCTCAAGTGAGCCGACGTTTCGTCTCATGTAGCCGACCAGGATATACGATGTAATTGTCGTCAGTTCGAGTGAGACAAAAAGTGAGACAAGATCTTTTGCCGATGCCATCCACATCATTCCGGCACAGGCAAAAAGAAAGAGGCAGTAGTATTCACCAGTCCCGTCTTCAGAGCCTGGGTTAGCGGTGAACTTTGAAAGGACTTTACGGTGATCAAGTGCAAGGAGGAGGGCTAGAATCGTAGCAATGATCGTGAAGAGCTTGAAAAACCTTGCTAATGGATCAAATGCGTAAAATCTTGTCAGCTCGACACTTTCATCACCAAAGCCCTTGTCTGCGAAAAACAGAAGGATTAAGGAAAAACAGAGGACTGAGATCGCGCCGATCGCGATTGACGATTTTCTTTTCGGGGAAGTGAAGGCTTCTAGCAGAAGCAGGACCAATCCGCCGACAAGGACGATGATTTCTAGCAAGTAGGAAGGCATTGGAGGCGGGCTTTGGAAAGTTATTTGGAAGCTTGTTC